>JAUNGB010000040.1 GCA_030524715.1 Eubacteriales bacterium | reverse complement strand
TGAAGCAAGTATATCACAAGCCGACACTTTTGGCTACCTTAACCCACCGTCTAAATCCAGTGGGATTGCGGTAGCCCTATTTCAAAAGAATTTCCCCGCCACGAATGATAACCCGGCGTGTTAATATACTCATTCCATGAATCAAACTTCTTGTTCTTTATGAACCTGATACTAAAAAGTGTAAACGGATCGATCAGTTGGTAAAACGACTCTCCCTCTCCTTTCGTGAAATTAATGAATTTCCGAATAAAACCGCACTCTTCCAATTCACGCAGGTTCTTTGTGAGAACAGATCCGCCTCCAATTTCTTTTTCTTTTGAAAGCTCCGCTCTTGTCATACCGTCTCTGTTTCTTGCCAGCGTTTCAAGTATAGCCATATGCTTTTCCGGCTTATCATACAATGAGTAAAAAAGATTGCAGTACTCGTCGTGAAGGTAACCATACTCCTTAAAGCACAGTTCATTAATATTCTGCGCAAGGCTAAGACGTGAATCCAAAAGATTCAGATAATGGGGTATACCGCCGAAAACCATATAGCTTTCGATCATCTGGCTCCTGGTCATGACTATATCATTAAGTGCGAACAATTCTTCACATTCTGCCAATGAGAATGGTAAAAGGTGAATATGTCTTGTTATTCTGTTATGAAATCCTTTTTTGTTAGTAAGAAGGTTCGTTATGATCCATGATGTTGCAGATCCGCAGGCAATCAATACCAGATCCTCCTGCGCTGATGCCCAGCAGTTCCAAAAGTAATCAAGAGCGCTTTTAAAGTCTGATCTGGCAGTGTCCATCCAGGGAAGTTCATCAAGAAATATCACCCTTTTATTATTTATTGGTTCACGGTATACTTTATCACTTTCAAGAAGTTCCCTCAAACGTGTAAATGCTTCAAACCAATCTCTGGGAATACTTTTATCTTCATGTCCATACGCATTCAAACTTGCATGAAAAGCACGTAACTGTCCCTTTGTCTTTTCATCCGAAAGACCCGTGGTATAAAAAGAAAACTGTTTATTAAAGTATTCTCGAATCAGATACGTTTTTCCCACCCTTCTTCTTCCGTAAACAGCAACAAATTCCGGTCGCTTTGACATCAGACACTGCATCAGGCTATCCTTTTCCCGTTTTCTGCCAATAATTTTCATAATCGCGCCTTTCTATCATAAATCGCCAAATAGTATTTGCATATTATATTTTTGGCGTTTTATACGCCATATTTATATTATATATCGCCAATTTTGTTTTTTCAAATATCACTTTATTCGATTTATATGCCGAAACGCTGGTAACGCAAACCGGATCAGATTACATATTTACAAACTTTAGTTCCTTTCTCTTCATTTTCCACACAATATACCTTTTCCTTCAGTCGGCGTTAATTCCTCCTCATTCTGCAGCCTGTCCAGGGAGATCCGTGAGGGCAGCATGTAGCATTCATCGTAATACATAAACTTGGGCGTATTTGTTTTGCTCCGCTTAACAAAATCTTATCGTTCTCTGGTCTGTTTCTTTCTGGCAAGCGCGGCCTGAATAATGTCGCTTACATTGTCCTCCCGAACCACTTTCGGATACTTGCGCTCGATTTCAAGAATGGCAGCCTTTGCCTCGGTCTCATCCTCACATTGTTCCAGAAATAGCGCCTCCAAATCCGGTGTTTCCAAAGCTTTCAACAATAGATCCTTCGCATATCTATTTACCCGGCTCAGATAGTCCACCATCGCCAGAAGATAAAAGGCTTCCGGATACCATTTCCGATCCCAATAGCGGCGAATGTCTTTTGACTGTAAAACCTCAATAATAAAATCCAGATCACCCTGATCTTTAACGAGATGGCATACATTGCTCTTAAAAGTTTCAAAATTGCTCCGATATTCCTGATTCTCCAACAGGAGTTCTTCCATTGACACTTCCAATGCTTTCGACAGCCGGTCTTTCAGCATATCCATCACCTCTTCGTGCTTCTTGCTCATATTATAACGGTATTCCGTTATGGTATCAATAGTATATGACCTGCCCTGTACGATACCTCTGAATTATTCTCTATACAGAAGATGCACAAAATATACTTAAAAAAAGAGGAAGTACGATATATGATTTGATTATCTAATATGTACTTTGCCGAATCCAACACAGTTTCTCTGGCAAGTTATTTTCGGCTCTGCTATTCTTCCCTCTCCAGCAGCACTCTGCATTTTTTCTTATAGCATGCAATACCGTACTTCAGAATTGTCTGCATCCCGTCCTCCCGGAGCTGTTCTGCATAACCATTCTTGTTAATCTGCTCCAAAGCCTCTGTGCAGCCGGATTCCAGGTCCGCATTATGTGCATATTTTACTTCAATTATAATCCCGATATCCTCGTCGTCAATCTCCACCTGGATATCATTGTATCCATCTCCCGCCTCCTTATTGGAACTTACGCCCCAGGACTCTTTAAATCCAAGGATTCCAAGCAGGATGCCATGATAAAAATTTTCTTTTGTGGTTTTTCTTACAAATGTATCCCGAATACTGATTGTTTTTTTCAAATATTTTTCAAACTGCCGCTCCACGCCGTCTGCGTCCCCGTTCTTTAACGCGTCACAGAAAGCATTCAGTGCAGATCCATCCTTCTTCACACTTTCTTTAAACAGCTTCATGATCTGCCCGGTAAAGATCGTCCGGATTTCCATATTGGGAATCACCAATTGATATACGTCATTCTGCAGCCGTCCCCGCTGAGTCAGATAACCTGTGGTAAATAAGACGCTCCATATATTTTCAATGGAATCATACATCTCTTTATATGTTAATTCCTGATGAATTTCTTTCACCACAAAGTCTCCGGCAATGAGACGCTCAATCTCTCTTTTGGTCGTTCCTGCATCAGCTTTTTCAATAAAATGCCTTACCACATCATTGCTGCTTGTATTTGACCAGTAATTCTTCGGCACAAGCGTGGAATCAACTCTTCGCTCATCGATATAACTGATCACGTCCCACGGGCAATATACATCCACATTTCCAAAATGATATCCATCGTACCAGTCTTTCACGGCGCTGTAACAATTGGAAAGTCCATAATATTCCAACAGTGCTTTCACTTCTTCATCCGTAAAACCAAAAGATTCATCAAAACTCACCGACGTTATGGACAACACCTTTAGGTTATTCAGTCCGGTAAAAATGCTTTCTTTCGCCACACGCAGACAGCCTGTCAGCACTGCAAACTGAAGATGATCATTTGTCTTCAATGCCTGTTCAAACAGAACCCGGATCAATGTGACCATCTGATCATAATAACCGTTCTCATTCGCCTTCGCCAACGGCACGTCATATTCATCGATCAAAATAATTACTTTAGTCCCATAATACTTTTGCAGCAGCATGGAAAGCGTTTTCAGGCTTCCCATCAGGATAGAATCAGACATAACAAAAGAGCCCTGATTGGTTGTATCAATCATCGTCAACTGATGATACTGCATCTTTTCTTTTTCCGTTAATCTGTCACTTTCAAGCAAAAACTGAAACCGCATCGCTTCCGTACCGATCACAGAACACAGCATCTCACGCGCAGTGTTAAAACCATTCCCGTTTACCCCTTTTAATGATATTGACACAACCGGGAACTTCCCCATAAATTCTTCACATAACGCCGTTTCTTTTGAAATCTTGAGTCCGTCAAACAATGCTTTGTCACAGCCGATCTCAAGAAAGCTCTTCAGCATGCTCATATTCAGGCTCTTTCCAAACCGTCTGGGACGTGTAAAAAGATTCACTTCCCCCCAATTATTCAGGAGTTCCTTAATCAATCCTGTTTTATCAATATAATAAAATCCTTCTGTCCGGATTTTGCTAAAATCCTCAACTCCAACAGGAAGCTTCTTATTTATGCGTTCCATTTACATACACTCCTTTCCAAGCCAAAAACTCAACCGTTTCCTCAAAGCGCCGCTGCCGCTTACAGACCATGTTCACCGCGCAAAGGATTCATCTTCGCACTTTTTCGCCTCATATTCCAGTATATCCCCGGGCTGACACTCCAGCACTCTGCATATTGCGTCCAGCGTACTGAACCGTATTGCTTTCACCTTTCCGGTTTTCAGATTTGATAAATTTACATTTGATATACCTACCTTCTGAGACAATTCATTCAATGACATTTTACGGTCAGCCATCATTCTGTCAAGCCTTAAAATAATTGCCATACTATCCCCCTACAATATTTCTTCCATCTCTTTCTGCATTTCGAATCCGTCTTTTATCAAACTGCCTAATATAATAAAAAGAATTCCAACAACCAATATCATCCCGTCAATTAATACAAAGTTCTTACCTGAAAACAACTCAAATCCCGATGACCGGTATCCGGAAAGTCTTGGAAACACAATAGAAGCAGCTATAATCAAGCCTCCGATAATCCACAAACAAACAGATAATGTCTTTGAAAAGGGCTTTTCATCAATAGCAATTTTCACTAATGCAATAAAAGCGCAAAACATACACAAAAACATTAATGACCTCCAGGCAAATGCGTTTATCCCTATCTCACTCCAGGAACCATCTTTGATCATACTGATCATAGACCATACCCCTCCTATGGATCCAATCCCCGTAAGGAAAGTAGCTATCATCAGTAAACTTCCTACTTTTTCAGAAAAATTTTTTTTAATTACGTTATTGGTATCTGTTCTGAAATCATTATCCTTCATTTTATTCTCTCCTTCTTAATTATAATAATTTCCCTATAGAAACATCAGAATTTATTATCCTGCATATTTTGCAGGACTAACTTCTTTCCTTCTTAAGTTTATTTATATCACAAAATATAATGTTTGTCAATTATTTTTTAATGATAATCATTAAATATGTTTTTGAAAGCACAGCTTTTCCTGCCGCACCGTTGCGCAAAAAGACCGATACCCTACAAAACAGTAAAGTATCGGTCTTTCGTTCACAGTTCATTAATTTGAGTTACCTGGAATCCTTCGGCTTCTACGGCGCTTTTGATGGCTTCATCAGAAATAGGACGGTCATAGGATACAACCGCACGATTTTGTTTCAGGTTTACTTTTGCGGATGCGCCATCTATGCGGTTGATAGCTTTCGTGACAGCCATGACGCAGTGGTCGCAATGCATACCGGAAATAGAAACACTCTTTTCTCCAAGCTTGGGGCCTTCCAGCGTTTTGTTCGGAATATCTCTTTTTGTGACAGGTTCTCCGCCGCCTCCGCAGCAGCCGCCTTCGCCTTTAAAATGTTTCACGGAATTTTTTACAGCAAAGATGACAATCAGCACTAATATAATAATAATAACAGCATTAGCCATTCTTTTTTCCTCCGTCCGTCTGCGTTACCTGATGGCAATGACCGCCGCAGTATTTACAGTCGCCGCCGCACTGGATTGATTTTCCATTTTTTTTATCGCGTATCATGCTTCTCACTACCAAAGCTACTATAACGATCAGGATTGCCAATACTACAATCGTTCCCATAATCTGCCTCCTTTTCTTTATATTTGTTTCCATATTTTATCTCTCCTGCTCTGCCGGACAATTTGTCACAGAACAGAAGGCGCTCTTTACTTTCAGAACTCGCCCGCGAATCCCTGCACATCCTCGCGGAGCGTATATCAGATGGGGGATTGACTCCCGCCACTAATACGAGTTTGTTACTCACCGCCTATGGAGGCGGGAGTCATCTCACATCTGATACACGAGAAGCCTGCATAATACATGCAGGCTTCCGTCTGCCGGAAGCGGGGGACTGCTCCGGACTATTTATTTTGCACTGGCAACACTTCTTACATTCACGTTTAAAGTATTGCTTTCTTTATATGGTCTGAATAAAAGGTAAATAAATCCAATGATCAGAAGGAAAGCAACAACTGTGAAGATACCGAATCCGCCGCCAGTTACCAGGGTTCCGATCTGATATACACACAGAGATGCTACATAAGCAAGCAAGCACTGATAACCGATCGCAAACCAGAACCATTTCGTGTTGTTCATCTCACGCTTGATCGCGCCCATTGCTGCGAAGCACGGAGCACACAGAAGGTTAAATACAAGGAAAGAGTATGCAGCAACTGCAGTCATGCTTCCTGCAAGCTGTCCCCAAATTTCTGCGCCGTCCTCTGCAACTTCTGCAAAGCCAAAAAGAATACCAAAGGTTCCGACTACGTTTTCCTTTGCGATCAAACCTGTAACGGCTGCGACTGCCATCTTCCAGTCTCCCCATCCGAGCGGTATGAAAATTGGTGCGATTACGCTTCCGATCCTTGCAAGAATACTGCTGTCGAGCTGTTCTGCTTCCAGCATTCCAAAGGAACCGTCTGCCCATCCAAAGCTCATCAGGAACCAAAGTACGATAGTGGAAAGAAGAATAATGGTACCTGCTTTTTTAATAAAGGACCAGCCACGCTCCCACATGCTGCGGAGAACGCTGCCCACAGTCGGCAAATGATAAGCCGGAAGCTCCATAACGAATGGCGCCGGGTCTCCGGCAAACATTTTTGTCTTTTTCAGAATAATACCGGAACAAATGATTGCCGCAATTCCCACAAAGTATGCACTTGGTGCAACCCAGGAAGCTCCGTCAAACAGCGCGCCTGCAATGAGGGCGATGATCGGCAGCTTAGCTCCGCAGGGAATGAAGGTTGTTGTCATGATAGTCATCTTACGGTCACGGTCATTTTCAATCGTTCTGGATGCCATAACACCAGGAACACCGCATCCGGTACCGATCAGCATCGGAATAAAAGATTTTCCGGAAAGTCCGAATTTACGGAAAATACGGTCCATAATAAACGCGATACGCGCCATATATCCGCAGCCTTCCAGGAACGCAAGGAAAATGAACAATACCAGCATCTGCGGCACGAAACCAATAACAGCGCCGACACCTGCCACAATACCGTCAAGGATCAATCCCTGTAACCAATCTGCGCAGTTAATGCTTACCAGAAAACTTTCGATAGCCGGCGGGATAATTTCTCCGAAGAGTACGTCATTCGTCCAGTCCGTAACGATCGTTCCGACAGTTGTTACGGAAACATAGTATACTAACCACATAACCGCTGCAAAAATCGGAAGCGCCAGAATCCTGTTTGTAACGACTCTGTCGATTTTGTCAGAGAGCGTCAATTTATCTCCCGTCTGCTTCTTCTTGTAGCAATCTCCGATAATAGATGAAATATATACATAGCGTTCATTCGTAATAATACTTTCCGTATCATCATCCATAGCTTTCTCAATTTCCGCAATTTCTGTGGAAACATCCGGAACACTCTTTAACTGGTCGGTAATCTTGTCGTCTCTTTCCAAAAGCTTAACAGCAAAGAAACGCTTCTGAGCCTCCGGGACAGAAGTGCTAAGCTTTCTTTCAATAGAATCAAGGACTTCTTCAACCTTGGGATCAAAAGTATGTACCGGAGCGGAGCTTTTATGAGCAGACGCTGCTTTTACTACTGCATCTACCGCTTTCTGTATGCCGTCGCCTTTCAAAGCGGAAATCTCCACAACATCACAGCCGAGTTTCTTGGCAAGCTTGTCAATGCGGATCTGGTCGCCGTTCTTTCTGACGACATCCATCATGTTGACTGCCATAACTACCGGAATGCCAAGCTCCATTAACTGGGTCGTAAGATAAAGGTTTCTCTCCAGGTTGGTTCCGTCAACAATATTTAAAATCGCGTCCGGTTTCTGGTTGATAAGATAGTTTCTTGCCACCACTTCTTCAAGGGTATACGGAGATAAAGAATAAATTCCCGGAAGGTCAGCGATCGTAACTTCCTTGTTTCCTTTCAGCCTTCCTTCTTTTTTTTCCACAGTTACGCCCGGCCAGTTACCAACATACTGGTTAGAACCGGTCAATGCGTTGAACAGGGTGGTCTTACCACTGTTCGGGTTACCTGCCAATGCAATTGTAATTGCCATTTCTCTTTCCTCCTAATGAACTAACAATGTAGACGGAACACTGAAATGCGGCGCCCCATAAATGGATGCTTCATCTTAGTTTCGTCTATCGCATTATAGTATACTCTAATAAATATAAGTATAGTCTAACTGTCTTTTAAAAAAAATTGCTCTTAAAAGCCAAAATCAGCTTACCTGGATCATCTCTGCATCTGCCTTACGCACAGATAATTCATATCCTCTCACCGTAATCTCGATCGGATCTCCAAGAGGCGCTACTTTTCTTACATAAATATCCACACCTTTGGTAATTCCCATATCCATAATCCGGCGTTTCACAGGTCCTTCCCCGGTAAGCTTTACCACCTTAACAGTCTCACCGCATGGAATCTCTTTTAATGTTTTCATTGTATCTCCCTCCTTCAGTTGACCATAATTTTATTTGCCATATCCTTACCGATGGCAACTCTGGAATCTTTTACATTCACAATCATATTCCCGTTGATGGTCGAGACAACGGTCACTTCTGCTCCAACTACAAAGCCAAGATTTTCCAGAAAACGTTTCGTTTCCTCTTTTCCTCCTACCTTTCTAATGATATTCGGTTCTCCTTCATTTACCATGGATAACGGCATCATTTCTTCACTTCTTTCTTAAGAATTATATCTTGGAATTTGTGTTAACTAATTTCACTCTAGTTAGTATATTCTAACTTTTAGTAGTTGTCAAGTACTTCTTTTATATTTTTTTTATCTCCACCCTAAATGTCTCTTCACCCTGAAAAAGCCGAATCCCCGCAGGAAACTGCGGGGATTCATCTTTTATTGTATTTACAGGCTTATTTTCGGTTTTATGGTTAACGGCAAATTTGTTTATTTTTTACTATAAACTTATTTATCTAATTTTCGTATCATTGCAAGGATACGTCCTGCACAGCTTCGGATATCCTCTTCGGACAGTATCCCCTGTGCATACGCCCGGCGGATATTTTCATCATCCTTAATGCTTCCCGGCATGATGATATCATTTCCGGCGGCCGCGCACATCCACGGCACGCTTCCGTCATCCGGAACCGTTGTATTCCAGTCGGACATGATCACGCCGTCGAATCCCCATTCCTCACGTGCAAGTACTGTACACAGGTCTCTGCTGTTTGCCGCATGAACACCGTTAATCAAGTTATAAGACGTCATGATCGACACAGGCGCGCTTTGCTTCACTGCGATCTCAAATCCCCTGAAATAGATTTCACGGAGGGTTCTTTCCGAAACGCGGGCATTCACCACCATGCGGTTGTCCTCCTGATTGTTGCAGGCAAAATGTTTGATGGTTACGCCGCAGCCCTTTCTGCTCTGCACGCCCTCTGTTACCGCTGCTGCCATCATCCCTGACAGCAGCGGATCCTCGGAATAATATTCAAAGTTACGGCCGCACAACGGGTTTCTCTGAATATTCATTCCCGGCGCCAGCCAGAGATCCACATGGAATTCCTCCATCTCCGCCGCGATCGCCTCGCCGAATTTTCTCATCAGGTCTTTATCCCATGTCTGCGCCAATGCCGTTCCCACAGGAAAGGCGGTACAGTACTGATAATAGGTATCTGCGTCCTCATGGTGCTGTGCCGGTTCCAAAAAGCCGTTTTCCAGTGATCCCAAAACTCCGGTGCCATATACCGTATCCGTCTGCCTGTCCACCTCATAGCTTTGCCTCAGGCGGAGTCCCGCCGGGCCATCTGCCATAATAAGGGAACGCATTCCGTATTTTTCTTCCAATGCCTCTGTAGTTTCTCCCGCTGACCCCGGTACACGGATTCCAGCAGAGCCCAGCGTGCTGGCTCCTTGCGTGATATTTCCGTACAAAAGAGGTATCAGTTCTTCAACAGGCTGCTTTGCTTCAGGAGGCGCCGTATGTTCCTTCTTTTTCTCTCCCCGGGGTACAAAATGAAATTCAGGCACGCCCCGCTTCTTTGCCTCCAAAAGCCATTCCGCGGCCTTTCTGCCCGCCTCTGCCGACGCGCCAAGCTCTTCAAATTTTTCTTTTTGGGGACATACCGTATGCGTCCGCTCCAGAATCGTCTGTTCCGAAACGGTAAGCAGCGCCGTCAGGCAAAGAGACGCTGAATCCGTCCCGACCCAGATTCCGTATGTTCCCTCTTCCACGTACCATGCACTCATACGTTCCGAAAAGCTTGCAAACTGCTTTTGCTCTATAGTAATCGTAAGCCTCTGCTCTTCCCCGGGCTGCAAAACAGCCGTCTTTGCAAATCCGGCAAGCCTGTGGTACTCTTTTACGCTCCCTGTCTGAGGCAGCGTTACATAAATCTGCGCCACCTCTCTGCCTGCATAGCAGTTCCCGGTGTTTTTTACCGTAACATCCGCCTCGATACCCGATTCTGTCATCCGCAGCTCTTCAGATTTAACAGAAAACGAAGTATAGGAAAGTCCGAATCCGAAGGGAAACAGCGGCTGTATCCCAAAGCTGTCAAAATACCGGTACCCCACGTAGAGCCCTTCTCTGTAGTCCTCTGCCTCCAGATTTCCGTTCAGATAGCTGTAGTCCTCCGCATAAGGATAATCTTCGTAGCGCTTCGCCCACGTCGCCGTCAATTTTCCTCCCGGCACTGCCTTCCCCAGAAGGATATCCGCTGCTGCATGGCCGCCCTGCTGGCCAGGCTGGGAAATATGCAGCACTGCTTTGATATATTCCGCCTCACTGAGAATATCGGTGAGTTCCACAGGGCCTCCCGCATTCAGAATCAGCACCGTCGGAATCTTCTTCCCATTAAGATACAGAATATCCTCTTTTTCCCGCCTGCTTAAATAATAATCGCCTTCTACCCTGCGTCGGTCCTTGCCTTCGCCGGAAATACGGCTGATCACATAGACTGCCGCTTCTGCTCCTTTAATATCTTCTTCTCTGATCATACGTCCTTCCGGAAGAACAAAAGGATTTGCCGAATAGGCGTCAAAGGGGTTCTCCACCTTCTTTGCATCATCCAGCACCTTTTTCTTCCATTCGTCCCTGGCCGCCTCATACCGTCTGTGATAATCCCCGATCCATCCTTCACTGGTGATCGGTACGCCGGCTTCCTTCAGGCCTTCATATATGGAAATATTCTGCCGGTTGTTCACATCCCCGGAACCAATACCTCCTTTGACGGTTTTTTCCGCGCCGCACCCAAACAAAGCAATACGCGCCGACGCTTCAAGGGGAAGCAGCCCTTCATTCTTTAAAAGCACCATTCCCTCCGCCGCCATTTCACGCGCCAGACGGCTGTGGGCAGTCTCCCTTTCCGACGGGGCATATTCCGTCGTTCCACTGTGGATCTGATTTTCTGCTGTCATATATCCTCTTATATCCTCTTTCCTTTTAATTTTATATTTCAGAGCGTGTAAACACACATTGACGTAACCGCCAAAAGGCGCGCTCCATGTCATCATATTATAACATTTCCGCGCGCCTTTGCACTAGAGCGTGTTCACAGCAACATTTCCGGCTACTCTTTTACACCGCCAAGAGTTACGCCGGCGATGATATACTTTGACAGAAGCAGGTAAATGATAACGATCGGAACGATAGCCACTGTTATCATCATATAAATCTTGGCGCTGTCAAAGTTCATATAATCTGCGCCACGAAGAGTTGCGATCAGGATCGGCACCGTCATCTTATCCTTTGACTGAATGACCAGCGCCGGAACGAAGTAATTATTCCAGCATCCGACGAATGTAAAAATCGCCTGCACCGCGATCGCCGGCTTCATGATCGGCAATACGATCTGATTAAAGGTCCGGAATTCTCCGCTTCCGTCAATTCTTGCAGCCTCCACCAATGACAGCGGCAGCGACGACTGCAGGTAGCTGTACATGAAATAGAATACGGACGGGGACGCAATAGACGGAATGATCAGCGGAAGCAGGGAATCATACAATCCCATCTTTGTGATCAGACGCAGGAAGCCCATTGCCGTAACCTGGGTCGGCATTACAAGAATCGCCATAATAAAGGTAAACGCTGCTTTTCTCAGTTTGAAGTCATATGTATATAAGCCATACGCAGTCAGTGATGAGAAATACGTACACAGTGCCGCGGAACAGCCGGATACGATCAGACTGTTGAGAATCCCCCGGAACATGGGGAATGTTCCGTCATTGGCGACATTCTTTAAATTCTGCCAAAAATATTTCCCCGGCAGCGCTGAAAATCCTTTTTGCAGGTCTGCATGTGAACGGGTGGAGTTAATAAGCAGAATATAAAAGAAGAACAGGCACATAAACGATAAAATGATCAGGACCACATGTGCAATGACACTCTGCACGTGGCTTGGCTTTTTAGATTTCATATCTTATCTCCTCCTTCTTCTTTCTTCTTTTGCTCTTCTTTTCGCAGCCGCTTTGGAGCCGTCCGGATCATTATCATTAGTCATTCTGTATACAATAAAGCACAAAATACCGCTGACTATAAACAGGTAAACTGAAAGCGCGCCTGCCATACCATAGTTTTTACTCTTTAAGTGGTTATTCAGGAACATAATCAGCGTCATGGAGGTACGGTCCGGATTTCCCTGCCCGTTTGTGAGAATCTGCGGAACGTCGAACATCTGCAGGCCGCCGATGATAGCTGTGATCAGCGTATAGGCAAGGATCGGGCGGATTAAAGGCAGGATAACGTAGTAGAACCGTTTAAAAGTATTGCAGCCGTCCAGCTCCGATGCCTCAAAAATATCAACACTGATACCCATAATAGCCGCCATCAGCATGATCGTCGTATTTCCAAACCACATCAGGAAATTCATAAAACCGACCAGCGACCTGGTCCCGAAGGTTGTTCCCATAAAGTCGATCTGTTCTTTGATAAGCCCCAAAGACATGAGAATGGAATTGATCGGCCCGTTTGTGGAAAACATTGTAAAAAACAGCATGGCAAAGGCGGACGCCATGATCAGGTTCGGCAGGTAAATAACCACCTTAAAAAACTGTTTTCCATGGATCTTAAGACGGATGTCTGTAAACCAGACTGCCAGAAGCAGCGCCACAGCAATCTGGGGAATAAATCCGATCACCCACAGGATCAGGGTGTTCGCCCCGTATTTCAGCATATCTGACTGCAGAAGGCTTTTATAATTTGCCAGCCCGACAAAATTAGGACCTATTTCTTTGATTCCCGAGCGATAATATTCAAAGAAGCTGTATCTTATCGTATCTGCCAGAGGTATCAGGGAAAAAATGAAATAGCAGATAAAAAACGGAAGAATAAAAATATATCCCCACTTTGCATAACTCAGGTTTTTACGCTTTTTCATAAAGATATCATTCCTTTCCCAAAAGGGTCTGCGGAGCATAATTCAAGACTCTCCCGCGAGTCTTGCGCGGGAGTTTTCTTACATCTATATGCCCCACAGACTGTTTTGTTATTATTCTGCCCACTGAATTTCAGTGATATCCGGATAGCGCTCTTTGATGGCTGTCTCAAAGTTCTCTTTTGCTTTGTCAAAATCAACCTTTTCCTGGAAATAATCACTGAACGCATTCTGGATCAGTTCCACGCAGCCCTGGTCATAGGCGGAAAGCGGTGCGATCTGAATATTCTCTGCAACCGGCGCGAAATATTTGAACGGGTTCTGTCCTCCAAGGAATGCGGATGCGAAATTCTCGTCGTCGTTCATTGCTTCCTGCATGCCGCTTACAGTATTTGTAAAATCTGATTTTTCTCTGGAGATTTTTAACAGATTTTCTTTGTCGGCAGTTACCGCAAGGATGATATCCTTCACATGCTCCGGATTATCGGTACCCTCGCATGCATGTACATAAGAACCGCCCCAGTTATATTCCTGCGGAGGATTTGTTACAGCCCATGCGCCTTCGTCGCCGTCCCAGTTTTTAGATAACACGAAATCGATTCCCCATGCAGGAAGAAGGAATGCGAATACTTTGGATTTGGAGCCCATTGCCTTATTCCAGTCGTCGTTCCACTGTCCCTTTACGGTCTTGTCAAAATAACCAGCATCCAGCCATTCCTTGGAATCTGAGATCCAGTCCATGATCTTCTGGTCAACCTTTAAGGTTGTTTCGCCCGGAGCCACCCAGGACTCTTCAATGCTGTTGCCGTACAGACGGAAGGTGTCCGCATAAGATGAGAATGTGTAGTATCCCTTTGCTTTCAGTTCCTCTGCAGTCGCCTTAATGGTATCCCAGTCCTTAACCTTTTCGCCGACAGCCTCCGGGTCGTCCGTACCAAATACATCCTTTGCGATATCACGGCGATATACCAGAAGTCCCGGGCAGCACTGCCATGTGGAGCCTCTCTGAACACCGTTCTGGTCGGATGCGGTCGTCTTGGTAAAGCTGTACTGGTCTGCCAGGTCTGTCTCAGGATCGATGCCGAGATCTGTAAGAGCCATTGCGACGCCTGCATCCGCGTCTGTATATTTATTTACATAGTCTGTCTCTGACAGGAAAATGTCTACTTTTTCGTCGTCTGAAACATCAAGCTGTCTGAGCAGCGCTTCATCCAGCTTCTGCTGGTAAACGCCGTCCTGGTTGGGGTTGATGATCCAGTGAATTTCCGTACCGTCCTTTAATGTTGTTACCGTACCGTCTTCTGAGGTTTTCTCCACCTCCGGATAAACCGCTTCCAAACGCTCACGGAACTCATTATTCCAGGAATAAATGTTAATAACCTTTCCTTCCCCTGAATCAGCCTTTACCTCAGCAGCCGAAACTGTCAGGGCGCCCGCTGTCATCATTACCGCAAGCAGCGCCGCGATCACTCTTTTTTTCATTTGAAAATCCTCCTTTTTCTGTTTTGAAGCTTATTTTTATGAGGTAGCCGCCTCATGTCTGATGCTGTCATTATAGCCCAATGATTTTTTTCGATATATTATAATTCCAAAACAAAATATCAGATTCATGACCTGATTTCCATCTTACATTTTTGCAGGTTAACTTTACATTTTTGCAGGTCAATCTTATGTTTTTGCAGCTATCCTCCGGCTTTCCACACGCTTTCTCCCGCCATATAATTAATAATCGCGCAATTCAGGTCATGATTCTGATATTTTTCACATGTTTCTTATTTTGACAAAACACAGCCTCCTATATAATTCACATAAACCAATGTGAAAGGAGACGATATCTTCATGTATTTGCATTTTATTGACGGAGACGGCAGTTTTTCCATCAGAAATCCGGAAAATATAAGCTGCCTTTATTTTCCCCTTGCTTCGGAAACCGGACTGAAAAGCTCTGTTACGCCCAATCTTGGCGGCGATTCCAAGATCGGCCAGGACAGCTTTCTCCTGGAGCCCGTAAGCGCGGAAAATCTTCATAATAACCGTTCTGTCAGAAACTTCTGGTGTGTAATAGACAAAACCGGCGCTTACTCCGCTGCCGGCGCTTCCGCCAAACAGGAGTCGGACAAATTTTCCCCCGCCCAGGATGAAAGCGAAGTGACCGCAGGCTTTATGTGGCACACCTTAAAAAGAACCTCCAAAGATTTCCGGCTGACCTCTTGGGTAACCTCCTTTATTCCCAAAGACGGCAATACGGAGATCATGTATATAACCATCCGGAATGAATCGGAAGCCGTACAGGAGCTGACAGCCTATGCCGCCGTTCCTCTTTATGGAAGAAGCGCGGACAATATACGGGATCACCGAAATGTCACCTCCATGCTGCACCGTATTAAAACAACCGAAAACGGTGTTCTTGTATGCCCCACAATGTCTTTTGACGAAAGAGGGCATCATCCAAACAGCCTGGTCTATTATGCCGCTGGCTGCACCGGCAGCGGCCAGGCGCCCCAAAGCTTTTATCCTACCGTAGAAGAATTTATCGGAGAAGGAGGAACCTATATACATCCCCGCGCTGTATACGAGCAGTATCCGGGAAAACCTCCATTCCATAAAGAAGCCGGAAAAGAAGCCATGGGGGCCTTTCAGTTTCAGAAGCGTTCCATTGCCCCCGGCGAGACGGCGGACTATATCGTTCTCCTGGGCATAGAAGACAGGGAAGCGGCCGTCAGCCGGATCCTCGAAAAATACAATACCTCAGACAAAGTCCTGAAAGCATTGGAGGAAACAAAGGCTTATTGGAAAAACAAGGTAAATATAAGCTTCCACACCCAGAATCCCGACTTTGACGGTCTGATGAAATGGATCAGCTTTCAGCCCTTTCTTCGCCGGTTATTCGGCTGTTCCTTTCTGCCCCATCACGATTATGGACGCGGGGGCCGCGGATGGCGCGATTTATGGCAGGACTGCCTTTCTCTTCTGTTGATGGATCCCCGGAATGTAGGGGAGATGATTGCCAAAAACTACGGCGGCGTCCGTATGGACGGGACAAACGCTACGATCATCGGCGACGGGGACGGGCATTTCATTGCAGACCGAAACGGCATTGCCCGTGTCTGGATGGATCACGGGGTCTGGCCTTTGATCACAACAAAGCTTTATATTGACCAGACCGGAGACGTCGGGATCTTAAATAAAGAAGTTCCTTATTTCAAGGATGCCCAGGTAATGCGCGGAACCGCTGTCGATACCCTGTGGAACGAGGGCTGCGGCAATAAGCAGCTCACCGATGAGAATGAAATCTACAACGGAAGCATCCTGGAGCATCTTTTAATACAGCAGCTCACCGCCTTTTATGAGGTGGGAGACCACAATATCTGCCGTCTGCGCGGCGCGGACTGGAACGATGCCCTGGATATGGCTTCTGAACGCGGGGAGAGTGTGGCCTTTACCTGCGCCTATGCAGGAAATCTGACAGAGCTTGCCGCAATGCTCCGCCTTCTTGAGGATATCTCTCCGAACCAGACCATCGAACTGTTGGAAGAAATCCGGCCTCTGCTCTGTGACGATCCCGCTGTTTTTGACGATATTGAAAAAAAGCATGAGATCTTAGCCGAATACACAGCCCGCTGCAGACATAATATCAGCGACAGACGCTCTGTTTTTTCAATCCCGGCCCTTGCATCGAACCTTATCCGGAAAGCCGGATGGCTGACCGAACACCTGCGGCTGCACGAATGGCTTGATATGCCTTCAGATGAGGGCTGGTTCAACAGCTATTACGACAATCACGGAAATGCCGTTGAGGGCCTTCACAACGGCCATGTGCGCATGATGCTTACAGGGCAGGTTTTTTCCATTATGGGATATGTGGCGACAGACGAACAGATCCGCAAGATCACCAAAAGCGCGGACCATTATCTTTACCGGAAAGAAATCGGAGGCTACCGCCTGAATACAGACTTCCACGAGTTAAAATTTGACATGGGCCGTATGTTCGGATTTGCCTATGGAGAAAAAGAAAACGGCGCCGTTTTCTCCCATATGACCGTTATGTATGCCAATGCGCTGTACCGACGGGGCTTTGTAAAGGAAGGCTTCAAAGCCTTAAAGTCGCTTGCGGATACGGCTCTTGATTTTGACGCCAGCCATATATATCCCGGCCTCCCGGAATACTTCCGTTCTGACGGACGCGGCATGTATCACTATCTGACAGGCGCCGCAAGCTGGTATATGATGACCATGATCACAGAGGTCTTCGGCGTCCGCGGAACGGCAGGCGACCTTATTTTATATCCGAAGCTTCTGGCAGAGCAGTTTGACGCCGATAACGCCGCCTCTGTCACTGCTTCTTTTGCAGGAAAGCGCCTTGAAATCACTTATATCAATAAAAACGGTAAGGATTTCGGTTCCTATATAGTGGCTTCCGCTTCCTGCGGCAATGTACCGCTTATGGTCATGGAGGATTCCTATGCCTTTCTGCCGCGCAAAACGCTGGATTCCCTTTCGGATGAAACGCATCGCATAACCGTAACATTAATCTAAAAAAAGGATGGATATAATACAATGAAATATGGATATTTTGACGATACAAACCGCGAATATGTGATCGAAAGGCCGGACACGCCTGCGCCCTGGGTAAATTATCTGGGTTCCCCTGAATACGGAGCGATCATTTCCAACAATGCCGGCGGCTACAGCTTTGCAAAGTCCGGTGCAAACGGACGTATTCTCCGTTATGTTTTTAATCATTTCGACCAGCCCGGACGCTATATTTATATTCGGGATAATGAATCCAAAGACTACTGGTCCGCTTCCTGGCAGCCCGTCGGGAAAGATCTGCAAACCTATAAAAACCAGTGCCGCCATGGTATCGGCTACACAAAAATAGACGCAGACTATGAAAGCATCCATTCCGAGGCTCTCTACTACGTCCCTCTTGGAAAATCCTATGAGGTATGGGCGCTGTCAGTCGCCAATCAGTCAGAAAAGCCAAGGGAGCTTACCCTGACCGGCTATGCGGAATTTACCAACCACAGCAACTATGAGCAGGATCAGGTAAATCTTCAGTACTCTCTGTTCATTACAAGAACCCTGTTTGAAGAAAACCGGATCATGCAGCAGGTGCACGGAAACCTGGACGCCCTTCCCACCGACGGAACGGTTGACGAAAAAAATGTAACCGAACGCTTTTTCGGCCTTGCAGGCGCCGACGTTTCCTCTTATTGCTCAGATAAGGAAGGCTTTCTTGGGCGATATCACGGATACGGCAATCCCCAGGGGGTAATATCCGGTGATCTGGGAAATATCACCAGCTACAACGAGAATTCCTGCGGGGCGCTGTCATGTACGGTGGAATTAGCGCCCCAGGAGACAAAAACTGTGGTTTTCCTTCTGGGAATGAAGCCTTCCGCCGAAGCGGACGCCATCCTTCATTCCTATGAAAGTCCCGCCGAAACAACGGCCCGGGAGCTTTCAGAGCTGAAAACCGACTGGGACAAAAAGCTGAAAAACCTGAAGGTAAACACGCCCAGCCCGGAATTTAATACCATGATCAACACCTGGAATGCCTACAACTGTTTTATGACCTTTCTCTGGTCCCGCGCCGCCTCCTTTATCTACTGCGGGCTGCGCAACGGCTACGGCTACCGGGATACCGTACAGGACATCCAGGGGATCATCCACCTCGCCCCGGAAATGGCGGCGGACAAAATCCGTTTCATGCTTTCCGCGCAGGTAGATAACGGCGGCGGGCTGCCTCTTGTAAAATTCACACATAACCCCGGACATGAGGACACGCCGGACGACGCTTCCTACGTGCAGGAGACCGGACACCCTGCATACCGTGCGGACGACGCCCTGTGGCTGTTCCCGACAGTCTACAAATATATCGCCGAAACGGGAAATACCGCATTCCTTGATGAGATCATCCCCTTTGCCAACAAGGATGAAGGAAGTGTCTACGAGCATTTAAAGCGGGCGGTGGGTTTCTCTCTTGAACACCTTGGCCCCCACGGTATGCCTGCCGGCCTGTATGCGGACTGGAACGACTGCCTCCGTCTGGGAGCGGACGGGGAATCAACCTTTGTAGCGCTGCAGTTCTATTATGCCATGATTATTCTAAAAAGCTTTGCCGAGCATAAGCAGGATACGGCTTATATCAATTATCTGGAGGAAAAGCTGCAGGAAACCGCCCGGAAAATACAGGACCTGTGCTGGGACGGGGACCGCTTTATCCGTGGATATACCGAAGCCGGAGAACGTATCGGAGCCGCCGCGGATCCTGAAGCAAACATGTGGCTAAATCCTCAGAGCTGGGCTGTGATCAGCGGGCTGGCTTCCAAAGAACAGGCGGACGCCGCGCTGGATCAGGTATATGAGCGTTTAAACACACCCTACGGCGCAATTCTGATGGATCCGCCTTATCACGCCCATGCCTTTGACGGCGCCCTTGCCGTTATTTACAACCAGGGTACAAAAGAAAACGCCGGGATCTTTTCCCAGTCCCAGGGCTGGCTGATCCTTGCGGAGGCCTTGCGCGGACATGGGGAACGCGCCTTTACCTACTTTATGGAAAATGCGCCGGCCGCACAGAATGACCGTGCTGAGATCCGCCGTCTGGAGCCCTATTGCTACGGCCAGTTTACAGAAGGCAGGGCAAGCGAACATTTCGGCCGTTCCCACGTACACTGGCTGACCGGAACGGCCTCCACTGTCATGGTGGGCTGTGTAGAGGGCATCCTTGGCCTGCGTCCCGACCTCAACGGGATCAGACTCTCCCCGTCCATCCCCCGAAGCTGGAAGCATTTTGAAATAGATAAATACTTCCGCGGCAGGCAGCTCCATATTTTTGTGGAAAATCCCAACAGCCTTGAATCCGGCTGTACAAAGCTGACTCTCAACGGCAGGGAGCTTCCCGGCGATTACATCCCTGTGGAGCTTCTCGAAGATGAAAACGAAATTATTCTTCTGCTTTAAACCGTAAACCATTCAAGACTCGCTCGCGAGTCTTGGCGCGGGATTCGGGTTCGCTGCCTGCAGAAGCTGAGGGCATCTCACAGATCATCCGGAAAATAATCGGGCGCAGCATTTTCTTTTTGCTGCGCCCGGTCTGTTATATATGTTCTGTTTTATCCGGCATACCCGCCGCTTCCTTCTCAATGTCCCACTGGATCATATAGTGTTCATCCCTGTATTTCTTCGGCGTCATGCCCACGCTCTCCCGGAACTGCTGTATAAAATGGCTCTGTGAAGAAAATGCCAGGCGATTGGCAATCTCGATCATGGAATAATCACTGAACCTCAGCAGATTTTTGGCAATATCGATCTTCTGTTCCCTTATATAAGCGCTGACCGAAACCCCGGTCTCCTTTTTAAACAAACGGGAAAGATAGCTTGCGGATACCCCGAACTCCTCTGCCAGATCTTCTATCGTAATACGTTCCTTTATATGAGAATAGATATATTCTTTGCAGGCATTAATATGCTTGGAATTTGTGTCATTGCGGAAATATCTGCGCATTTTCTCCGTATAATCGATCACCATCTCATCATGGAGAAGCTGTACGCCCTTTACGGTATGAATGTCATCCAGTTTCTGAATATAGAAATCACTCATCCGGAATGCCTGCTCCAATTCCATTCCGTTCTGCCTGCACAAACGCGTGATCATTGCCGTTGTGATCACAAAATGGTATTTCAGATTTGTCACAGGATTCCGTGAAAGGATGCCTACTCCTTCGCTCTCCATAAATCTTTCCTGCTCGCAGTTTTTCCTTACCGCTTCCACATCTCCGCTGGCCACGGCCCGATAGAATAAAAACTCTTCCGTCGGCTGCCTGTGTTCTACCTCATCAATGTCGTCTCCTGATTCCAAAAGAATCCATTCGTCTTTATAACCCATAAAATTTACCTGCCTGCATTTACAGACTCATTTCCAGTTTTTTGATCATTTCATCCACATGCGCCCTTGTGATTACAAGGGGAGGAACAAGACGCAGCACGTCGGAGCCTGCGGAGATCACAAGCAGGCCGTTAGCCAGGGCTTTGTTCACAACCTCGCCCACCGGACGTCCGGTAATCACAAGCCCCTGCATGAATCCCTTTCCTCTTCTTGCGGAAATACAGTCGTATTTCTCCACGAGGGCATCCAGCTTTTCCTCCAGATAAGGGGTCAGCTCCTGCACATGCGCCAGGATCATATCCTTCTCAAAAATCTCAAACACCTTGCTGACTGCAGCGCACACGAATGGATTTCCACCGTAGGTGGTGCCGTGGTCGCCCGGTACCAAAGACGCGGAGGCAGCCTTTTCTCCAAGGACAAAGGCGCCCACAGGAACGCCGCTTCCCAGAGCCTTGGCGCATGCCATGATATCCGGCTTCACTCCGTATGCCTGCCATGCGAAATAGCTTCCGGTTCGTCCCATGCCGCACTGTACCTCATCAAAAATCAGCATAATATCTTTCTCATCACAGATTCTTCTAAGCCCCTCCAGGAACGCCGGATCCGCGGGATAAATGCCGCCCTCTCCCTGGACAACCTCGGTGATGATTGCGCAGGTTTTCTCCGTGATCTGAGCCTTTACGCTTTCCAGATCATTAAAATCCGCATATTTAATACCGCCTAAAAGAGGTTCAAAGGGCTCGCGGTAATGGGCATTTCCTGTCACGGAAAGCGCGCCCATGCTTCTTCCGTGGAAGGAATGGTTCATGGCGATGATCTCATGGTCTGCATGGCCGTCACGGGTGTAGGCATATTTCTTGGCCGCTTTCAGAGCGCCCTCGATCGCTTCGGTACCGCTGTTGGTAAAGAACGCCTTGCTCATTCCGCTTGCAAGGATAAGCTTGGCTCCCGCCTCGCTCATGGGCTCGTTGTAATATAAATTGGAAATATGGAGCAACTTGTCGATCTGGGCCTTCAGAGCCTCGTCATAGCCCGGATAATGATATCCCAGCGCGTTTACCGCAATGCCTGCGGCAAAATCAAGATATTGTTTTCCTTCGGTATCATAGAGATAGCATCCCTCTCCATGGTCAAAGACTACCGGAAAACGGTTATAGGTATGCAGAATACTTGCTTCTGCGGCTTCCATCTGATTATTCATGTTCATGGTAGTATTTCTCTCCGTCCTCTCTTAAAATTGCGGTTCCGATTCCTTTGTTTGTAAAGATTTCCAGCAATAAGCTGTGAGGAATCCTTCCATCTAAAATATGTACCCGGTTAACTCCCTTTTCGATGGCGTCAATACAGTTCTGAAGCTTCGGTATCATACCGCCGCCCACATAGCCGTCCCTGATCAGAGCCTCCGCTTCATGGACATGAAGTTCTGAGATCAGGGTATCCGGATCGTTCTGGTCTTTATATACGCCTTCAATATCAGATAAGAAGGCAAGCTTTTCTGCGTTTACTGCTTCTGCGATGGCGCAGGCCGCATCATCCGCATTGATATTATAGGATGCGAATTCCTCGTCAAATCCCACTGGAAAAACAATAGGAAGGAAATCCTTTTCCAGAAGATCGAATAATACCTTGGGATTTACATGGGTGATCTCGCCAACGAAACCAATATCCTCCCCGTTGGAGAGCTTCTTTCTGCACTGGAGAAGGCCGCCGTCCTTGCCGCTGATTCCCACTGCCTTCACTCCCAAGGACTGAACCAGGGTCACAAGTTCCTTGTTTACCTTTCCGAGAACCATTTCCGCGATTTCCATAGTATCCCTGTCAGTAACGCGGAGACCGTTGATAAAATGCGGTTCCATACCTACCTTGCTTACCCAACGGCTGATCTCCTTTCCGCCTCCATGGACAATGATCGGCTTAAAGCCAACCAGCTTCAGAAGGACCACATCCTTGATGACGTTTTTTTTCAGTTCGTCGTCCAGCATAGCGCTGCCGCCGTATTTTACTACGACGATCTTGCGGTTGAAACGCTGGATATAAGGAAGCGCCTCAATGAGCACCTCCGCTTTATCTAAATATTTTTGTTTTACCATGATAGTTTTCCTCTTTTATGAGCGGTAATCCGCATTTATCTTTATATAATCATAGGTCAGGTCGCAGCCCCACGCCGTTGCGGTAAAGCCGCCCATTTTGATATCGGCAATGGCGGTTACCTCGTTTTCGGACAAGATTTTCGTAGCTTCCTCTTCACTGTAGCCGGTGGATACGCCGTTTTCGATGATCTTAATTTTCCCTGCCCTGCTTTCAAAGTAGAGATCCACCTTTTCCGGGTCAAACTGTGCCCCGGAATAGCCCATGGCGCAGAGGATCCTTCCCCAGTTGGCGTCATGTCCGTAAATGGCAGCCTTTGTCAGGGATGAGGTCACTACGGATTTGCTTAAGGTTACCGCCTGCTCCTTGCTCTCCGCTCCGATGATCTTTACTTCAAAAAGGGCAGTAGCGCCTTCTCCGTCGCCTGCAATCTTTCTGGCAAGCTGTGTATTAATATAGTTCAGGGCTTTTTTGAAGGTCTCATAGTCCTCGCCCTTTTCTGTGATTTCCGGGTTTTCCGCCATACCGTTTGCAAGAAGGAGGACAGTATCGTTGGTTGAAGTATCTCCGTCTACGGACACCATGTTGTAGGTGTCCTTCACATCCTCACTTAAGGCTTCCTGAAGCATTTCCTTTGATATTTTCGCGTCTGTGGTCACAAAGCCCAGCATGGTGCACATATTGGGATGGATCATTCCGGAGCCCTTGCACATTCCGCCTATGGTTACAGTCTTTCCGCCGATCTCTATCTGTACGGCGGCTTCCTTCTTCACAGTATCTGTGGTCATAATCGCTTTTGCCGCTTCGGTTCCGGCCTCCGGGCTGCCGTCAAGCTTCGGGGCCATGGCTTTTACGCCGTTGGCGATCCGGTCGATGGGAAGCTGCATTCCAATCACCCCTGTGGAAGCCACCAGCACGCTGTCCCTGGGGATTCCCAAAGCCTCTGCGGCTGCCTTTGCCGTCTCTTCACAGTATCCGAATCCTTCAGCGCCGGTACATGCATTGGCAATTCCGCTGTTGCAGATGACTGCCTGCGCATAAGGCTGATGATAAACAACCTGCTGATCCCATTTGACCGGAGCTGCTTTTACCACATTTGTGGTAAAGGTTCCGGCTGCCACACATGGTACTTCACTGTAGATCATCGCCATATCCGTCCGATCCTTATATTTAATCTCCGCTGCCGCTGCTGCCGCCTGAAAACCCTTTGCAGCAGTTACACCGCCTGTAATAATTTCCATATTTCCACTCTCCTTTTCTGATGTTTCAATCCACGCACTGACACAGCTTCTGTAAGGCGCATGCTGTCATAACTCTGTGGTTTTAAGGGACATATGACTCTATGGTTTCAGGGAATCATTGGAATCTGTAAAAGCCCTTCTGTTTCTTTAAAGCCAAACATCAGGTTCATGTTCTGCACCGCCTGGCCGGCCGCTCCTTTTACCAGATTATCCATGGCGCCCATCATAATGATCCGTTTCGTTCTGGGATCGATCTTAAAGTTTACATCCACATAATTGCTGCCCTCCACCCATTTGGTCTGGGGACAGATATCTTTATCAAGTACTCTCACAAAGGTCTCGTTTTCGTAGTATTTATCATAGGCCGCTTTTACCTCTTCATAAGTGACGTCCTTCAGAAGAGAAGCATAGGCGGTTATGAGGATCCCCCGGTTCATGGGAACCAGATGCGGTGTAAAGTTAATCAGAACCTCCTGTCCGCAGGCATAGCCAAGCTGGTCTTCGATCTCCGGCGTATGTCTGTGGCTCGCCACACCATAAGCCTTGATGTTCTCGTTTACTTCACAGAATAAATTATCCACCTTTGCCCCTCTTCCGGCGCCTGACGTTCCTGACTTCGCATCGATAATAATCGTTGACGGGTCGATAAGCCCTTCCTTTAAAAGAGGATAAATGGACAGGGTGGAGCAGGTGGGATAGCATCCCGGATTGGCTATCAATCTCGCCTTTTTTATATCTTCACGGTTGATCTCACAAAGTCCATAGACGGCTTCTTCAATATACTGGGGGGACTTATGCTGGATTCCGTACCATTTTTCGTATTTTGCTACGTCTTTAATACGGAAGTCCGCGCTTAAATCGATTACTTTTACTTTGGACAAAATCTCTTCATTAACCAGGGAAGCGCACAGCCCCTGGGGCGTCGCCGTAAAAATAACATCCACTTCGTCAGCTAACGCCGCCATATTGTCGTCCATACATCTGGCGTCTGCCAGCCTGAAGAAGTTCTGATAAATATCTGAATATTTCTTATCTATATAGCTTCTGGAGCCATACCAGGCAATTTCCACATCTTTATGGCCCAGCAATAATCTTACAATTTCATTTCCTGCATATCCGGTCGCTCCGATAATTCCTGCTTTAATCATGGCAATTTCCTCCTCCATTTTCTCCTGATACCAAATCCCTGCACTCTTCATTCCACTCCGGCCAACGCAAAGCTAACGTCCCCCGGACGTCATGCGCCCCCGCGGAGAATATTTTTAAGATATTTGAGCAGCTTTGATTATACATCCTTTCTGCATAATATGCAACCACCTTTTTTAGGGCTTTTCCCGGTATTTCTCATTGTTTTTGTGCATTTTTATGTATCGTTTCCTATTTAATGCCGTATTTTTATGCAAAAATTTTTTTAATTTTTTTCATTTACCCTATTGCATATTTATAAAAAATGTTGTATATTAACCCATGTCGAAAGGACAGAGACAAACATCCGCATTCAAGGGTGTATATTTATACAAACATATATCATATCAAAAATCACCGTTCCTGCCAAGTGCAGAACGATAAAAATTCAGAAATCCAGGAGGAAATTATCATGAAGGAAAAAGTAATTTTGGCATATTCAGGCGGTCTTGATACTACGGCGCTGATTCCGTGGCTGAAAGAAAATTTTGACTATGAGGTTATCTGCTGCTGCATTAACTGCGGACAGGGAAGCGAGCTGGACGGACTGGAAGAAAGAGCAAAGCTTTCCGGCGCTGCCAAATTATATATTGAAGATATTATCGATGAATTTTGCGACGAATATATTATGCCATGCGTAGAAGCAGGCGCTGTTTATGAGCATAAATACCTGCTGGGAACCTCTATGGCACGTCCGGTTATCGCAAAGAAGCTGGTTGAAATTGCACGTAAGGAAGGCGCATCCGCTATCTGCCACGGCGCTACCGGCAAAGGAAACGACCAGATCCGTTTTGAGCTTGGAATCAAGGCTCTGGCGCCGGATCTGAAGATCATCGCTCCATGGCGTATGACAGATGTATGGACCATGCAGTCCCGTGAAGATGAGATTGCTTACTGCGAGGCACATGGTATCCATCTTCCGTTCGACGCAAGCCACAGCTACAGCCGTGACCGTAACTTATGGCATATCAGCCATGAGGGACTTGAACTGGAGGATCCGGCTAATGAGCCGAACTATGACGATCTTCTGGTACTGGGCGTCACTCCGGAAAAAGCGCCGGATGAAGGCGAATATGTTACCATGACCTTCGAAAAAGGCGTTCCCACAAGCATTAACGGCAAAGCAATGAAGGTTTCCGAAATCATCACCGAGCTGAACGCACTGGGCGGCAAGCATGGTATCGGTATTGTGGATATCGTGGAAAACCGTGTGGTTGGTATGAAATCCCGTGGCGTCTATGAGACTCCCGGAGGAACTATTCTGATGGAAGCACACGACCAGCTGGAAGAGCTGATTCTGGACCGTGAAACACTGGAAACCAAGAAGAAACTGGGCAGCCAGTTCGCACAGATCGTATACGAAGGAAAATGGTTTACACCTCTTCGTGAAGCAATTCAGGCATTCGTGGAGTCCACACAGAAATATGTGACCGGTGAAGTAAAATTCAAGCTGTACAAAGGCAATATCATCAAAGCAGGAACCACTTCCCCGTACAGCCTGTACAGCGAATCTCTGGCATCCTTTACAACAGGCGATCTGTATGACCACCATGACGCAGACGGATTCATTACTCTGTTCGGACTTCCGCTGAAGGTCCGCGCTATGAAAATGGCTGAGGTAAAAGAAAAATAATTTTATAACCGCAGGCGGCATAGTCGAAAGGCTATGCCGTTCTGCTTTTTCTTTGCCGTTGAATTTGAAGAAAAGAAATAGTATAATGCTAATATAAATCAAATTTATTTCGGCAGGAATGATTGGATGGGTGATACATAATGGCTGAGAACAAAAATACAAAATTACAAATTCGCAACAGCACTGTGGATTTTCTTGTATTTACAAAAGATGCACATGAAGATGGCATTGAAGTCCGTGTGCAGGATCACGATGTTTGGTTGACACAAAAAGCCATTGGTCAGCTTTTCGATGTAGACAGAAGCGTTGTCACAAAACATTTGAAAAATATTTATAAAATCGGTGAATTGTCCGAGGATTCAACTTGTGCAAATTTTGCACAAGTTGCGGATAACGGAAAAACCTACCAATTTAACGATGCAGAGGTTCTGCAAAACAAAGGGAAGGTTACTGCGGCGATTGCAAAATCCTTTGCAGAAAGTGAATTTGAGCAGTACCGCATCATTCAAGACCGCTTGTATCAAAGTGATTTCGACCGGCTTGTAGCCAGTGCAGAAGAAAAAAGCAACTAAAAACAGAAATGCCCGTTATCAGCCATGTAGCTGATAGCGGGCATCCTATTAGGCATATACTAAGAAAAAAGAGGTTAAACAATCGACTCTTTTTATTGTTCAATTTCCGTCCGTACACTTCCAAAGGATTCTGCCGCCTGCTGCTGGTATTTATTTATCACCAGATAAATGCAGAAAAACGCTGCCGCAAACCCTACTTGTATAAGCATTCCCCTGTAGACAGGAACCAGGTTTTCCACACCAAACCCTGTCAGACAACATATCTTTTCCACATTTTCTTCATACCAGTACACCGGAACAAATTTAGCTATTTTCAGGATTCCGCTCCCCAAAAGGTCAAGTTGCACAAAGGTTCCTCCCAGAAAACACATCACCAGCGCATAAATATTCGAGACGAAACTCTGGGTATTCTGGCTGTTGATCAATGCACTGCAAAGAAGCGCAGACGCCACCGAAACAAGAGCCATCGCAAAACTGTTCATCAGAAACAGAGCCGGCAGATGCCAGTCTACCCCGTTCCAGTCCCCCAGACAGATACAGGCTCCAACTATATTAAACAGCACCCAGGCGCTGCTTCCTACCACGCACACATATAAAAGCTTCTGAAAAGCCAACGAAAAAGGCTTCATGGGGCTGCACAGATTCCGCATCCGGATATCCGGATTTTTGAAATTCAGAAATACAATGCTGACGCCGGAAATACACAGTAGAAGCATTACATACGGAAGAAATCTCTGATACAGACGGATTTTTTCCGAAACCACAGCTCCGTCCGTATATTGCCGCATTTCAACCTCTGTTTTCTTTTCCATGGATTTAAGGGCTGCCTCCGCCATTTCCTCCCAGGAAAAATCCGTACCGCCGTCCCGATACAAAGAGACAAGGCTCAGATACTGCTCTGCCGCCGTCTGCAGATAGTAACCGGACGCGGAGGACGGCCACTGCCACATCTCAAGCTCCGGCTCTTCTCCCGCCCAAAACTGCGTCTCAAAGCCCTCCGGAATCCAGAAAATGCTCTCCACAGCCTGATAGAATCCCGCGTCCATCAGCGCCTCTTCAGAATCCTCAATCTCCACAAACGTCCCGTTTGCCTCCAGTGCCTGTATAAGCCCCTTTACCAAAGGACCCTCTCCATCTCTGTTAAGCAAAGTATAGTTAGGATTCTTGGCCGTAAAAGCGCCGTAATCGGTCATTCCGCCGGAGACAGGAATCAGAAACAGACAGGCAAAAATAACAAAATAAAGCAGATAAACCCATTTATGCCGCTTCATCATCTTGATACACGCACTAAATACTCTCATACTGCTTCCTCCTTGCAAACGCCAGCACAACTCCGAGCATCACGGCAGTCATAATAAGAAGGATTCCCATATTTTTAAAATAGCGGGAATAATCCTCATAGTAATACAAAGAATAAAAGGCATCCGCGATCCTTGACGCAGGATTGAGCATTGCCAGTAACGGCAACTTCTGCTCCACAACATAATTGGTACCGAAAAACATCAGTCCGGCAAGAAAGCTGCTCACTATAGAAACACATACAACGATGGCATTTTTCATTCCGCCCTTCCACCGGGAAGGCAGGGAAACCAGCGCTCCGAAAGCGATTCCCGCCATGCTCCCCACAAGGCACATTGCCAAAACAGGAACAAAACGGCCGCCAAAGCTGATTTTCAATACAAACTGCATATAGCAGACCACAACCGCCATACACAGAAACTGTGTCGTCAGCTCAGAAAGAAAAGAAGCTGCATATAACATTCCCTTTCGCACCGGAGCCACAGCGATCCTGGCGCCCCGGGGAGATAAATTTGCCTGCAGGTTTTCCACAATGACCATTCCATGAAAGCCCCCGTACAGACAGACCATGGCCAGAAGAGCATAATAATAATTCACAGTGAAGGACGGCTCTTGTCCGGACAAGGATACCTCCCTGATATAAGAACGGTCTTCCATCCACTTCTCTGTATCCTGAAAAAGCATCTGCAGCCCCGCCTGTGGATTCTTATAAATAACTGATTGAATGCTGTCCTTTATCTGAATATACCGGTCCAGAAGCTGCTTAAGAATGGTCTGATAAATCCCCTGCTCTTTTACAGTCAGCTTTGGCTCTCCGTTTTCCACGGAAATAAAGCCTTCTGTCTCTCCATCCTTTAAAAGTCTGTCCGCAGTCTCCGCGTCTGTCCATGTAATGTCCAAAAGAGAATCTTCCTCCCGGGAAAGCTCTTCCAGCATGATTTTCAGATAAGCTTCACTGCCAAGCGCCTCATCCTCCACCACCGCTACGGAAATGGTATCCAGCGTCTCCGCCTTATCCAGGCCCGAAAACGCAAAATAAAACAGAGTGGAAAGAAGAATGGGAAACAGCAGCGTCCAGATGATCATATCCTTACTCCTTAGTCCCCGGAGGATACTCTTATAATAAATATTCCAAAACATAAAAACCTCCTGATCTTACGAAAAGCAATTGTAAAACGGACATTCGCATTCCGCTTTACTGAATACTCATGAACGCAGATCGCTATGCGACTTGTCGTTCAAACACACTTTAATCTCTTAACTGTTTTCCGGTCAGTTCCAGGAAAACATCATTTAACGTAGGCTCCGCAGTATCGGCCGCATTTCCCTTATCTGTCTCTTTCCTGCGTATCATGCTTTTCAGTTCTTCCTTTGTGCCGGATGCAATCGCCCGGCCCTTATCCATGATCATGATCCTTGTGCAGAGATGTTCTACCTCTTCCATATAATGGGAGGTATAGATAATCGTGGCTCCCTGACGGTTCAATTCCCTGATTCCCTCCAAAATGTTGTTGCGGCTCTGGGGATCTACCGCAACTGTGGGCTCATCCATAAAGATCAGACGGGGCTTATGGGCGATTCCGCAGGCGATATTCAGCCTGCGGAGCAGACCTCCCGAGAGCTTCCGGGGCAAAAACTTTCTGTAATCCGAAAGTCCCGCAAATTCCACAGCCTCATTTACCAGTTCCTTCCGCCTGCGCTTCTCTCCCACATACAGCCCGCAGAAATAGTCAATGTTTTCCTCCACGGTCAGTTCGTTATATACCGCCACGTTCTGGAGAACAACGCCGATCTTCTGCTTGCTCTTATAATTATCCGGCGCCATCGGCTCTCCAAACAGACGGATTTCCCCCTTGTCATATTTCAGCAGGGACAGCATACAGTTGATCGCCGTGGTCTTTCCTGAGCCGTTGGGCCCAAGCAGCCCGAAGATCTCCCCATCCTGCACATTCAGATTAAAATGATCAAGCGCCAACACATCCCCGTAACGCTTTACCAGATTTTTCACTTCTATCATTCTTATTGCCCTCCTTATTCCCAGAGCATGTTTAAAAATTCATTCCCGCAATTTTCAAACATGCTCTAAAACAGACATTTGCATTCCACTTTGCGGTGTGCTTATCTTCGTTCAGTTTAACAAATCCTCTTTCCTGCGTACAGTGAACCCTGTCACGTTCTCTTTATGACAAATGTCATGTTTTTGATTCCCTCATGGCTTCCCGGGGATTTTCGTGCTATGATATAGTCAAATCCCCGGCTCTGTGCCAAATTCCCGGCTATCCAGCACTACTGGTCACAAGCCCGGGCAGACGGTGCAAGGCTAGAATGTGTTTGAAAATTCATTCCCGCAATCTGCATCCCCAAATTTGTGGAATACATCTTGCAGAAAGCAATTTTCAAACACACTCCAGGAAATGAACAGCAACAATATTTCTTTCAATAACGGAGGTGTCTATGTCCGCACTTTATCATAAACTTCTGCTTCTTATTTTGATACTGCCGCAGCTTCTTTCCAATGGCATTCCGGATGCCGTTGTCATTGGCCTGCTCACTGCCGTTATTTTAAGCTCCCTTTGCAGCTATTTTGACGGGAAGCTTTCCCGGGGCTTTCTTCTCCTTTATTGTGCCGTCCCGTTTGTTTGGAAACCTTTTTTTCCTTTCCTGCCTCTTACGGCATATAACTGCACCGGAAACACAGAGCCATGGCTTCGCTTTCTCTGGCTGCTGCCCCTGCTTTCAGGTCTTACCTCACAGGAACCGCAGACCTGGTTCGTCTGCGCCGCTCTTTCCGGCGTGGCAGTGGTTCTCAGAATACAGGAAACCAGATACCGGGAGCTTCTTCACAAATACCATCAGGTTCGGGACGACACCACCGAAGCCGCACTGCTTTTAAAACAGAAAAACCAGGAACTTATGAAAAACCAGGACTATGAGGTAGAGCTTGCCACGCTCACCGAGCGAAACCGGATTGCAAGGGAGATCCATGATAATGTAGGCCATCTTCTCACCCGTTCGATCCTGCAGGTCAGCGCTTTACTGGTAATCTGCGGCAATGACGGGGCCTTAAAAGAGCAGCTTGGTTCTGTCAGGGACACCCTCAGTGACGCTATGGACAACGTGCGCATCAGCGTCCACGATCTCCATGAAGAATCCATTGACCTTCGCCAGCAGCTTACCCGTCTGGCAGAGGACTTTACTTTCTGTCCTGTAACGCTTACCTTTGATTCAGGGCCGCTCCCCATGGAGATGAATTACGCAGTGATCGCCATTGTAAAAGAAGCGCTTTCCAATATCGCGCGCCACAGCAATGCTTCCGCCGCCTCTGTCAGGCTGATCGAGCATCCTTCTATGTATCAGCTTACCATCCATGACAACGGCGCCGGCTTCTCTCCCATTGAAAAAAGCGGCATGGGTCTTTCCAATATGGAGGAACGAATACGGGCTTTCCACGGAAATTTTCATATTGACAGAACCAAAGGCTTTAAAATTTTTATTTCTATCCCAAAAGAACCAAAAGAAAGGTGATTTTATATGAAAATCGTTATTATTGATGATGATAAGCTTGTATGCATGTCCTTAAAAACAATCCTTCAGGCAGACCCGAATATCACCGTTGCGGCCGTGGGAACCAGCGGCGAGGAAGCCGTTTCCCTGTACAGGACGCACCGGCCGGACATCCTGCTTATGGATATCCAGATGAAAGGAATAGGAGGGCTTGCCGCAGGAGAACAGATCTTATGGGAATTTCCGGACGCCCGTATTCTGTTTCTGACTACCTTTTCCGATAACGAATATATTATAAAAGCCCTGGGCATGGGAGCCAAGGGCTATCTGATCAAGCAGGATATCGACGCTCTGATCCCTGCCATGCGGGCAGTCTTAAGCGGCCAGAATGTCTTCGGAAACGAAATCGTCACAAGAATACCGGCATTGATGAACCAAAAGGCCGCGTTTTGCCCGGAAAAATTCCGTCTAAGTCCCAGAGAAGGAGAAATTATGGAGCTGGTGGCAAAAGGCATGAATAACAAAGAAATTGCGGACACGCTCTTCTTAAGTGAAGGGACTGTCCGCAATTATCTGAGCGCCCTGTTGGATAAGCTGTCGCTCCGCGACCGCACCCAGCTCGCCGTCTTTTATTATCGGAATCAGGGATAACAGGCGCCGCTGTCAACGTCTTCCGGATTCGGAGCTTATACCACCATAAGCGGATCTATATCTGTATCTTTTATATTTGTATCTTTTTCTGCCGGAGCCGCTTGTACGTCCATTCACGGAACAGAGCATACAGGACGGATACCAGCGGAATAAACACCAACATACCGACGATTCCCATCAGGCTGCCGCCAAGGGTAACCGCAACCAGAACCCAGATAGACGGAAGTCCCACGGAATTTCCCACCACATGAGGATAGATCAGGTTTCCTTCTATCTGCTGGAGAACAAGGAAAAGGACAAGGAACATCAAAGCTTTCATCGGGCTTACCATTAAGATCAGGAAAAAGCCGATCCCGCATCCAATAAATCCGCCGAAAACCGGAATCAAAGCAGTAAAGGAAATCAGCACTCCTACCAGCAGCGCATAGGGAAAACGCCCGATAGTCATTGTCACAAAGAACATGCTTCCCAGAATCACCGCCTCAATACACTGACCCGCAATAAAATTTGCAAAGGTCTGGCTTGCCAGAGAACACACATGGAGAATATATTCCACCACACGTTTGGGAAACAGCGCATAAATCGCCTTTTTTGCCTGCATCCCCAGCTTCTCCTTCTGCAGAAGGATATAGCAGGAAAAGATAAAACCAATTCCCACATTCATTGCCGTGCTGACGATTCCCATTGTCACGGAAATGGTCGAGGACAGCACATTGTTCACACCGCTCTTCAGTACATTCATTACGGAATCCAGCATTTTCTGCGGCTGAATATCAATGGAATTTGCCCATTCCACAACAGGGGAATCCTCGCTGAAGGTATGGTCGATCCATTGCTGAAGCTTTGGGATGCTTGCCTCGATCTGCTTTCCCACGCCTACAAATGTGGTTGCAAGCTCCGGCGCAACCACAAGAACCACAAGCAAAATGATTGCTGCCACAAGCAGGATCGCAATGACCAAGCTTACGGGACGGGCAAATTTCTTTGCCGTCTTATTCCCTCTTTCCAGAGCTTTTCCAAACAGCTTATTCTCCACAAATCTCATAGGGACATTCAGGACAAACGCAATGGCTCCGCCTAAAACAAACGGAAACAAAAGCTTCCAGACCGCCCCGATATATTCCAGAACAATATCCAGATTCTGCATGCCTACATACAGCAATACTGCAAACGTGATCAGGTACATTGCTTTTTTCATAGATTCTTTACTAAATTCCACAGGGTACCTCCATTTCCCATCCGGCATGAATATCTGCCCATACAGCACTCTCCATACCACTGATACAAATTTGCTGCTCACCGCCTATAGAGGCGGGAGTCATCCCACATCTGATATATTTCTGAGGATACTGTCTGCCTGGCAGAGTAAAAATAAATTATCGAAAGATATTCTAACACAAAAATATGCCGCTGGCTACCTTTGAGTCAAAATTATCCTGTACTTCAGCAGATGCCTTTAAAGCCTGCGTACATATTGGGATAATATGCTGGTATAAAAAGTCAGGCTGAAGTGTAACCTGTCCGCGATTAGTTCACACCTATACTTTGCAGCCGATGCAAGGCTTGGGAGTAAACAGTAACGAGTTCGTCAGCGGTTGTTTTGATTTACGCATATAATAATTGACATCAAACTGTGAATCTTTTATAATAAACACATAGCAAAGCCACACAAAATACAGCAACTTATATAAGTCCATAATCGGTTGGACGTTTCTACCAACTACCGTAATAGTTGTCTATAAGTTCTAAACAGGGATCTCAGACATATCGGGTAGTTTTTTTATTGCCCGGATGTCCCCTGACAACAGAAAGGAACGGTGATTGTATGAACAAAAAAACTTTCGCGCTAAAGGGTACGGTCTGTTACAGTGAAACTCCGAACAGGCTTTTCGTTATGGAGGATGCATATCTTGTCTGCGATAACGGCCTGTCTGCCGGGGTTTTCCCCGTGCTTCCCGAAAAGTACCAGGGAATTCCCTGCCGTGATGTAAGCGGATGCCTGATCATCCCGGGCCTCACGGACCTGCACCTTCATGCTCCTCAATACCGCTTCCGCGGTACAGGTATGGACCTTGAGCTGCTGGACTGGCTGAATACCTATGCCTTCCCTGAAGAAGCCAGGTATTCAGACCCGGAGTATGCTTTCCGGGCATATTCCATCTTTACAGAGGACCTGAAAAGAAGCGCCACCACCCGCGCCTCCATTTTTGCCACCCTCCATGGGCAGGCCACAGAGCTGCTCATGGACTTATTGGAAGCAACCGGGTTGAAAACCTTCGCAGGAAAAGTCAACATGGACAGAAACGGCTCCCCTGATCTTCAGGAAGAAAGCGCCGCGGCCTCCGCCCGGGATACTGCCCGCTGGATTGAAAACTGTGCCGGGAAATACCGGAATGTGAAGCCCATCCTGACGCCCCGCTTTATCCCGTCCTGTTCCGACGCGCTCATGGATGAGCTCTCCGCGCTCCAGAAAGCATACCGCCTTCCCGTACAGTCCCATCTCTCGGAAAACCTCGGCGAGATCGCCTGGGTAAAGGAGCTTTGCCCGGACGCACGGTTCTACGGTGAAGCCTATGACCGCTTCGGGCTGTTCGGCGGTAAGGATTGTCCCACCATTATGGCGCACTGCGTCCACTGCACAGACGAAGAAATCGCACTTTTAAAAGAACGGGGCGTGTTTATCGCCCATTGTCCCCAATCCAATACCAATCTTGCCTCCGGCATTGCGCCCGTACGGCGTTATCTGGCGGAGGGGATTCCAATGGGACTGGGCAGTGACATTGCCGGCGGCTCATCGCTGTCCGTCTTTCGCGCAATGACTGATGCGGTGCAGGCTTCCAAGCTCCGCTGGCGGCTTTTGGATGATACCCTGGCTCCGCTGACTCTGGAGGAAGCCTTTTATATGGCGACCCTCGGAGGCGGTTCCTTCTTCGGAAAAGTGGGAAGCTTTGAAGAAGGCTATGAGTTTGACGCTGTCATTCTGGATGATTTCAATCTGCCTTGTCCTCTGCCGCTGACATCAAAGGAAAGACTGGAGAGACTGGTTTATCTGTCCGACGACCGGAACATCACCGGAAAATATGTTTTCGGTAACATGCTGTTTTAGAGTGTGTTTGAATCCAGAGCGTATCCAAACCCACTCAGACCAAGAAGGGGGAAGAATTATGAACCTTGAAAAAATTTTTCATTTAAAAGAGCACAACACTGACGTAAAAACAGAAGTCATTGCCGGTATTACCACCTTTATGACCATGGCGTACATTCTGGCGGTAAATCCCAACATTCTGGAAGCCTCCGGCATGGATCGCGGCGCAGTTTTTACCGCAACGGCTCTGGCATCCTTTATTGCCACCTGCCTGATGGCGCTTTTGTCCAACTATCCGTTCGTACTGGCTCCCGGTATGGGCCTGAACGCTTATTTTGCCTACACGGTAGTCCTTGGTATGGGCTATACCTGGCAGCAGGCGCTTGCCGCTGTATTTGTGGAAGGTATAATATTTATCCTGCTGTCCCTTACCAGTGTGCGCGAAGCAATCTTTAACTCCATACCAATAAACCTGAAGCATGCGGTATCCGTAGGAATCGGTCTTTTCATTGCCTTTATCGGCCTGCAGAATGCCAAGATCGTCGTGAATAACGATTCCACACTGGTAAGCGTATTTTCCTTTAAAGGATCTGTAAGCAGCGGAACCTTTAACAGTGAAGGCATCACTGTACTTCTGGCTCTGATTGGCATCCTGATCACTGCGGTGTTCCTTGTAAAAAATATCAAGGGCGGAATCCTCTGGGGAATCCTGATCACCTGGGTACTGGGAATCCTCTGCCAGTTTATCGGTTTATATGTGCCGAATCCGGAGCTTGGCTTCTACAGCCTGCTTCCTGATTTTTCCAACGGCATTTCTATTCCGAGCATGGCGCCCACCTTTATGAAAATGGATTTTTCTATTGTGTTCTCACTGGATTTCTTTGTCATCATGTTTGCGTTCCTGTTTGTAGATATGTTTGACACCCTTGGAACCCTGATCGGTGTTGCCTCCAAAGCGGACATGCTGGATAAGAACGGCAAGCTTCCGAAGATCAAGGGCGCGCTTCTCTCCGACGCCATCGGTACCTCTGTGGGCGCCGTATGCGGTACCTCCACCGTTACCACCTTTGTAGAGAGCGCTTCCGGTGTGGCGGAAGGCGGACGTACCGGACTGACAGCCATTGTAGCTGCCATCCTGTTCGGACTTTCCCTGTTCCTGTCCCCAATCTTCCTTGCCATCCCGTCCTTCGCTACGGCTCCGGCGCTGATCATCGTAGGATTTTTGATGATGACCTCTATCACAAAGATCGACTTCAATGATAACACAGAAGCAATTCCCTGCTTCATCGCCATTATTGCAATGCCCTTTATGTACAGTATCTCTGAAGGGATTGCAATGGGAACCATCTCCTATGTAGTGATCAACCTGATTTCCGGCAAAGCAAAGGAGAAGAAAATCAGCCCGCTGATGTATATACTTGCCGTACTCTTTGTGCTGAAATATATTTTCCTGTAATAATTAAGATATGTTGTACAAAGCCCTGCTTTTATGCAGGGCTTTCTTTCTACAGATTTTTCTTTCTACATGATCTTCTTTGTACATGGTTTCTTAAAAAAATCTCTTTATAAATCTGCCGCGGTGCAGTATAATTAGTAGCATCGTGGTTGTTGTTTACTCCCAGGCCTTGCACTGGCCGTAAGGCTATGGGCCAGCAACGCATCGTGCCGATACTACAGCAAACGTCGTTCTTACACAATAACGTTCGCTCTAAGGATTCTGCACGGTTACTGTTTGCATTGCAGGTATGAACAGTAACCCTATACGGCACGCCGATTCAACAGCGAGGAGAGGATTATTATGAAAAACCAACAGTTTAAACTAAAAAATTCACTGCTGCTTCTTCTGACCGCAACGATCTGGGGCGTGGCATTTGTCGCCCAGAGCGTGGGAATGGACTATGTAGGTCCGTTCACCTTCAATGCGGTAAGGAGCATCATCGGGGCATTAGTCCTGCTTCCGGTCATCTGGTTTCTGGACCGTCAAAAGCCCGAACGGACTCTTACCCCAACAGAAAAAAAAGCAGAACGCAAAACCCTGGTCACCGGAGGCGTCTGCTGCGGTATTTTTCTCTGTCTGGCAAGCAACTTCCAGCAGATCGGAATCCAGTATACAACCGTGGGCAAGGCCGGATTTATTACAGCCTGCTATATTGTCATCGTACCGATCCTGGGGCTTTTTATGAAGAAAAAATGCAGCCCTTTTATCTGGGCTGCGGTAGTCATGGCGCTTATCGGATTATACCTTCTGTGTATTACGGACGGTTTCTCCATCGGAAAGGGAGATTTTCTGGTTATGATCTGTGCAGTGCTGTTTTCCCTGCATATTCTGGTGATCGACTACTTTTCACCTAAAGCGGACGGCGTAAAAATATCCTGCATTCAGTTTCTGGTATGCGGAATTTTCTCCGGGATTCCGGCACTGCTTCTGGAGCATCCGCAGATCTCTTCTATTCTGGCTGCATGGATGCCGATCCTCTACGCGGGCGTCCTGTCCTGCGGCGTTGCCTATACCCTGCAGATCGTAGGACAAAAGGGGATGAACCCGACGGTCGCCTCCCTGATCCTCAGCCTGGAATCCTGCATTTCCGTTATCGCAGGCTGGCTGATCCTCGGCCAGAGCTTAAGCGGCAGGGAAATCCTCGGCTGCTTCATCATGTTCGGGGCAATCATCCTGGCACAGCTTCCGCAGAAATCTTCCGATAAATAATTCTTCTGATAGATGCTCTTTCCGGCAGATGATTTTCTGATAGATAATCTTTCCGGCAGATAATCCGGCGCTGCATATGGCAGCGCCCTTTTTTCTAAAAAGCCTATTGACAAATTTTATCTTTTTGCTTACAATATAGTTCGTAGCCGAACAGTTCGGTTACGAACTTTTTTGTGTCAAACGTGAGATTCAGCTTGGAAGCTATACTTAAGCTTGTTTGAAAATTTATTCCAACAATCTGCATCCCCCACTTTGCGATATACATCTTGCAGAAAGCAATTTTCAGAGAAGCTCCGGCCCGAATCCCGCACCTGGACTCACCACCGAGTCCCGAATTCAGAAAAGAGGTTCATATGGAAGAAAAACATATTGTAGGATATGAAATCCATACCCTGGACAATATGATCGGACGGTTAATTTCCGCTCAACTGGAAAAAGAAGGCCTGACCCACATGCAGAGCTGGATCATCCGCTATCTCTATGAGAACAGCGGCCAGAACATATTCCAGAAAGATCTGGAAGCTGAGTTCCATATTGCACGCTCCACAGCCAGCGGTATCCTTCAGTTAATGGAGAAACGCGGCCTGATTACAAGGGGGCCCGTTCCCGGGGACGCCCGCCTGAAGCGCCTGGTTCTCACAGAAAAAGGCATTGACAAGCAGCTTTCCGTAATGCAGCTTATGTCCCAGGTGGAAGAATTTCTGCAGAATGATATTTCTGACGAAGAAATGGACAGCTTTATTGACACCATCCATCATATGAAGCGCACAATCGAAACCAAAACAATTTAATAAGAAAGGAGTTTTTCCCATGATTAAGACACTACTTGCCCAGGTCAGGGAATTTAAAAAGGATTCTCTTCTCACGCCTTTATTTATGATTTTTGAGGTGCTGATGGAAACCCTGATCCCTCTTGTTATGGCTTCTATCATCGATAACGGCGTAGAAGCCGGCAACATCGGGTATATTTACCGTATGGGCGCGGTCATGGCAGTTCTTGCCATTTTGGGTCTGGCCGCAGGAGTTCTCGGCGGCAAATACGGTGCACGGGCGTCCACAGGCTTTGCCCGCAACCTTCGTAAAGCCATGTACGAAAACATCCAGACCTTTTCCTTTTCAAACATTGACAAATACAGCACTGCCGGACTGATCACCCGTCTTACCACGGACGTCACTAACCTTCAGAATGCTTACCAGATGATCCTTCGGATGTGTACCCGCGCTCCTGCCAGCCTGCTCTGCGCAATGACAATGGCGTTCATCGTCAATGCCAAGCTTGCCAGCATTTATCTGGTAGCCGTTATTTTCCTGGCAGCTATCCTGCTTTATATTATGACACACGCAACAAGGTATTTTAAGGAAGTATTCCGCAAATACGACGACCTGAACGCCAGCGTACAGGAAAATATTTCCGGTATCCGCGTTGTCAAGGCTTATGTCCGCGAGGAACACGAAACAAGCAAATTTCAGGCGGCCTGCAACAAAGTATACGAGATGTTCGTAAAGGCGGAGAAGCTGGTTGTTCTCAATATGCCTGTCATGCAGTTTACCGTATATGCCTGCATTCTTTGCATCAGTTGGCTGGGAGCAAAAATGATCGTCGGCTCTTCTCTCACCACCGGGGAGCTGATGAGCCTTCTGACCTACTGTATGAATATCCTGATGAGCCTTATGATGCTCTCCATGGTATTCGTTATGGTAACCATGAGTACTGCAAGCGCAGAACGTGTGGCTGAAGTCATCAACGAAAAAACTGACCTTACAGACCCGGAAAATCCTGTTATGGAGGTTCCTGACGGAAGTATTGTATTTGAACATGTTGATTTCAGTTATAAAAAAGACAGTAAAGAGCCTGTTTTAAAAGACATCAATCTTTCCATCCGTTCCGGTGAAACCATCGGCATCATCGGCGGAACCGGAAGCGCCAAGTCCAGCCTTGTCAATCTGATCAGCCGGCTTTATGACGTAACCTCCGGTTCTGTAAAGGTCGGCGGCATCGACGTCCGCAATTACCAGATGGACGCCTTGCGTAACCAGGTATCCGTCGTGCTTCAGAAAAATGTCCTTTTCAGCGGCACGATCCTGGAGAATCTCCGCTGGGGAAACAAAGAAGCCACAGAGGAAGAATGCCGTCACGCATGTGTTCTTGCCTGTGCGGATGACTTCATAGAAAGAATGCCGGATAAATACAACACCTATATCGAGCAGGGCGGAACCAACGTCTCCGGCGGCCAGAAACAGCGTCTCTGTATCGCGCGGGCTCTTTTAAAGAAACCGAAGATCCTGATCCTGGACGATTCCACCAGCGCCGTGGATACTGCCACAGACGCGCGTATCCGGAAAGCATTTGCAGAGGAAATTCCGGATACCACCAAGCTGATCATCGCCCAGCGAATTTCCAGTATCAAAAACGCCGACCGTATCATCGTCATGGATAACGGAAGGGCGGTTGACTTCGGTACCCATGAAGAGCTGATGGAATCCAGCCCGATCTATCAGGAGGTATACAATTCCCAGACACAGGGAGGCGGCGATTTTGACCATCATACAGGAGGTGAGAATGCATGAGCAGAAATATGAATGAAAGCAAAAAGAACAGGAAAGCTTCCGGCCAGCAGGTGGAAAATCCCGGCAGGCTTCTGGGACGCCTGTTCTCCTACATCACCAAAACATACCGGATTCATATTCTTCTGGTTGTTATCTGTATTTTTATCAGCGTTCTGGCAAATGTACAGGGAACCATGTTCACCAAGACTCTGATCGACCAGTATATTCTGCCCCTTCTTCAGACGGATTCACCGGACTTCGGGCCTTTGGCGGCTGCCATCGGAAGGGTTGCCTGTTTTTATGCCATCGGCGTCATTGCAACCTATACCTATAACCGGATCATGATCTATGTCAGCCAGGGAACGCTCCGAAACCTGCGTAACGATATGTTTGCCCGTATGGAGACTCTTCCTGTTAAATATTTTGACACACATCCCCACGGGGATATCATGTCCATCTATACAAATGATATTGATACCCTCCGCCAGATGATCAGCCAGAGTATTCCTCAGATGCTTTCCAGCGTTATTACCATCGTAAGCGTTCTGGTAAGCATGATCATCCTGAATGTGCCGTTGACCCTGCTGACCCTTGTAATGGTGGCCGTCATGCTGACTGTAAGCCGCCGTCTTGCAGGTTTAAGCGGAAAGTATTTCCTTGCACAGCAGAAAAATCTTGGTACTATTAACGGATATATCGAGGAAATGATGGAGGGTCAGAAGGTTGTTAAGGTTTTCTGCCATGAGGAAGAAAGCATGGAGAAATTTAACGAACTGAACGACCGGCTTTTTGAAAGCGCGGACAATGCCAATAAATTCGCCAATATCCTGATGCCCACCGTATCTCAGTTGGGAAATGTCAGCTACGTGCTCTGCGCGATCTTCGGCGGTATCCTTGCCATCAATGGCTTCGGCGGATTTACCCTGGGAGGTCTTGCAAGCTTTCTGACCTTTAACAAAAGCTTCAACCAGCCCATCAACCAGGTCAGCCAGCAGTTTAACAGTATCGTAATGGCCCTGGCAGGAGCTCAGCGTATCTTTGACCTTCTGGATGAATCTCCTGAGGTTGACGAAGGATATGTAACTCTTGTACACGTTACGGAAAAGGACGGTCAGCTTGTGGAATCCGCAAAGAGAACCGGACGCTGGGCCTGGAAGCATTACCATAAGGCAACCGATACCACAGACTACATTGAACTAAAGGGCGATATGGTGCTGGACGGCGTTGATTTTGGTTATAATCCTGATAAGATTGTCCTTCATGATATAAAAATGTACGCGACACCGGGACAGAAGATCGCATTTGTCGGCTCTACCGGCGCCGGAAAAACTACCATCACCAACCTTCTGAACCGTTTCTATGATATTCAGGACGGTAAGATCCGCTATGACGGTATCAATATCAATAAGATCAAAAAAGGCGACCTGAGACGTTCCATGGGTATCGTATTACAGGAAACCAACTTATTTACAGATACAGTTATGGAAAATATCCGGTATGGCAAACTGGACGCCACGGACGAAGAGGTCATTGCGGCTGCCAAGCTTGCCAATGCGGACAGCTTTATCCGCAGGCTGCCGGACGGCTACAACACCATGCTGAGAGGCAATGGCTCCAACCTGAGCCAGGGACAGAGACAGCTTCTTTCCATTGCAAGGGCCGCTGTTGCGGATCCTCCTGTATTGATCCTGGATGAAGCTACCAGCTCCATCGATACCCGTACCGAAAAGCTGGTACAGGACGGTATGGATAAGCTGATGCAGGGCAGAACGACCTTTGTCATCGCCCACAGGCTTTCTACCGTAAGAAACAGCGACTGTATCATGGTTCTGGAACAGGGACGTATTATTGAAAGAGGCTCTCATGATGAGCTTCTCGAACAGAAAGGGAAATATTATCAATTGTATAACGGATAATATAAATGATCAGGCGGATATCTACGGATATCCGCCCGGCTTGTTTATAAGCCTATTTATCATCTCCTGTCAGGCGCAGGATATCTTTAATTTCTTCTACGTCCATATCCAGAATCACAGCCAGTTCCCCGATGCTGAATTGAGGTTCGTTATCTTCTTCATCCCCGGTAAGCTCCCGGACGGCGCTTTCCAGCTTTTCAACCTTCGCTACCAGGCAATCATCCTGAAACTTCTGCTGCGTCTGTTCTTCAATGGCTCGAAGGATTCCCCTGCGGATCTCCCCGCGAAGCCAGAAATCGCTTTTCTGAAGGGGTTCCTGCTGTTCCAAAGCCGTAAGAAGCCCCACTGTAGCTTCCTGTATGAGATCAGCCAGAAAAATTTCTTCGCAGTTCAGTTCGGCGGCGGTCTCTGCGGCAACAAAAAGGTATCGCCTGGTCAGTTCTTCACGGGCAAGGGCGTCTCCCCGGGCAAGCCGCTGAAAAAGCACTTCCTCCGGATCATCGGTGAGCCCCTCTTGGGAAAGCCCTGATCGATAAGACCTGAGATAGGCTTCTTCCTCAGAGGTAAGCGGAACTCTTTTTCCTTTTGGCTTCTCCTGCTCTTTCTGCTCTGCGCTGCTGCCAGAAGGAATTTCCGCGCCTTCTATGGTAATTCCCTGCGTCTTCAGATATTGCAGGACTTTCACAAGCTGTTCCGTTTCAAGCTCTGACCCTGCAAAGAAATCACGCACCTGCGCTGTTGTCAGTGTTTTATTGTTGGCTGCGGCAACTGCGCAGATTTCGCTTAATTTTTTTTGAAATTCCTCAACATCCATAATATACTCTCCTTATATACAGCAATAAAGCTTTGTTTCCTATATGATAGCATATTTACGGAAGGTTTCCAAGTTACTCTAAAGTTTTCCCGGTTTTTGCAAACAGAAATCCGTAAAGGGCGGTATCCATCCTGACATTATGGATTGGACAAAAAAGCCAAAAAAGAAGCCCACCGGGCCGTCTTCCAGCCAGATTATTTCTAATCTGGTTGGATTGCCGCCTGATGGGCATAACTGTTAATTCTTATTCAATTTTCACAGGTCCCTGAAATCATCTTCATTAAAATTTCCTGATCTTCCTTGCCAATTTTCAAGATATGCATCGCTTCTTCTGCTCCAATTTTAAGCGAGTCCATTGCATTTTTAATAGTATCCCGTAAAGTTTCGAGCCTTGCCTTCTCTGCCGCCTTCTCTGCCGCCTTCTCATTCATTTCGCGCACAGCTTTACACACATCAACCACCTCCGCTTTTTCATCAATCCGGATATCCGTATTCGTACATGCCTTTATCACCCTTGCGGCTTCCACATCGAGTTTTTCCAATCCGCTCTCATTTGAGAGGAAATCATCCAGTTCTTCTCCGCTATTGGAGTATTTTATGAAGCCCAAAACCGCTCTCAGATTGGAATGGAACTTTTCAAGATCATCTGCACCCAATGTCGCTGGCTCGATCAGGTTAATCTTGTAGTCAGCCACACATTTCAGTATGTCTGAATCTTGCGTGGACATCATTTCCTGCAACGACCTCGGACCATCCCATTTCCTTGAACCAAACAGGATGACCAAGGTTATGACTGGCGTCAGCTTATCTTCCTTGTAGAAACCGGAAAGAAATTCACCATCTTCATGCCCTTTCCTGTCCTTCGCCTTACGGTGTTTACCTGCTGTCTGCTGCACCTGTTTTGAATATTGAAGGAAATCATACAGGCCGGTTTTAACTGGCTCTGCGTATTTCACGTCCGACTCGTTCTCCACACCCAGGATAAGGTATGCAGCATTGTCATCCCTCATTAAGATGGCTGCTTTCAGTAAATCCCGGAATTTCTGAACCGCCACCTCATTCCCGTTGCCAAACGGGATGGCAATCTCCGTGGTGTCAAGCTCCTGCAGATTCTCCGGCTTGATCACCTGCTTCCCATTGTATATAAAATAGTTGAAAGCATCAGCAAAAATTGAATTCTTTTTCATATAATCTTTTGTGATCGTATCAATCTTTCCCAATGTTCACGACCTCCATCTCTTCGACTGTCTCCATTTTACCTCTATATGCCGGGAATAGCAACAAGGGGATCAGAATATAAATCCAACTCAAAGCTTAACATCTCATATATATTATACTCTAACCTCCCGCCCGGAATCAAGGTATTCTTCAAAAATGGCTTATAAAAATATTGGAATATTAAAAAAAACTGTTGACAATTGAAAATCCATATAATATAATATGTCTTGCGTCAAGCGACAAAGTAAATTTCATACATAAACAGCGGGGTGTGGCTCAGCTTGGCTAGAGCGCCTGGTTTGGGACCAGGAGGCCGCAGGTTCGAATCCTGTCACCCCGACTG
>JAUNGB010000039.1 GCA_030524715.1 Eubacteriales bacterium | reverse complement strand
TTAGTGATCACCGGACTTGGAATCTATGGTATTTTTGGAATTACATTTGCAATGCAGCCGGATGTTATCGATTACTCAGAGTACAAAAAGAATGCAAGCGTATCCGGTCTGATCGCGGCATTCCAGGGCTTCTTTGTAAAAGGCGGAATGGGACTTACCAGCTTTATCATCGGCGCTTTCCTGAAAAACGGCGGTTATGTTGCCAATGCGGTCCAGACAGAGAAAGCACTTTCCTACATTGAAATCTGTTTTATCTGGATTCCTATTGTTTTGTGTGCACTGATCGCAGTACTTACATACTTCTATAAACTGGACAGTATCCGCGGTGAGATGACTGTGGAACTGGAAAGCCGGAGAGGAAAAATGGCGAATGAAATTTAGTTTGTGAACAATAACATTTAGTTTCTGGAAAATACTTGACAAGCCGGAATTTACCATACTAAAATAGACAGGATATCAATTGTTTAAGTCGCCCGCGTCCGACGCTTTTTCACAACGTTTTGCGCTGCGGCGAGTGGAAAGGGATGGAAAGTATTATGATAGATGGTAAAAAAGTACTATTCAGCGGAATGCAGGCAACAGGAAATCTGACTTTGGGAAATTATCTGGGAGCTCTGAAAAACTGGGTTACCTTAAGTGATGAATACGAATGCTTCTACAGTGTTGTGGATATGCACTCGATTACGATCCGACAGGATCCTGCAGAGCTTCGTAAGCGTGCCAGAAATCTTCTGACACTGTACATTGCGGCGGGACTTGACCCTGAGAAAAACTGCATTTATTACCAGTCCCATGTGTCGGGACATGCAGAGCTTGCATGGATCCTGAACTGCTATACTTATATGGGTGAGCTGAACCGTATGACGCAGTTTAAAGATAAATCAGCCAAACATGCGGACAACATTAACGCCGGACTGTTTACCTATCCGGTATTGATGGCTGCGGATATCCTGCTCTATCAGGCGGACGTGGTTCCGGTAGGTATTGACCAGATGCAGCATCTGGAACTGACCAGAAATGTAGCGGAGCGTTTCAACAATATTTACGGCGATGTGTTTACTGTGCCGGAGGCATATATCGGCAAGGTAGGAGCTAAGATCATGAGCCTTCAGGATCCTTCAAAGAAGATGTCCAAGTCTGACGAAAATCCTAACGGCAGCATTTATCTGATGGATGATCCGGATACGATCATGCGTAAATGCAAGCGTGCCGTAACGGATTCCGAGGCATGTATCTGTTACCGGGATGAACAGCCGGGAATCAAAAACCTGATCGATATTTACAGCGCATGCACCGGTAAGACTCCTGATGAAACCGTAAAAGAATTTGAAGGCAAGGGCTACGGAGAACTGAAGCCGGCCGTAGGAGAGGCTGTGATCAGCGTGCTGAAGCCGTTACAGGACGAGTTTGCAAGACTCAGCAAGGACAAGGCATATATTGATTCCATTATTAAACAGAATGCGGAAAAAGCAAATTATTATGCGACGAAAACCCTGCGCAAGGTACAGCGGAAGGTAGGCTTCCCTGATAGAATCCGCTGAAAATCCGGGTAATTCACAGAAGATATGTAAACCTGCAGGAGAACTGCAAAGCCTGCGGAGAATCAGCGGAATACCTGCCTCGCAGGCAGAATCTGAATTTTTTGTGAAATAAGTTGCATTTTCCTGATTGTCCTGTATAATGGGAGGTCAGATGCGGCCGTTATTATACCGCTGACAGGACAAATATTTTGGAGGCAAATAAAATGAAGCGTAAATTAATAGCAATGCTCTGTGTGACAGCTATGTCAGCAAGTCTTTTGGCCGGCTGCGGCAGTGATTCCGGCGATACGGATACTACAAATACAGAAAATACTGCAGATACGGAGGACACCACGGATACGGAGGATACCGATACTGAGCAGGAGGACGAAGGCCAGACAGCGGTTGACGATGCTGAGACGGACGAAGCGGTAGGAGAAGAAGAGGCAGAGGCGGCGGGCTTTTCTGACGGAACGGAACTGGAAGAAGACGGTGAAGCCGGGACTGACGATGAAACCTCTGATACGGAAGACAGCCAGGAAGACGAGACTTCGGAAACTGTTTTAAATACCGACGAACCCTTAACCGGGAAGCATCATGTTGAGATCGTGATCAAGGATTACGGAACAATAGAAGCGGAGCTGGATGCAGATGCCGCCCCGATTTCCGTTACAAACTTTGTCAAGCTTGCTCAGGAGGATTTTTATGACGGTCTTACCTTCCACCGTATTATGGACGGTTTCATGATGCAGGGCGGCGATCCTCTGGGCAACGGAACCGGCGGTTCCGAAGAAACCATCAAGGGTGAATTCTCCAGCAACGGTGTGGAAAATGATCTTTCCCACACAAGGGGAGCTATCTCCATGGCCCGTTCTTCCCAGCCGGACAGTGCAAGTTCCCAGTTCTTTATCGTGCAGTCTGACAGTACCTTCCTCGACGGAGACTACGCAGCTTTTGGTTATGTAACAGAGGGAATGGATATTGTGGATGAGATCTGCAAGGAGGCAGAACCCACGGACGATAACGGTACGATTCCAAGTGAGGAACAGCCGGTGATCGAAACAGTAAAAGTAATTGACTAATTTCATGGGCGTTTAGCAAAGCGGAATGTGAATGTCCGCTTTGCCCATCATGACAGAGCGGTAACTGACAGCAGCAGTTACCGCTCTGTTTTTGTTTCTGCGAGCAACGAGCCAAACGGACATGCTTGCATAGTATTATCTTGCTGGCCGTATGCTTGCATCGGGGGATTTAGCCTTTTAATAAAGTTACTGCTCATACCTGCGGTGCAAACAGTAACTTTAAGTACACTTTTATAAATGATATACATTGACAGATGAGGTATATCGTGTTATTATGGCAATATCAAAAAGAAGAGGAGGTAGGAATTTGTCAATTTCAGCAGATACTCTGCGCGGCTATACGGATACGATCATCCTGACTCAATTGATGAATAAGGATAGTTACGGATATGAGATCAATAAGAAAGTACAGCAGCGTACACAGGGACGGTATGAGTTTAAAGAAGCAACTCTTTATACAGCATTTAAACGGCTGGGGCAGAACGGACTGATCACCTCTTATTGGGGAGAGGAAGGTACGGGCGCCAGGAGGCGTTACTATAAGATTACGGAGGAAGGAAAGAAGCAATGGGAAGAGCGGAGCCGTGAATGGAAGGAAATCCGTGCTCTTCTGGATATGCTGCTCACATTGGAGGTAGAATATGAATCGGATTGAGACAAAGATTGTGATTATGATCACCAACCGTCTGGCAGACGCGAAGGACAGCAATGCAAAGACAGAAATGATCGAAGAACTGAGTGAGAATCTGTACCAGCGTTATCTGGATCTGGCTGCGGAGGGTATACCGGAGGAAGAGGCGCTTGCAAAGGCAATGGAAAGCCTGGGCGATGTAGAAGAGCTTCTTGCCTATCTGAAGGAGGAAGAACTGGAGGAAAACACCCGGGAAGACTATCAGGAAGATTATCAGGAAGAAGAATTCCGGGAGGAAAAGAGTTCCTCTTCTTTTAAAGACGACCTGGAAAACGGGATTGAAGAGATCGTAAAGGCAGCGTTTTCTACGGCAAAGGTGGCGGTTGACTGTGCGCGGGACGTTGCAAAGGAAGTGTCAGACCAGATCAAAGAGAAATACCCGGACGGCGTATTTACAGGCTTTTCCCCGAAGCGGGGCAAAAAGGTGGACTGTACGGCAATTCCGTCGGAGTATGCAAATTCTCTGGAAATCCGCCTGACAAACGGCAGCATTGATATCACCTGCACGGATGAAGAGGATTCTTTTATTGAGATTTCGGGAGACACGGAAGAAATCGAAACAATGCTTAAAGAGGATGGGGTTTTGTCCATCAGTCAGGGAAATACTGCCACAGCGGCTTATTTTTTCATGAGAGGAATGCGGCGGTCAGATATCGAAGTGCGGCTTCCTAAAAAGCTCTGGGACAGAATATGGGTTTCTACGGTAAACGGCGATATTCAGCTTTGCGGCGAGCCGGACGGAGAGCTTCATGCGGAGACAAAAAGCGGAGACATCGAAGTGGAGGGACGATACGGACGGTGCGAGCTTTTTTCTGTCAGCGGGGATGTTGAGTTTAAAGGCGAAAGCAGAGAAATAAACTGCTCCAGTACCAGCGGCGATGTGTGCCTGCATCTGACAAAGCTGCCTGAGAAAGCAAGAGGCAATTCCATATCCGGAGACTGCGATATTAAAATTTCCTCAGAAGAGGGCTTCCACATTTCTTACCGTACAGTCAGCGGGAAATTTATGACAAATCTGCCCCTTGCAGGTACTCTGGGAGAGAAGCAGGGGAACGCTGTTTACGGCGAGACTGTCTGCGGTGAGCTGCAGCTATCCACTGTCAGCGGAGATATTGAGGTCTGCGGGATCGAGTAAAAGTTACTGGTTACTCAGCGCTACCGGCCCATAGCCTTGCAGCCGGTGCAAGGCTTGGTAATGAACAGTAACAGTTACTGTTCACTCCCGGGAAATAATGTAAAAAAGTGTCTTGGCAAAATCAGGAATATGCTGTATTATTACCTATAAGAATAATAGGAAATATAGGAGGGCTTTTTTATGTATCAGTTATGGGAAGCATTAAAGGAAGCAAAGAAATACAAATGGGTGGAACTGTCGCATTTTCTTAATAATGACAGTCCTTACTGGGCTGGAATTCCGGAAGGGTCTGTAGATCTGGCACGTACCTGCTTTGACTGGGGAAATGAGATGCTGGATTGCCTCATCCAGACTTTTAAATTTCCGGGACAGTTTGGAACACATATTGATTTTCCGGGACATTTTGTAAAGGGTCGTGAGCTATCCGAGAAATATGGGGTAGAAGACTTAATCTTCCCGTTATGTGTGATCGACGTCACCGAAAAAGTCAAAGAAAATCCGGAGTATGCGGTAACGGTAGAAGACATCAGGGAATATGAAGCGAAATACGGCGACATTCCCGACGGCGCTTTTGTGGCTTTATATACGGGCTGGTCAGAAAAATGGCCGGATATGGACGCGCTTTCCGGAACAGATGCAGAAGGCGGTGAGCATTTCCCGGGCTGGTCCTTGGAAGCGTTGAAATATATTTATGAAGAGAGAAATGCTGCGGCTAACGGGCATGAAGCTCTTGATACGGACGCCTCCGTAGTGGCTGCAGCGGCGGGAGATCTGGCATGTGAAAGATACGTGCTGGATCAGGGCAAGCTGCAGGTAGAGGTACTTACGAATCTCGATCAGGTAGCCCCTGCCGGAGCGGTGATCATTGTATCTTACCCAAGATTTGAAGGGGCGACAGGGCTTCCTGCACGAGTATGGGCGATTACAGAATGACCTGCCAGAAGGAATTCAGTTTGCGGAGCGCGAATATCCGCTTTACGAAGAGCGGCGGCTCCCGGGCGATAAGCCGGGAGCCGTTGCTCTTCTGCGCTTGAACAATCCATAAAGACCGCAGAAGGCTATTTTAGCTTTATCACAAGTACCGGAATAGGCGGATGATTGGGGCGGTTGTAGTAGTCGCTTTTAATCACCAGGTATTTCCGGGACTCCAGAGCTTTCAGCCATTCAAGAACTGCATCACGTTCCTCAAAGCCGGAATCCCTTCCGCTGTAAATACAAAGAGAAAGCAATCCGCCTTTTTTCAGGATGTCAAGCGCCTGGTTCAAAGCTGAAATGGTGGAGTTCTTATGGGTCGCTTTTTTATGATCTCCACCGGGAAGATATCCCAGGTTGAAAACAATGCAGCTTGCCGTGTCCGGCTTAGCATAGTTTTTCATATTTGCGTGGGAATCCAGGACCAGGCGGTAATTATCCGGAGCCTTTGCATCCAGCAGACGTTTTGCAGTGTGCTCAAGAGCCTGCTTCTGGATATCGAATGCAAGCACCTTTCCGGTTTCCTTACAAAGCTGCGACAGCAAAAGGGTATCATTTCCATTTCCCATAGTAGCGTCTATACAAAAATCCCCTTCCTTTACCTGCTCGCGGATAAAGCGCGCGCACCATTGCGTGATAAGAAGATTATCCATCATAAAGCCTCCTTTGCCCGTTTTCTCATCTGTTTTCATATCATGCATCCGATATTATATCATTTCCTGCCGGAGAAAAACAGATGTGATCGTATTTATGGCGCTACTGTTCACAGGTTATGTAACCTGTCTGCTATTGGTTAACACCACAAGTGTGAACAGCAACGTTCTGTGTGGACAAAATACAGAACATAGAAAAAAAACGTTGCGCTCCCTGAAGGGTTTGTTTTATAATGAATCAAATATCATACAGAAACAAAGGAGGGAGACAATGTTAAAGGGAAAAACCGTCCTTCTGGGAGTCACCGGAAGTATCGCGGCATATAAAATTGCATATCTGGCCAGCGCGCTGAACAAGCTTCACGCGCAGGTGCACGTCCTGATGACTCAGAACGCCACAAATTTTATCAATCCCATTACCTTTGAGTCTCTGACGGGAAATAAATGCCTGGTGGATACCTTTGACAGGAATTTTCAGTTCCAGGTAGAGCACGTATCGATTGCGAAGCAGGCGGATGTGGTCATGCTTGCCCCTGCCAGCGCGAATGTTATCGGCAAGCTTGCCCACGGAATCGCGGACGATATGCTGACTACAACGATCATGGCCTGTAAATGCAAGGTTCTGGTTTCTCCTGCCATGAACACAAACATGTATGAAAATCCCATTGTTCAGGATAATCTGGATACATTGAGACATTACGGCTATGAGGTCATTGCACCTGCGTACGGCTATCTGGCATGCGGAGATACAGGCGCAGGAAAAATGCCGGAGCCGGAAACCCTGCTTCAGTATATTTTAAGGGAAATTGCTTTCCCGAAGGATCTGCAGGGGAAAAAGGTCCTGGTGACAGCCGGGCCTACTCAGGAAGCCATCGATCCCGTGCGATATATCACCAATCATTCCTCCGGGAAAATGGGCTATGCCCTTGCAAAGATGGCGATGATGCGGGGGGCAGAGGTCACGCTGGTAAGCGGCCCCACTGCCATTGAGCCGCCGATGTTTGTGAATGTTGTTCCTGTCATTACGGCGAGAGACATGTTTGAAGCAGTTACCTCGATAAGCGCAGAACAGGACATTATCATTAAGGCCGCCGCCGTTGCGGACTACCGCCCATGTGTTGTCAGCGGCGAGAAAATCAAGAAAAAGGACGCGGAAATGTCCATTGCTCTGGAAAAGACAGATGATATTCTGAAATATCTGGGAGAGCATAAGCGTCCGGGACAGTTTTTATGCGGATTTTCTATGGAAACCGAGAATATGCTGGACAATTCCAGGGAAAAGCTTAAAAAGAAGAATCTGGATATGGTAGCCGCCAATAATCTTAAGGTGGCAGGGGCCGGATTCCAGGGAGATACCAATGTGCTGACCCTGATCACAAAGGATGAGGACGTATCACTCCAGTTAATGAGCAAGGAGGATGCAGCAAACCAAATCCTGGATAAAATTCTTTCTCTTATGAAGGAAGCGTAACCCGTTTACACAGGGAAACGGGCGAGCGAGTCATAAAAAGAGCTGCCCGTTATTCCGCACCGTATTGTATCCCGTAAGAGGGAATGATAACAAGGAGGAACCAACATGAAAAAAAACAAAAAAGACACCCGCTGGATGGTCAGCGTCGCGTTGATGGCGGCGATCGTTATTCTTCTGGCTAACACGCCTCTGGGAATGATCCAGCTTCCGATCATTAAGGCTACCACCGTCCACATTCCGGTGATCGTAGGAGCTGTGATTTTAGGACCAATGGCAGGGGCAATCCTGGGAGCGACCTTTGGCGTATGCTCATTAATCAGCAACACCATGGCGCCCACACTGCTGTCCTTTGCATTTTCACCGTTTCTGAGCACTACCGGGCTGGCCGGGGTTTTGAAGGCTCTCTGGATTTCGGTGGGCTGCCGGATCATGATCGGCGTGATCTCCGGCTGGCTTTGGATTTTATTGAAAAAGGTGAAGCTGAATTCCTATGTATCGCTTATCATAACCGGATTTGCAGGCTCCATGGTAAATACTGTTTTTGTCATGGGAAGTATTTATTTCCTGTTTGCGCAGCAGTATGCAGAAGCTAAGAATGTGGCGGTTTCAGCCGTATTCGGGCTGATCATGGGTACGGTCACAGCGTCCGGCATCCCGGAAGCGATAGCGGCGGCTATTCTTGTCACAGCTCTTGGAAAGGCTCTTTTGAAAGTATATCAGGCTGCATGGAGGCAGCCGACGAAACAGGCGGTATAAAATATGATTTTAGCAATAGATATTGGAAACACTAACATTGTGATAGGATGTATCGACAGGGAAAAGACGTTTTTTATTGAACGTATTTCCACAGTAAGGACAAAAACAGAATTGGAATATGCCGTTGATATCAAGACGATTCTGGATATTTACCATATTAAGCGCCATGATCTTGAAGGCTGTATTATTTCCTCTGTGGTGCCCCAGATCACCAACATTGCGAAACTGGCGGCGGAAAAGATCCTGAAAAAAGAGGTTATGGTCCTTGGCCCGGGAACCAGGACAGGGCTGAATATTATGATGGATCATCCCGGACAGCTTGGCGCCGACCTGGTGGCGGACGCGGTTGCGGGAATTGCTGAATATCCGGTTCCTCTGATCGTGATCGATATGGGCACGGCCACCACGGCTTCCGTTGTAGACGGGAAGAAAAATTATATCGGGGGAATGATCCTTCCGGGGATTCAGGTGTCATTGGACGCCCTCACTTCCCGGGCGTCCCAGTTAAGCGCCATTGGGATAGAGGCTCCAAAGCGTATCATCGGCAAAAATACCATTGAATGTATGAAGAGCGGCGTGCTTTACAGCAGCGCGGCGGCTATTGACGGAATTATCGACCGTATTGAGGAAGAGCTTGGACAGAAGGCTACGGTAATTGCTACCGGAGGGCTGGCGAAGAAGATTATTCCCCATTGCAAACGGGAGATCATTCTGGATGAGGATCTGCTGCTGAAGGGGCTTATGGTCATCTACGAAAAAAATAAATAGCGGCAGGAACAGGGTATGGCTCTGTCAGTCGAATGCCCCGCAACTTGCTGCGGGGCATTCGACATAATAAAATCAGAAAACTTCTCGGCACACAGAAAAAGAGGAATGCCAAAAAGGCAGCCTGATCATCTGCCATGTGAATGAATTGGTCAGATTTTAGAGGTCATTTATGGAGAATAAGGCGGTGAAAACATATAAAATAGCATATATCGGGATCGATCTGCTGTATCCGGCGCTTCCGGTCCTGGCTTCATTCTGTGAAATTGCGGAGGTTGTAAGCTGCCGGACAGACAATGAAACAGAATTTAACAGGGAGGTATGCGCCTTTGCAGAGAGAAACCACATTCCTTTAAAGATAGGGAAGGTTTGCCCGGAGGATCTGGAACGCTGGTATCGAGAGGGCTGCAGATTTGCCGTCTGCGGAGGATATTACTATAAAATCCCGGTGTCGGACAAGCTGCCGGTCATCAATATCCATCCTGCACTGCTTCCCATAGGACGGGGAGCATGGCCTATGCCGGTGACGATATTAAAGGGATTGGACAAAAGCGGCGTGACACTGCACAAAATGACTGACCGGCTGGATGAGGGAGATATCCTTCTGCAGCGGGAAATTCCTGTTTATCCACGGGATAACCACAGGACGTTGCTGGAAAGGCAGCGGCAGCTTCTCCCGGAAATGATGAAAAGGTTAGTTTCTGATTTTGACGCGCTGTATCGGGACGCCGTTCCCCAGGAAGACGGGGAATACTGGGAAACCGTAGAAGAACAGGATTTTCCCATTATGCCTCGGATGAAGCCGGAGGAAGCGGATCTTATTTTAAGGGCTTTTTACGGATATGAGTGTATTTATGATACGGGAGCGGAAAAATACGGCGTATTAGAAGGCCAGGCCCATAAAGGGGAAGGGAGTACGGATAATCTTCCCCTGAACGGGGGCTTTATCAGCGCAAAAAGGATAAGAAGATTGTTATGAGTCATTTGGAACCGATTAAGCTGTCAATGAAAGACCAGGTGGAGAGCCTGCGTATGAAAGCAGGTCATGAGGCTGCTTCCCATGGGTTTTCCTCTCTGTATATCTGGAAAGAAGAAATGAAGCTTGGAATCTGTCTGGAAAAGGATTTTTTTTCTGTGTCTTATGGTTTACGCGGGGAACACGCATGGTTTTTTCCCTGTGGAGATAGGAAGGCTGTAAGAGAATGGATCTCCTGTCAGATAAAAGAGGATGAGCTTTGCTTTTATTATATGAGGCGTGAGGACGCTCTCTTTTTGGAACAGGAGTTTCCCGGATGCTTTGAGATCCGGCTGTGTGAAAACGACAGTGAATATCTGTATGACAGAAAACAGCAGGAGAAGCTGCAGGGAAGAAAATTTTCCGGACAGAGAAATCATATCAACAGAGTTTTGCATGATCACAGGCTCCGCTGGGAACGGCTGTGCGATGAAAACATGGATACCGCGATGGAAATCTGCGGGTTATGGGAGCGGGACAGAGAGAGAACGGGAGGAATCCGGGATACAGAGGCTGTCAGGAACCTGCTGGGTCACAGACGGGAATTGTCTGTGGAGGGAATTCTGGTCTACGTGGACGAGGAACCTTATGCTGTGGCGGCGGGCTATCCCTTGAGCTATAGCACCTTTGATCTGGCATTGGCAAAGCAGAAAAGCTTTCTCACAGGCTTATCCGTATATGTAAAGCACCAGCTTTTTCTCAGTCTGCCGGAGCAGTATGAATGGATCAATGCGGAAGAGGATCTGGGGATTCCGGGCCTTCGTACCATGAAACGCCAGATGAGGCCGGTGGGACAAATGGAAATGTATACAGGGAGAAAAAAACAGGATGAAGCGTAGATCAATGGATTATTTCACTGTCAGAATGTTTATACGGCAATTGATACCTATCATGATTTCCGCCGTAGCGCTTGCGTTCGGGGATATGGCGGACGCCATCGTGGTGGGCAATCGTATGGGCGTTACCGGATTGGCTGCGATAAGCATTTCCCTGCCGGTTTTTATGGTGATCAATATTATCATGCACGGACTGGGAAGCGGAGGCTCTATCCGCTATGCGAAGCTGCAGGCAAAAGGGGAAAAAGAGAAGGCTGCCGCCGGATTTCAGGGCGTTATCCTGACGGCAGTATTCTTTGGCATCGCTTTGGCAGTATTGGGGAATCTTTTTTTAGCTCCCATATTGGAGATGCTGGGCGCTGCGCCTGATGACAAAGAACTGTTTCAGGCAAGCCGTACTTATATACAGATTATTATTTCAGGTACGCCTCTTTTTTTTATTTCTTATATTTTAAATTATTATCTCCGCAGCGACGACCAGGAAAAGCTGGCGGGCTTTGGTTTTACGGCGGGGAACCTTACGGATATTTCCCTTAATATTATTCTGGTCCTGGGAATGCGTATGGGGGTAAAAGGAGCGGCATGGGCGACGCTGGCGGGGCTTATTGTGTCTGTCAGCATCTATCTTTGGGGAATGTACCGCAATAAGAGCTGCCTTGTCATGCTTCCCCTCCGTCCATCGGCGGAAGGACTGGGAGAATGTATAAGGGTCGGATTATCTACCTCGTCCCAATACTTTTTCTCTATGATCTTCATTCTGACGGCGAACCGTATGCTGATGAGACTTGGAGGAAGCGCCCCGGTGGCGGTATTCGAGATGATACAGAGTACTTCTTTTTTGCTGCTGTATCTGTATGACGGAGTGGCAAAAGCCGCGCAGCCTCTTGTGAGCAATTACTCTGGTGAGAGGAATCAGGAAGGATGCCGGAAAACCTTAGAAACAGGGCTGATATGGGGCACAGTGATCGGAGGGCTGGCGGCGGCGCTTGTAATGGCTTTTCCGGATGCGGTCTGTATGCTGCTGGGGATCAGAAGCGGCGAGGCGCTGCGTCTTGGAAGACATGCCCTTAGAATTTACGCGCCCAGCGCTGTCATTGCGGGGATCAGTATGATACTGGAAAGCTATTTTCAGGCAAGCAGTCAGGAAAAAAGCGCGTTTACCATAGCGTTTCTCAGGGGAGCCGCGGTTTTGATTCCGCTTACGGTGTTGTTTTCTTTTACGGGAACGGAATATTTCTGGTTTGTATTCCCGTTGACGGAGCTGATTTCTCTGATTGCCGCGCTGCTGATACGAAAGTGTTTCCTGACTCAGGGAATAAATGCCGACGAGGGAAGAGTCTATACGAAAACAATACGCAGCAAGGATGAGGATATGCAGCAGCTTCTTAAGGAAGCTGGGGATTTCTGCGGAAAATGGGAAAGTACAATAAAACAGCAGTTTTTCATAAATCTGGCCATAGAGGAGTTGTGTATGGCCATCCTGACCTGGGGCTTTGGGAAGAACGAAGGGTATATCCAGATAACCTTGATCGCAGAACAGGACGGGAGCTTTGAACTGCATATCCGTGATGATGCCGTTTCCTTTAACCCGTTCAGCATGGACAGCGGAAAGGCGGGAAGTGAAGAAGACTTCAATGCAGATGCTCTGGGAATTATGGTGATCAAAGAAAAGGCAAGGGATTTTTCTTACCGCAGGTATCAGGGATTTAATACGCTGGTTGTCAGAATATAATACATACGAGGGCAGAAGACTATGAAAGTCAGATTTTCTATTCGGAAAAAGTCAGTTTTACTGATATTATTTATTGTAATACTGTTGACAACAGGAATGACATCGATCAGTTATAATATTTATGCAAGGACCATGGATGAGCACTACCGCAATCTGGCAATGAACGTGGCAAAGACCACAGTATCTGTTGTGGATCACAGGCAGATCCAGCGATATGTAGAAGGCGTGGCAGAGATCTATCTTCAGAATCCGGCTCCCGTATGGGAGGACGCCGGGCAGGAAGAAGCATATTTAGCGGAATATGACAAAATCAAGGACACAGAATATCAGGAATTGTATGAAACGCTGGACGGAGTGAAAAAGGCAAATGAGGTAAAATCCCTGTATATCATCTATGTAGATCCGGATTCTAAAACCTGCGTCTATATTATTGATGCGGATCAGTCAGAAACCGCATGTCCTGCCGGAACATGGGATATCATTTATGAGCAGAATTACGGTGTCTTTCAGGATCCAGAGGGTGGATTCCCTGCATATATCACGAAAACAGAAGAGTTCGGATGGCTTTGTTCCGCAGGCGCGGCCTTCGTAGGGACGGACGGGAATGTCATTGCTTATGCGATGGTGGATATTGACATGAATCAGGTGATGCAGGACCGGCATGATTATCTCCGCTATCAGATATTCTTTTTGGTTATATTTATTCTGATCGTTATTTTTCTGGCGATACGTGTCATTAATAAAACGATCATTAATCCCATCAACAAGCTGGCTGGCGCGGCCTCCTGCTATGTGAAAGAAAAGGAAAGGGGACTTTCGCTTAAAGAAGAATCCGTTTTCCAAAAACTGGATATACATACCGGAGACGAATTGGAAAACCTCAGCACTGTTTTTGCGCAGATGGAGCAGGATATTACGGTCTATATCGATAACCTGGTAAAAGCAACATCAGAAAAAGAACGGATCGGAGCGGAGCTTTCTGTTGCAACCGATATTCAGGCGTCTATGCTGCCGAGCATTTTTCCGCCGTTTCCGGATAGGGATGAGTTTGAAATCTATGCTTCCATGAACCCGGCAAAGGAAGTGGGAGGGGATTTCTATGATTTCTTTCTGGTTGATAACGACCATCTTGCGCTGGTGATCGCGGACGTATCCGGAAAGGGAGTTCCGGCTTCTCTATTCATGGTCATCGCCAAAACCCTGATAAAGAATAAGGCGTTGACAGGGGCGTCTCCCAAGGAGATCCTGGAAACGGTAAACAATCAATTGTGCGAGAATAACGACGCGGAAATGTTTGTGACGGTATGGCTTGGCATTTATGAAATATCCACCGGAAAAATGACGGCGGCCAATGCAGGACATGAATATCCGGCTATCAGAAGGGCAGGCGGGGCGTTTGAACTGATGAAAGACAGACATGGCCTCGTACTTGCAGGAATGGAAGGAAGCCGTTACCGGGAATATGATATTCTATTGAATGTGGGAGATACGATATTTGTTTATACGGACGGCGTGCCCGAGGCGACAAATTCTGAGGAAGAGCTTTATGGGACGGAGCGAATGCTGCAGTCCTTAAATAAAGAACCGGACGCTTCACCGGAGCAGTTATTAAAGGCCGTGAAAGAGGATATCGATATTTTTAATGGAGAAGCGCCCCAGTTTGATGATATTACCATGCTGGCCGTTAAAATCAAGTCCATATAGCAGGGAGAAGAAACGCATAAAGAAAGCGGATTCCTCCTAGAATGAAAGGATTGTAGTTATGAAAGAACTGATTTTGGAGGCAACACTGGAAAATTTGGATAAAGTCCGGGAATTTATAGAGGCAGAGCTGGAAGCGGCCGACTGTTCCTTTAAGCTTATGATGCAGATCGGAATTGCTGTGGAAGAAATCTATGTAAATATTGCCCATTATGCCTATGCTCCGGAAGTGGGGCAGGTAACGGTCCGATGCGATATCAAGGAAGAGCCGAAGAAGGTGGAACTGGAATTTATCGACAGCGGAGTTCCCTTTAATCCCCTGGAAAAAGAGGATGCGGATGTTACGCTCCCGGCAGAAGAAAGGCCTGTGGGCGGGCTGGGCATCTATATGGTGAAAAAAAGTATGGATGAACTGGCCTATGAATATAAGCATGGCCAGAACCACCTTTGGATCAGAAAGTTTATCTATTAACGCAGATAAGCATACCCCGTTTCAAGTGCACAGAGCTCTAAGCAGGGGTATGGCCATTTTACTGTGAAAAAGAACGCCGCCGTGATGTCTGACGGCGCTCTTTTTACGATGGCCAGAGCCTGCGCTTTCTGTACTGATAGTAAATGATGAACAGAACAGAAGTCGTGATCCAGGTGACCGGATAGCTGAGAATGACGGTATGGATGGAAGGTTTTATGGGAACTACCACAAAAATCCATGCGATCCTTAAGAGGCATACTCCGCACAGGGTCAGAATCGTGGGGATGATTACGTCGCTTAAGCCGCGAAGCGCGCTGGAATATATCTCAATAAATATAAATACCACATAGCACGGAGTGATGGTTTTCAGCATATCGGAGCCGATCCGGACAACCTCGCTGTCGCTGGTGAAGATGCCAAACAGCGGGCTGCGGAACAAAATCAAAAATCCGGCTATAAAGATAGAAACAACACAGTCCATGGCAAGACAGATGCGGACGCTTTTTTCGATACGGTCGTATTTTCCGGCGCCGTAATTCTGGCCTACAAAGGTTGTGATGGAAACGCCGAACGCCCCGCTGATCATCCAGAAAAGCGCGTCCAGCTTTCCATACGCCGCCCATGCCGCCGTGGTATCCGTACCGTAGACATTGACAGCCGACTGGATAATAATATTGGACAGACTGTACATGACAGACTGAAAGCCGCCGGGAAGTCCCACGTAGAGCTGGGATTTCAGCACCCTTGGATGAAAGCGGATGTGACGAAGCTTTAATTGGTAGAGATTGCCGGGCTTCATCAAGGCCCTTGTGACCAGTCCGGCGCTGAATGCCTGGGCGATCACAGTGGCAATGGCAACTCCTGCAACTCCAAGCCCCAGAGCCAGAACCATGATCAGATCCAGAACCACATTCAAAAGGGAGCAGATGATCAGATAGTAAAGGGGCCGTTTGGAATCGCCAAGGGCACGGAGGATTCCTGAGCCTATATTATAAATAAAAACAAAAACAATGCCGCCGAAATAAATCTTCAGATAGGCGGCGGAGCTTTCCAGTAATTCCGCCGGGGTGTTCATCGTCTCCAGGACAGAAAAAGAGAGCAGAAGCCCCGGGATCATAAAGATCACGCTCCCCGCCAGAGAGAAGGCGTAGGCGGTATGGATGGCCGCATTCAGGCTTCTGGCATCCTTTGCACCGTAAAACTGGGAGATGATCACGCCCGCGCCTGCGGAAAGCCCGGTAAAAAAGCCCACCACCAGATTTACGATCTGCCCGGCGGAGCCGCCTACGCTGGCAAGGGCTTCCTTTCCCACAAAACGTCCCACAATGACCATATCGATGGTGTTATAAAATTGCTGAAAAAAAGTGCCGAGCAAAATCGGAAAGAAAAAGAAGAGCAACTGTTTCCAGATGGTCCCCTCAATGATCTGATTTCCGGCATCAGAATTCTGCCTCATATGTAAATCCTCCTTCATACCCGCCGCTTAGTGCTCTGCGTACTTGAAGCGGGGGAATGCTTATCTGCGTTCAAAACAGTGCAAGAAGCATTATAGCATATCTGCGTAAAAGAACAAGAGGGGAGAAGTAAAAAATATATGCAGCATCCCGTATCAAGACTCGCGCGAGAGTCTTGACACAATCCAGACGCAGCCGGCGAGCGGTCAGGAAATAATACAAGCCGTCAGGAAATATTGCGAGTCGGCAGGAAAATTGCTATAATGGGAAATGCGAATGATTAAATAATATAATAAGGAGTACTTTAGCTATGGGAATTAAAAGAAACCGGATAGTTGTCAAAGTTGGAACTTCCACATTAACCAATGAAATTGGTAACAGCAATTTAAGAAAGTTTGAAGATTTGGCGCTGATATTGTCAGATATTCAAAATATGGGAAATGAAGTGATCTTGGTGTCATCAGGGGCTATAGCTGTTGGCGCACAGAAAATGCACCTGAAAGAGAAGCCCACGGAGCTGCGAATGAAACAGGCGGCAGCGGCAGTGGGGCAATGTGAAAATATGTTTCTGTATGATAAGTTCTTTGGCTATTATAATAAAACCGTTGCACAGATATTATTAAATGCAGATGATATTAAGGACGAAGAAAAGAAAGAAAATCTTGCAAGTACTTTTGAGGCATTGTTAGAGCAGGAAATTATCCCGATCGTAAATGAAAACGATTCCGTTAGCTACAAAGAAATTGAATCAGAAGAAAAAATCTTCGGAGACAACGACATGCTTTCCGCGGTAGTCGCGGTTTTATGCAAAGCTGATAAGCTGGTTATTTTGTCGGATATTGACGGATTTTATGACAAAGACCCCAGACTTTCAAAGAACGCGAAATTGATCAGCCGTGTAGAAAAAATAGATGACAGTACATATGAACTCGCAGGGGGCGCCGGTTCAAGGCGGGGAACCGGCGGAATGAAAACAAAATTGCAGGCTGCAGACATTGCCACAGCGCAGGGAATAGATGTTATTGTAACAAATGGGAAAAACCCACAGGCATTATACAGCGTCGTCAAAGGTGAAAAAGTCGGTACATTATTTGTGGCGCAAAGATAAATCCCTGTATGTACACAATAAAAAATGCCTATCCTGTCTGCCCACAGGATAGGCGGTGTCCGTAAGGACAATTACCATCTCGAGAGGCATCCACTTTGGAGTGGGTGCTCTTTCTATATCTAATGTACCACTAATCTGATTTTTTATCAATGAAAAATCGAAAATTCATTATAATTTCATAAATCCGTCGGAGAGTTATTTGATTAAGAAAATAAAATATGAATCCAGTGATTGAACAGTTAGTCTATGAAACTTTCGAACCGCCGTGCTCAGAAGGCGTTGCGGAAATCTTCCGGCACGGGCGCGGTGAAAAGGAGCGGTTCTTCTGTAACCGGATGGATAAATTCCAATTGGTAGGAATGTAACGCCTGCCGTCCGATACGGTCATAAACAGGGTGGTACAGATAGTCTCCCGGCAGAGGAAAGCCCAGATATTTCATATGTACCCGGATCTGATGGGTACGGCCTGTTTCCAGATGAAGCTCCGCAAGAGAATGCCCGTTACGGAACGCCAGCCGTTCATAGTGGGTTACCGCAGGCTCCCCTGTTTCAAAATTGACTTCCCGTTCAATGGCGGAGCCTTTCATCCTTGCGATCGGAACGGAAATTGTTCCTTTTTCGGGAAGGATACCTTCCAGAACCGCCAGATAAGTCCGGCGTATTTGGCGGTTTTTCATCTGGGTGGAAAGGATTGCCGCGCTCAGGGCATTTTTGGCAAGAATCAGTCCTCCGGTAGTATCCCTGTCAAGGCGGTTGATGCATCGATAAACAAAAGGCTTTCTCTGCTGCCGGTAATAATAGGCGACTCCGTTTGCCAGAGTGTTTTCATAGTTCCCTATAGAAGGGTGGATGGGCATGTCCGCGGGCTTATTTATGACAAGGATATCTTCATCCTCATAAAGAATATCCAGCTTCATTTCCACAGGAAGTATGTTCTCTGAGCATTCTGTCTCCAAAACCCGAACCTTAAGAACATCTCCTTCTTTTAATGCTGTATGGCCGAAGCCCCGTTCCCCGTTCAGAATAATCGCTCCTTTATCGGCCTTCATACCGGATAAGAGACGCCTGGAAAATCCCTTTTCCCGCAGAAACTGAATAATTTCAGTTCCGCAGTCTTTCTCCGTAATTCTGTAAGTCAAAGTCCTCTGCATTTCCCTTCTGTCCTCCTGCAAGATTTACAGGTATGTTTGACAAGTATTTTCGTTACTGTGCACTGCGGTCAGAGTAACGTATTTTTTACACACCTACAGGTTTATTGTTTTTGTGGCGATTTTTTTCCGGAACGTGATATCGTGTTCGACGACCAGCATGGTGGGCCGATACTCCAGCAGGAGCTTTTCAATCTGCATCCGTGAAAAAACGTCGATGTAATTCAGAGGCTCGTCCCAGATATACAAATGTGCGGAAGTCATAAGGCTGGAAGCTATGAGTACCTTTTTCTTTTGCCCTTCGGAAAAGTCCTCCATGTTTTTGGTAAACTGCGTTCGTTCCATATCCAATTGACGGAGGATTGCATAAAAAAGCGATTCCTCCAATTGCCGGCGGCTGCAGAACTGCCTGAGTGTTCCCTTTAAAAATGAGGTGTCCTGACTGATATAGGAAACCGTAAGGCCCCGGGCTGTGCTGAGGCTTCCACTTTCTGTAAAATCCGCCCGGCGGGCTTCTGCATCTGTATTTTCTGAAAGATGCCGGAGAACTGCTCTGATAAAACTGGATTTCCCGCAGCCGTTTTTGCCGTCTAAAAAGATGCGTTCTCCCTGATGAAGCTCAAAATTCAGGTGTTCAAATATACAGGATATCCCATCACAGTATTTCAGTCCATAGTCCCTGGCAGAAATCAATGTGTTCTTGTGATGCTGCAGCGGGGTAAGCTTTAAGTCGGCCGGATTTTCAATATCCTGCAAAAGACCTTCTTTTTCATCGATTTCCCTGCTTAGACGTTCTTCCATCTGCTTTACACGGCTTTGCATTTTTTTCGTTTTTGCGCCGATAAAAGCGCGCGTTGCAATACTTCGGTCGTGTTCCTTTACAGGGTCAAAGCCGATTTTTGTTTTTTCATTTTTGTCTGCCCACTGTTTTGTTCTTTCAGATGCCTTTTTCAGCTTGTTAATTTCTCTTTGGTGCTTTTCGTTTTCTGTTTGGGCAAAGGCGTCTTTCCGGGTTTTGTTTTCCCACCAGCTTGAGAAATTTCCGGCCTGTACTTCAATGGAACGGCGATTTAAAACAAGAACGTGATCCACGCAGGCATCCAACAGGTCCCTGTCATGGGAGACAAGGATAAAGCCTTTTTTCTGCGAAAGATAATGTTTTACGGCGTTTCTTGATTCCTGGTCAAGATGATTGGTTGGTTCGTCGATCAGCAGGAAGTCATTTTCTCCTGAAAACAGGACAGCCAGCATGACCTTTGTGCGCTCCCCGTGGCTGAGCGTGCGAAACGGGCGGTATAAAACCTCTGCGTTTACCTTTAGCTGTTCGAGTTCGCAAAGAACCCGCCATAATTCGCAGCCGGGCTTCATTTGTTCAAGAAAATCAGCGGCGCAGCTTTCCATATGTTCCGGTAATAGCTGATATGGAAAATAGTCGAAAAACGTAGAAGCTCGGATTGTTCCCCGGAATTCATATTTCCCGAGAAGAAGATTGAGAAAAGTTGTTTTTCCCTTTCCGTTTCTTCCGATAAAGCCCAGTTTCCAGTTTGTATCCACAGAGAAAGAAACGTTCTCAAAAATATTGTCAAAGCTACCCTCATAACAGAATGTCAGATTGCTTACATTTATCTGTGCCATAAAATACCTCCTTTTTTGCGGTATGGTTCTGTATAAAAAAAGAACCATCTGTTGCCAAACGATTCTGAATTGTGTACAGAAAACCTCGCGCTCCGGAATGCATACAGCACAAAAATATATGGTACTATAAATATTGACACCAAAAAAGAGAGGTTATGAGTACATAATCCACTTTTGGCAACATGAAATACAGTATCTGCCTTCTGCGGCCGAAATACTGCAAAAAATAAGTTCCATGTTCTCAAAAGCAGATTATCTCTTCATCTTTTCACCTCTCTCTGTATTGTGGCTACATTATAAAACGGCGGGATTCTTTTGTCAATCTGTTTTGTTGCAAAGAAAATTGACTTTTCGTATGGATAATTATATAATAAATAGCGGAATTAGGAGAAATCAGCAGAAAGGCGTCCTTAGGAAGCGGGTGGAAATCCTGCGCAAGTCCGTTACTGTCAAAGCCAGATACTGGGATGCTTTTCAGATGCGGAATGACCTGCGGCAACCGGGAAATTCCGGGTAAGAGGGGGTTTTGTTGTCATAACAGGACTTCTTTTTTTGCAGAATACAATTTTGTAGAAATGAAAAAATCTGTGTAGCTTTAGAGGTGGGGTCAAAGAAACAACTGAATTATGAAAATTCATGTTTCAGAATACGCTGCCGCAAAGAAGGAGAAAAGCATGGAACACAAAACTGGTCTGGAAGACTATTATGTCATAAAAAACCAAAAGAAAATGCGCTTCGGCTATACAACAGGTTCCTGCGCGGCTGCGGCATGTAAGGGAGCGGTTACGATGCTTCTTGGCGGTCAGAGACTGTCCCAGGTGGATCTGATGACTCCCAAAGGCATTCTTCTGCATTTGCTTCTGGAAGACATCAAAATAGAAGAAAACGCCGTTTCCTGTGCTGTCAGAAAGGACGCCGGGGACGATCCGGATACTACCAATGGAATCCTTGTATATGCCAGAGCAGAAAAAATGACCGGGCCTTTATCCGCAAAAATCGTCATAGACGGCGGCATCGGCGTCGGACGTGTTACGAAAGCCGGATTGTCCCAGAAGATCGGGGAGGCTGCCATTAATCCGGTTCCCAAAGCTATGATTCTCCGGGAAGCGGAGGAAGCCCTGGATAAATACGATTACGAGGGCGGGCTGAAAATTGTTATTTCTGTGCCGGAGGGTGTGGAGATCGCAAAGAAGACCTTCAATCCAAGGCTTGGGATTCAGGGCGGCATTTCTATTCTCGGGACAAGCGGAATCGTGGAGCCTATGAGTGAGAAAGCCCTGATCGAGAGCATCCGTGTGGAAATGAAGCAGCATGTGAGCCAGGGAGAAGAGTATCTTCTGATCACTCCCGGCAACTACGGCGCAGAGTATCTCCGCGAGCATATGAGCCTTCCCTTTGAAAAAAATATCAAATGCAGCAACTACGTGGGAGAAACCATTGATATGGCCATCGATATGGGGGTGAAGGGGATCCTGTTTGTTTCTCATATCGGCAAATTTGTCAAGGTAGCTGCCGGAATCATGAACACCCATTCCCACAATGCGGACGCAAGAATGGAGGTACTGGCCTCCAATGCCATCCGTGCGGGGGCAGGGCTTTCCTGTGCAAAATCTATTCTTGAATGCAATACCACAGATGAGGCGCTGGAAATCCTGTCTTTGGAAGGACTTCTTAAGGAGACAATGCAGGAAATCACGAACCGTATCCAGTTTTATCTGAATCACCGTTCCTACGAGCAGATATTGCTGGGGGCTGTGATATTTTCCAATGTCCAGGGATATCTGGGGCAGACCCCTGATGCGGCAAAGCTGATAGATAAGCTTTCGGTCAACAGAAGATAATGCGGCAAATTGTGGAATACATGTTGCACAAAGCAATTTTCAAACATATTATGGACATGCCGCAAGGCGGAATATGAATGTCTGCTATACAAAATATATATAAAAAAATATATATGTAGAAAAATAGAAAAATATGTATAAAAAATACAACAATACATAGAAAAGGAGAAAATATGAGCGGAAAATTATATGGAGTAGGTGTGGGTCCGGGAGACCCGGAACTTTTAACCTTAAAGGCGCTTCGCCTTGTAAAGGAGGCGGACGTTATCGCCCTTCCGGGCGAGGAACCAAAGGAAACCGTAGCCTTTAAGATCGTAGAGGGCGCATATCCCCGGTTAGGGGAAAAGCCGCTTCTGGCAGTCCCCATGCCAATGACAAAGGACAAGGAACTGCTGGAAAAATACCACAGAGAGGGAGCGGAGGCGATCAAAGCAGAGTTGGACAAGGGCCACACGGTGGTTTTCCTGACACTGGGCGACCCTACTGTATATTCCACTTATCTGTACGTCCACAAACGCATCTGCCAGATGGGCTATGAAACAGAAATCGTCAGCGGGATCACCTCCTTCTGCGCAGTCGCTGCCAGAATGAACATGGGACTGGTGGAAAAAGCGGAACCTCTTCATGTGATTCCGGCGTCTTATCAGATCGATGAGGCAATGAAGCTCCCGGGAACCAAGGTTCTCATGAAAGCGGGAAAGAAGATGAAATCCGTAAAAGAGCAGATCCTGGCCATGGGAGAAGAGGGGATCATGATCGAAAACTGCGGCATGCCGGATGAAAAAATATACAGAAGCGTTGAGGAAATCCCGGAAACAGCAGGGTATTATTCCCTGATCATCGTGAAAGACAAGGAACAGTAAAGGAGGAGAAGACCTATGGTACATTTTGTGGGAGCAGGCTCGGGGGCGCCTGACCTTATTACCGTAAGAGGAAAACAGTATCTGGAAGAAGCCGATGTGATCATTTACGCCGGATCTTTGGTGAATCCGCAGCTTTTGGAATATACCAAGGATGTCTGCACGATCCATAACAGTGCGAAGATGACTCTTGAAGAAGTGATCTCTGTTATAGTGCGCGCGGAGGCAGAGGGAAAAACCACGGTACGTCTTCACACAGGCGATCCGTGCATTTACGGGGCTATCCGTGAGCAGATGGATATTCTGGATGAAAAAGGTATTGCTTATGATTATTGCCCGGGCGTCAGCGCCTTCTGCGGAGCCGCAAGCGCGCTGAATCTGGAGTATACCCTTCCGGAGATCTCTCAGAGCGTGATCATCACCAGAATGGAAGGACGTACCCCGGTCCCGGAAAAAGAAAGCATCCAGTCCTTTGCAGCCCATCAGGCCACAATGGTTATTTTCTTAAGCACCGGAATGCTGGAGGAACTGAGCAGGCGCCTGATCGAGGGCGGCTATAAGGCCGATACCCCGGCAGCTATCGTTTATAAGGCTACCTGGGAGGATGAGAAGAAATTCATCTGTACGGTAGGAACCCTTGCACAGACAGCCAAAGAAAATAATATTACAAAAACAGCCCTGATGATCATCGGAGACGTAGTGAAGGCAGCGCACTATGACCGCTCCAAATTGTATGATCCGGGCTTTACCACTGAATTCAGGGAAGCAACGAAATAGTATGAAAATATCAGTCATATGTTTCAGCCTTACCGGGCAGCAGACAGGGCTGCGTCTGACAGAGGAACTTTCAGAAAAGGGTATGGAGACTGTCCTTGCATGGAAAAGCAAATATCTCCCGGATTCCATTTCTGAAGGAATCGGAAGCTGGACGGGAAAGCAGTTTCAGGATGCGGACGGAATTATCTTTATAGGCGCCTGCGGAATTGCCGTGCGCAGCATTGCCCCCTATGTGGCGGGCAAAAAGACAGATCCGGCTGTCCTGGTGATCGATGAATGCGGGAAATTTGTGATCTCCCTGCTGTCGGGGCATTTGGGCGGAGCCAATGAGCTGGCGCTTCTGGCGGCGGAGATCCTGCATGCCACGCCGGTTGTGACTACGGCTACGGATCTGCACCAGAGATTTGCAGTGGATGTTTTTGCAAAAAAGAATAACTGCGCGATTTTTCATATGAAAGCCGCAAAGGAAGCTTCCGCCGCCCTCCTTGCGGGAAAGACGGTGGGTTTTTACAGTGAGTTTCCGTGGGACGGAAGGCTTCCGGAGGGACTGGCCGTCTGTGATGAAAACGGGCTTCCGGTTCCCTGTACGGGGGAAGGGAACATTGTAGCGGAGGGATGGATTGCAGCAAAGGCGCAGGTTGCTGCAGAAGGAATGGAATTGCAGCGCCGTTCATCAGAAAAACCGGAGGTCGGGATTGCGGTAACCCTGCACCGTCACTGCCTTCCCTTTGCGTCCACGGTTCAGGTAGTCCCTTCCGTGGTTTCCCTTGGAATGGGATGCCGCAGAGAAAAAGAGGCGGAAGCGGTTCTTTCTGCCGCGGAGGACTGCCTGAAAAAAAATGATATTTACCGGGAGGCTGTCTGCAGCCTTGCCAGCATCAGCCTGAAAAAAGACGAACAGGGCTTTTTATCCCTGGCAGAGAAATGGGGGATTCCCTTTCAGACCTTTGAAGAGGCGGAGCTTCTGTCTGTTCCAGGAGAATTTACCCCGTCCCCCTTTGTGAAGAAAATCACCGGGGTGGATAATGTCTGTGAGAGAAGCGCGGTTCTTGCTTCAGCGCAGGGAAACCTGATACAGAAAAAAATCGGCGGCAATGGTGTGACGATCGCTCTTGCCGTGCGGGATTGGAGGATACAGTTTGAGTAAAATATATGTAGCGGGCATCGGTCCGGGCGCCTACGACCAGATGACCGGAAAAGCCATTCGTGCCCTTAACGAGAGCGATGTGATTATCGGATATACGGTTTATGTGGATTTGGTAAAGGAGCATTTTCCGGGGAAGGAATTTATGACTACCCCAATGAAAAAAGAAGTAGACCGCTGTGTGCTTGCTTTTGAAGAGGCCAGAAAAGGAAAGACGGTTTCCATGATCTGCAGCGGCGACGCCGGGGTATACGGCATGGCAGGACTGATGTATGAAGTGGGTGTAAACTATCCGGATGTAGAGCTGGAGATCATATCCGGCGTTACGGCGGCAACAGGCGGCGCGGCAGTTCTGGGAGCTCCGCTGATCCATGATTTTTGTCTGATCAGCCTCAGCGACCTTCTGACACCCTGGGAGAAGATCGAGGCAAGGCTTCTGGGCGCGTCTCAGGCGGATTTTGTTATCTGTCTCTATAATCCTTCCAGCAAAAAGCGTCACGATTACCTTAAAAAGGCCTGCGATCTGATGATGCGGTACAAATCGCCGGAAACGGTCTGCGGTATCGTTTATCATATCGGCAGGGAAGGAGAAGGCTCGAGGGTCATGACCTTAAAGGAATTAAGAGATACGCAGGTGGATATGTTTACCACCGTATTTATCGGAAATTCTCAGACAAAGGAGCTGAACGGAAAAATGGTGACGCCAAGAGGATACCGAAATGTATAAAGTCATTGTTTTTGCAGGCACAAGCGAGGGTTATGCCGTCTGCCGTTTTCTTTCAAAAGCGAAAGTCCCGGCGTATGCCTGTGTTGCTACCGGATACGGCGGCAAGTCCTTAGAAGAGAATGAATATTTAAAGGTACAGGCAAAGCGCCTTTCTATGGAAGAGATGGAAGCTCTGTTTGAGGAAATCCGGCCGGAGCTTGTCCTGGACGCCACCCACCCTTATGCGGCGGAGGCGACGGAAAATATCCTGTGCGCATGTAAGGCTGCCGACGTTTCTTATCAGAGAATTCTCCGGGAAGAGGGCGGCCGTCAGGAGGAAGCGGTTTACGTGGATAGTACGGAGGCAGCAGTGGAATTTCTCTCCGGCACACAGGGAAATGTCCTGCTGACTACAGGCAGTAAGGAACTGGCAAAGTTTACAAAGCTTCCGGATTACCGGGAGCGTCTGTATGCGAGAGTGCTTTCCCTGCCTTCTGTCCTGGAAACCTGCAAGACCTACGGATTTGAGGGCAGGCATCTGATCGGAATGCAGGGCCCCTTTTCCATGGAGCTGAACGCAGCCATGCTGCGTCAGTATAACTGCCGTTATCTGGTGACAAAGGATACCGGAAAGGCAGGAGGCTTTCAGGAAAAAATCGACGCGGCCCTTTCCTGCAGCGCTGTTCCTGTGATCATCGGGCGTCCTGTAAAAGAACAGGGGCTTTCCCTTGGGGAATGCAGGCGGATGCTTGCAGAAAGATTTTCCATAGAGCGCAGGCCCCATGTGACCCTTCTCGGCATTGGGATGGGAAGTACGGATACCCTGACCATCGAAGGAAAACGTGCTCTTGATGAAGCGGAACTGATCATTGGAGCTGGAAGGATGGTAGAAGCGGTTCGTCAGCCCCATCAAAGCACTTTATGTGAATATCGCAGTGAAAAAATCGTGGAATATATCAGAAATCACCCAGAATATGAGAAAATCGTGATAGTCCTTTCAGGAGATGTGGGTTTTTACAGCGGCGCGAAGAAGCTTCTTGATCTTTTGGGAGAGGACACGGAGGTTATCTGTGGAATCTCTTCCGTGGCATATTTTATGTCAAAGGTTGGCCTGTCCTGGGATGATGCCAGGCTGGTGAGCGCTCACGGGAGAAGCTGTAATCTCGTATCCCTGATCGCACATCATCTGAAGGTGTTTGCGATTCTGGGAACCAGGGATGGGGCGGCCAGGCTTGCGCAAAAGCTGGAGTTTTACGGTATGGGAGATGTGCTCCTTTATGTGGGGGAGAACCTTTCCTACGAAAACGAGAAGATTTTTGCGAAAACAGCCCGTGAGCTTACCGATTATGAAGGGGATGCCTTAAGCGTGGTATGCGCATGGAATCCCAAAGCCGTTCCCGTGCGGACCACCCATGGAATCAGGGATGAGGAATTTATCCGGGGCAAGGCGCCTATGACAAAGGAAGAGGTGAGGACGGTTTCTCTTTCCAAGCTCAGGCTTTGCGAGGATTCCGTCTGCTATGACGTTGGCGCGGGAACCGGCTCCGTATCAGTGGAGATGGCCCTTCGTGCCAGCCAGGGGGAAGTGTATGCCATAGAGAAGAAGGAAGAAGCAGCAGAGCTTATCGAAGAAAATAAGCGGAAATTCGCGGCGGATAATCTTACTGTTATTCCGGGCTGCGCGCCGGAGGCCATGGAAGGCCTGCCTGCGCCTACCCATGCCTTTATCGGCGGTTCCTCCGGGAATCTGAAAGAGATCGTGGCGCTTTTGCTCCAAAAAAACGAAAATGTGAGAATTGTCATCAACTGTATTACTTTGGAGACAGTGACAGAAGCTTTGGCGGTTATCAGGGAATACGGCTTTGCGGAATCTGAAATCGTACAATTAAACGCCGCAAGATCAAAGGCTCTGGGGCGTTATCATATGATGATGGGAGAAAATCCTATTTACATTATCACTTGTCAGAGGGAGAAAGGGATATGAAAATTCCAAGGATACTTCTTGCGGCGGGAGCAAGCGGGAGCGGGAAGACGCTGATCACCTGCGGGCTTTTGCAGGCGATGGTGAACCGTGGCCTTAAGGTGGCTTCCTTTAAGTGCGGGCCGGATTACATCGATCCTATGTTCCACAGCCGAGTGATCGGGACAAAGTCCCGGAATCTGGATACATTTTTTACCTCTCCGGTACGGACGTCCTATCTTCTGGGGCAAAATGCCAGAGACTGCGATATAGCGGTGATGGAAGGAGTTATGGGCTACTATGACGGCGTGGGCGGAACTACAAGCCGGGCCAGTGCGTTTGACCTTTCCGTGACCACGGATACTCCGGCAATCCTGATCGTAAACAGTAAAGGGATGAGCGTTTCCCTTGCCGCCTATGTAAAAGGATTTCTGGAATACAAAGAAAACAGCCATATCAAAGGGGTGATCTTCAATCAGATGTCCCCCATGCTTTATCCCAGAATGAAGAAGCTTCTGGAGGAAGAACTGAGTGTCCGCGTACTGGGATATGTCCCGAAGGTGGAGGACTGCGTCATAGAAAGCCGCCATCTGGGGCTTGTCCTTCCGGAGGAAATCCCGGAATTAAAGGAACGGCTTTATAAGCTTTCCCAGGTTCTGGAGAAATCCCTGGATATCGACGGTATCCTGGAACTGGCTTCCGGTGCGCCGGAATTAAATATCCCGGACGGCCTGGAAGAAGAGGATGAGGCCTTTTCCTACCATGTACCGGAAAAGGTCCGTATCGGAGTGGCAGAGGATGAAGCCTTTTGCTTTTTCTATGAGGACAATTTCCGGCTTCTGCGTCAAATGGGGGCGGAGCTTGTGCCCTTTTCACCTATACATGACCAGGCGCTGCCCGAAGAACTGGACGGAATCCTGCTTTATGGGGGATATCCGGAGCTGAAAGGGAAAGAACTGGAGCAGAATGCGGCTATGCGGGAAGCAATTGCGCAGGCATTAAAAAACGGAATGCCCTGCCTTGCAGAGTGCGGCGGTTTTATGTATCTCCATGAAGAAATGGAAGGAATGGACGGAACTTTTTACAAAACGGCAGGGGTCATTCCGGGAAAGGTGTTCCGCACTTCAAGGCTTACCAGGTTCGGTTATATTACATTGGAGCAGAATGCGGAAAACTTATCAGGAACTTCCGGGGAAGAACAGAAGAGTGCTGCAGGCGGCGGCCCCGTGTTGGGGGAAGGAAATCTGGGGGAGATTCCGGCTCATGAGTTCCATTACTTTGATTCCACCAATTGCGGGGAAGCTTTTCATGCGGCGAAGCCCTTAAGTTCAAGGGGATGGGAATGCATCCACGGCGGCGACAGGATGCTTGCGGGTTTTCCCCATCTCTATTACTACGGGAATCCCCGGGTTCCCCGGGCATTTCTGAAAAAATGCCTGGAATATCAAAAGGAGCGGCGTCCTTCGACGGAATGTCCGCAGGGAGCAGATGATGAAATATAGTGTTGCAGCCCTGCTTGCAGGGTTTGTTATTGATTTAATTGCAGGGGATCCGCGATGGCTGTACCATCCGGTCTGCCTGATCGGAAACCTGATTTCGTTTCTGGAAAAGGGAATCCGCAGAATCTTTCCAAAAACAAACGGCGGAGAGCTGGCGGGAGGCTGTCTGGAGGTGCTTCTGGTGTGCCTGTTCTGCGGAGGGATTCCGCTTCTGGTTCTTTGTCTGGCATATGAAATCCATCCGTGGGCAGGGTTTGTGCTGGAAACCTTCTGGTGTTACCAGCTTCTGGCAACGAAATCCTTAAAGACAGAGAGCATGAAGGTTTATGACCGCCTGAAGAACGGAACCATTGAGGAAGCCAGATATGCGGTTTCCATGATCGTAGGACGGGACACAGAGGAACTGACGGAAGAAGGAGTGACAAAGGCTGCTGTGGAGACCGTAGCCGAGAATACTTCCGACGGTATTATTGCGCCCATGTTCTATATGGCCATAGGCGGCGTCCCGTTGATGTTCTTGTATAAAGGCATCAACACCATGGACTCCATGCTGGGATACAAAAACGATAAATATCTGTATTTTGGCCGCTGCGCCGCGAAGCTGGATGATGTGGTGAATTATATCCCCGCCAGGATTTCCGGCTGGCTGATGGTGGCCGGGACATTATTTGTGGGAATGGATACTAAAAACGCGGCGAAGATCTATAAGAGAGACAGAAGAAACCATGCCAGCCCCAATTCCGCCCAGACGGAGGCCGCCATGGCGGGGGCTCTTGATGTGCAGCTTGCGGGAAATGCATATTATTTCGGAAAATTATACGAAAAGCCAACGATCGGCGACCCTGTCCGGCCTGTGGAAGCAGAAGACATTAAAAGAGCAAACAGGCTTTTGTATGCCGCTTCTGTTTTAGGGGTTGTGGTATTTGCGGCAGTGAGGATGACGCTGGTTTTTTGGTGGGGCATTTAGCGCATTGTGGTACTAATCTTGAAGTAATAATTAGTTCAATGAAGTGTCAGAGTGTGTTTGAAAATTAAGCTGTATTCTACAATTTGAGAGATATTTGGTTCAATAAGGCAGGAGAGGCGGCGCGCTGTTCGTTCAGTGGATGAGTGATAAGCGCTGATCGTAGTGGAGCGAAGAACGCTGACTGGATTTGGGACAAATAGACCGCAAAGCAGGGGATGCAGCTTGCGGGAATGAATAACGATGGGAGAAAACAACATGACAAAGCACGTACACGGAGGAAATGTTTATGAATATGCAGACTGTCTGGATTTTTCCGCAAACTGCAATCCTCTGGGAACACCGGAGAGTGTAAAGCAGGCAATTATACAAAGCCTTGACAGGGTTTCAGACTATCCGCAGGTAGGCTGCGCTCCCTTAAGGGAAGCGATCGCACGTGAGACGGGCCTTGAGCCGGAGAATATCATCTGCGGAAACGGAGCGGCAGACCTGATCTTTTCCCTGTGCCGTGCAAAAAAGCCGAGAAAAGCGCTGGTTCCGGCGCCTACCTTTGCTGAGTATGAGCAGGCGCTCAGGAGCGTGGACTGTGAGGTTATATATTTTGGGCTGGATGCCGACGATAACTTTCAGGTGCCGGAACAGTTTTTGGATGCGCTGTCGGATGATCTGGATATGATTTTTCTGTGCAATCCCAACAATCCCACCGGGATCCTTACCAATCGGGAGCTTCTTCTGAAGACGCTGGAAATCTGCCAGAGTCGGAAAATCTTTGTGGTAGTGGACGAGTGCTTCCTTGATTTTGTAAAGGAGCCGGAAGAGTATACCCTGAGAGCATGGCTATCCCAGTATCCGGAACTGTTTCTTTTAAAAGCATTTACCAAGCGTTATGCTATGGCAGGCATCCGGCTGGGATACGGGCTTTGTAAGAGCCGGGAACTCCTTGATCAGATGGAGGCTGTCACCCAGCCCTGGAACGTCTCTTCCATTGCGCAGGCTGCCGGAATTGCCGCCCTGAAAGAAAAGTCCTATGTGGAAGCCGGAAGGAGGCTGGTATTTCAGGAAGCGGATTACCTGAAAAAAGAGTTGAAGCGTCTGGGGCTTATGGTATACCCCTCTCAGGCAAACTATCTCTTTTTTAAGGGCCCCGAAGATTTATTTGACGCCTGCGTCGGAAAGGGAATCCTGATCCGGGACTGCAGCAACTATCCGGGGCTGGGCAAAGGCTATTTCCGCGTGGCAGTGAAGCGGCATGAAGAAAATCAGAAGCTTGTTAATGTGTTAGAAGAACTCTCCAGGAAGGAATAAAAAATATGGCAAAAGCGATTATGGTGCAGGGAACCATGTCCAATGCGGGAAAAAGCCTCCTTGCCGCAGGGCTGTGCAGGATTTTTAAGCAGGACGGGTACCGGGTGGCGCCCTTTAAATCACAAAATATGGCGTTAAATTCGTTTATTACCGAAGAGGGGCTTGAGATGGGACGGGCCCAGGTTATGCAGGCGGAGGCAGCGGGAATCGCCCCGTCAGTGCTTATGAATCCCATACTTTTGAAGCCTACCAATGACGTAGGCTCCCAGGTGATCGTCAACGGCGAGGTACTGGGAACCATGAGCGCCAGAGACTATTTTAAATATAAGAAAAAACTGGTGCCGGATATTATGAAAGCTTACCGGAAACTGGCGGAGGAAAACGATATCATTGTCATCGAAGGAGCTGGAAGTCCGGCAGAAATCAACCTTAAAGAAGAGGATATCGTCAATATGGGCATGGCAAAGCTTGCCAAGGCTCCGGTGCTTCTAGTGGGTGATATTGACCGGGGCGGGGTGTTTGCCCAGTTAATCGGTACCGTGGAGCTTCTGGAAGAGGATGAACGGGCTATGGTAAAGGGCCTCATTATCAATAAATTCCGGGGAGACAAGACCATTCTTGACCCGGGAGTGGAAATGCTGGAGGAACGGAGTAAAATTCCGGTGGTAGGCGTTGCGCCGTATCTGAATATCCAGGTGGAAGACGAGGACAGCCTGACGGAGCGCTTTGACAGAAATCAGGAGGTGGGAGTGATCGATATTGCGGTCATCCGCGTGCCGAGAATTTCCAACTTTACGGATTTCAATCCGCTGGAGAGTATCCCGGGCGTTTCTCTGCGCTATGTGAAACGTCCCCATGAGCTGAAAGATCCGGATATGATCATTCTTCCGGGAACAAAAAATACCATGGAGGATCTGCTGTGGATGAGGGAAAGCGGCATGGAGGCTGCTATTCTTAAGGAGGCCTCCCGGGGAAAGCTGATTTTCGGAATCTGCGGCGGATATCAGATGCTGGGGGAAACCTTAAGTGATCCCTATGGAGTGGAAGCCGGAGGCACCGTAAAAGGAATGGGACTTCTTCCCATGGATACAGAATTTGCCAGACAGAAGACCCGTACCCGTGTGACCGGAAAATTCCGGGAACTGACAGGTGATTTTGCACCCCTTGGAAATACGGAACTGGAAGGCTACGAGATTCATATGGGGGAAACAATCCTGAAGGGAGACGCCAAAGCTGCGGCTTTGATCTGCGACAGCGTAAGCGGCGTGGAGAAGCTGGACGGTGCGTTCTGCAAAAACGTGTGCGGTACCTATGTGCATGGCGTTTTTGATAAAGAAGAAGTGGCGGAGGCGCTGATCAGCGCTCTTGGCAAAAAGAAAGGAATCGATGTTTCCCAAATGGCAGGCGTGGATTTTGCCGCCTTTAAGGAAACACAGTACGATATTCTGGCAGCGGAGCTTCGTAAGCATCTGGACATGAAGAAAATATATGAAATCCTGGATAATGGAATTGATATGATATAAGAAGTGTAAAGCTGACGGATCAATACCGGAGTCGTCCGGGGATGACGGATGGCAAGTCCGGAAATGAACATGAGGAGGCAGTTCAGGGATGAAAATAGAATTAGAAAATGTGAAACCAATGGAAATTGAGGCAAGAAGCTTTGAGATCATCACAGAAGAGCTTGGGGATACCCCGCTGATTCCGGGAACCGAGCTGATCGTTAAACGCTGTATCCATACCAGCGCGGATTTTGACTATGCCAAAAACCTGTGCTTTTCCGAAAACGCAGTGAAAAAAGCAATCGAGGCCATTAAAAACGGCGCATGCATTGTCACGGACACCCAGATGGCAAAAGCCGGTATCAATAAGCGCGCTCTGGCACGTTACGGCGGAGAGGTTTACTGCTTTATGTCCGACGAGGATGTAGCGGAAATCGCAAAGAAAAACGGAACGACGAGAGCTACTTCCAGTATGGATAAGGCTGCTTCCATGGATAAAAAGCTGATCTTTGCCATCGGGAATGCCCCTACGGCGCTTGTACGCCTGTATGAATTGATACAGGACGGCAAACTGGCTCCTGAGCTGATCATCGGCGTTCCCGTAGGCTTTGTCAATGTGGTTCAGTCCAAGGAGCTTATCATGGATACGGATGTACCGTATATTGTCGCCCGGGGAAGAAAAGGCGGCAGCAACATTGCGGCATGTATCTGCAATGCACTGCTCTATATGATCGATAATAAAAGAGATTAACACTCCAGAATTCATGCGCCGCCTGATTTGCAGAGAGGAAGGAGGAAAAGTTGATTTTGGAAGAAATTATTTTACTCCAGCCGCACGCCCCGGTTAAGTTACCGGGGACTCGCGGACTGGGTTAAAATATCCTGCAATAACCTGCAGGCAGAAAATCCTCCGCAGGCATAGAAGAGCAGGAGAGAATCACTGTCACAGTATCCGGCGTATCCCGGAGAATCTGCAGCCGCAGCCCTTTATCACGGGCTGCTTTTTTTTATTCTGCTCCGCCTATCCGGCAGGGGAGGGTAAGGGCAAGGCTTGTTCCGGCGGCCCTGATACTTTTACTTATAAGATTATATAAAATATACAAAATATTTCTAGGAATTTGTGAAGCATTTTCAAATAAATTATGGTATTATATGGTTATAATATAATTTGCCTGTTAAAATTATCTACAATCGGCATTGCTTGAAGTGAGCGATAATTATATGCGAGATTACCTAAGTATAAACCTGCAAGTGAAAGTATTTATCATATGACTGATTTTGCGGAGAGAAAGGAGTGAAAGTTAATTTGGAAGAATTTATCGAACTTTATGTATGTTTAATTTTAGGAACCGCCGGATCTGTGTTTGGGCTTGTTCTGACAATTTTAGAGAGAAGATTAGTGGTCACAAGAAAACCTGTTGCCGGTTCAAGTGGTTTCTCTGTAACAATATTCGGCGGGATTGTGGGAGCCATTGGAATGTGGCAAGTAACCGATAATTATTACTATATGGGGCTTTATTTGCTTATAGTGATAATAGCCTACGTTATCATTTGCGCCTTAGTCAAAAAGAAGGAATATCCGGAGGAAGAACAATTTAAAAAGGAATAATTATTGCAGCAGATGAAAAAAGAAGAGTAAAAAAGAAAGCTAAAATAGTAGATTGTATTTTTCCTGTACTTGTGCAGACGGTAATGTTCCATATAGAGGATATAATGTAAAGATGGAACTAAAAATAGGAAGGAGAGATGTATATTATGAAAAAGAGAAAGTGTATTGGCATGATGCTTGTATTATTCTCAATAGCAGCAGTATGTGTTTATAATACGAGTATGGGTGATATATCCGCTGAATCATCAGTATTCAGTGATGCTACGTTAGAGGCGGATAAAGATAATGATTTATCTGTAATTAGCGATACGGATATGAGCAATACTATAGAGTTTTATAAATTGAAAGGGGAATCGGATGCAGAGGCTGAAGCATCCGCTAAAGAATATTTAGAAAAGAGACAAGGATTATACTTGGCTGCCATTGATAATGGGTATGCTGTTTCCGATGAAGAAGTATGGGAGTATCTCTCACATCTGCGTGAGCAATTAGAAAATGCAGATAATTCTGAAGAATATTATGAAATTAAATCGGCATTTCCATCCGACGAAGACTATTGGAACTATGAATTTACTGTATATAAAAAGAATCTTCCTATACAAAAATATTTGTCTGATTATGCAGAGCAATATTCAGAGGAAACAGGAAAAGATATGCATTCACAGGAATTTAATGAATTGTGGAATGAGAAGTTGGAAGAGCTAAAGACAGAAATGAGAGAAAAATATGTAGTGGAATTTGAAAGTGAAATTTCTGATTAAATTAATATAGTTTTGAAAGTGAAGACTTCGTAGATAATATTTTACTCCAGCCGCGCGCCCGGTTAAATTACCGGGGACGCTCGGACTGGGTTAAAATATCCTGCAATAACCTGCAGGCGGGCAGAAAATCCTCCGCAGGCATAGATGAGCAGGAGAGAATCACTGTCACAGTATCCGGCGTATCCCGGAGAATCTGCAGCCGCAGTCCTTTTCCACGGGCTGCTTTTTTTAATTCCGCCCCGCTTATCCGGCAGGGGAGGGTGAGTGCAAGGCTTGTTCCGGCGGCCCCGATCTGGATATGGCTTTGAGCGTCAAAAACGCTCTGTACAGCCTCAAGAAGCCGCTTTAATTTGACGGAATAAAGTCGCTTCAGCTTTCTTGTCTGGGCGGCCAGATGCCCGTCGCGGATAAACTGGCACAGGGCAATCTGTTCCGCCTTGGAAGCCGTCTGGTTATAACAGTCGGCTTTTTCCTGATAGGCATTAAGAAGCGCGGGCGGAAGCACCATGAAACTGATTCGGATAGAGGGCAGCAAAAGCCTGGAAAAGGAACCGATATACACCACATTCTGGCCGCCTGCCAGACTGAACAGGGAAGGGGTCGGTTTCTGCAGATAAACAAATTCGTTTTCAAAGTCATCCTCAATAATCAGGCTGTTGTGTGCTGCCGCATAGCGGACTAACTCAAGGCGGCGGGAGACGGGCATGATCTCTCCCCATTTTGTCATATGAGCCGGAGAGACATAGATAACGCCGCTGTCCTTATTGCGGTAGCGCACCTCAAAGCCGTAATCACGGAAAACCGTACTGCCCTGGATGAAGGACGGCGTGGGAAAGGATACGGTTTCCTTTTCCCGGATAAGAGGACAAAGAATGTGGAGCAGGTTTTGTACCCCGGCTCCCACAACAATATCCTCCGGGGAGCACAGCACGTTGCGCCGTTCCCGGATATAGTCAGAAAGGGCTTCGCGGAAATCCAGTTCCCCCTGGGGTTCCCCATAGGAAAGAAGCCGTTCATCCTGACGCAGGGCGCTTTTAATATAGCGGCGCCATAAATCGAAACGGAAGCTTTCTTTGTCCACGCCGGAGGATGCGAAGTCATACCGGCAGCGGGAAACGGTGTTTCCTGCCGTATTATGTTTAAGAAGCGGATGGGTGGCGATGTCTGTCACATAATAGCCGCTCTGGGCTTTGGAAATAATATATCCGTCTGCAGCGAGCTGCAGGTAGGCGTTTTCAATGGTGGTGCGGCTGAGTTTCAATTCCTGGGAGCACTTGCGCAAAGAGGGCATTTTGCTTCCGGGGGGAAGCCTGTTTTCCATAATCAGTTCTTTATAATAACGGTATACCGAGAGATAGAGCGGTTCTCCCTTTTCTCTTTTTAATTCTAAATTCATAACTGTCCCCTTAAAAATACTTGATTTTGGATATTTTATAAGATACACTTTAGTGATATTCTATAGCACAAGAAATCGAAATGCAAGACTGGAGTGAAAAAATTGAAAAGAATCGCAGTATTGAATGATCTGTCAGGGCTTGGAAAGTGTTCTCTTACTGCAGCGATTCCTGTGATTTCCGTTATGGGTGTGCAGGCATGTCCGCTTCCCACTGCGGTTTTAAGCAACCAGACCGGATATGCATCTTATTATTGGGACGATTATACGGATAAAATGGATGCGATCATGGAGGAATGGAAGAGACGGGAATTTCAGCCGGACGGGATCTATACGGGATTTCTGGCGGGGGCACGGCAGGCAGACAAGATTCTGGAATTTCTGGATGCCTTCGGCAAAGACGGAACGCTGATCCTTACGGATCCCGTGATGGGAGACAGAGGAACCGTTTATAAAATCTATACGGAGGAGCTTTGCGGGAAAATGCGGGAGATCGTCTCCCGTGCGCATGTGATCACTCCCAATCTGACAGAGGCTCTGTTGCTTCTGTACGGGAAGGACGGCATGGAAACGGTATGGAAAGAGCTGAGTTCTGCTGCAGCGCAGGCGGATTTTCCTGGAAGAATCGAGGAAATCGGCATAGAGCTTACCGAAAGGTTTCAACTGAAAGCGACGGTTATTACAGGGGTGGATCACCAGCCTTCTGAAGCGCCTCTTCAGATGGGAAATCTGATCGTGGAAAATGGAAAATGCAGTTGGATTTTTGCTGAAAAAAAGGGCGGCAGCTATTCCGGAACAGGGGATTTATTTGCATCCGTTTTAAGCGCGGGATTAGTCCGCGGAATGTCCATGGAAGCCTGTGTGGGAAAGGCCGTCGGATTTTTGTCAAAGGCCATTGCGGATGCGGTGGAGGAAGGAACCGACCGCAATGACGGCGTTTGCTTTGAGACTTATTTACATGAATTATGGGAGGATTAGGACATGGGAAATTCAATTGTTCAGAAAGAAAATGCCGCTTCCGGCATTACTTTAAGGAGAATGGCGGTAGCGGGTATTATGGCGGCGCTGACAACCTTAATGACAGCGTATATTTTTCATATTCCGGTGGGAATGAACGGAGGTTATGTGCATCTGGGTGATGCGGTGATTTATCTGGCGGCGGCACTGCTTCCGATGCCTTATGCATGTGCGGTAGGCGCTATCGGCGGCGGCATGGCCGACCTTTTGACAGCTCCTGTCTGGGCGCTGGCAACCATGATCATCAAGATGCTTATCTGCCTTCCGTTTACGTCAAAGGGAGGAAAGATCGTTACTAAGCGGAATGTGATCGCCTGCTTTATATCCTTCTGGATTTCAGCGGTCAGCTATTATGTGGCGGAAGGTTTGATGTTCGGATTTACTGCCGCTTTCTTTACTTCTATCGGCGGAAGTGTGGTGCAGTCCGGCGGAAGCGCTCTGGTATTTATTATTCTTGGTATGTCCCTGGATAGGGTTGGATTTAAGAAAAAATTTGCAAATGGGATTTGAGAGAATATTGAAATAGGATTTGAGAGGATGTTGAAAATGACAGATATTTTATACCGTTATAAAAACCAGGTTTACTTTAATATTACAAATAAATGTCCGTGCAGATGCACCTTCTGCATCAGGAACAATGGGGATTCCGTAGGAGAAGCGGGAAACCTCTGGTTTGAGCATGAGCCATCTCTTGATGAGATTTATCAGGCGATCGATGCGTATGATTTTAAGGATTGCACAGAAGTAGTATTCTGCGGCTATGGTGAGCCTACGATGGCACTGGAAAACATGCTTGCCGTGAGCAGCTATATGCGGGAACGGTATCCGTTTAAAATCCGTCTGAACACAAACGGATTGAGTGATCTGATCCATAAGCGTTCCACTGCGGAGGAAATCTGCAGGGCAGTTGATTGTGTTTCTATCAGTTTGAACATGCCTGACGCGGCGTCCTACTGCGAGATCGTCCGTCCGGCTTACGGAGAAAAGTCCTTTGACGCCATGCTGAAATTTGCGCAGGACTGCCGGAAATATCTGGAGGATGTGCGCTTCACGGTAGTGGATGTGATCGGAGAGGAAAATATAGAGAAGAGCCAAAAGCTTGCGGATTCCCTTGGGGTTCCGCTGCGTGTGAGAGTATATTCGGAGTGAGTATATTCGGAGTGAAAGCTGACAGCCAGACCCTGTAGGGTCTGGCTGTTTACGTTGCTTCACGTTTCGAATTCTTCCGTAGAGGGGAGTTTTAACGTCTTGAGTATGATAACGTCTCCTGAAGTATAGGCTACCAGTTTATCTCCGGTATTAATCGACAACAATTTCCGAATGCTGACAGGTAATGAAATCTGTCCTTTGGAAGAAACAGTTAATATCTGAGCGCTCATTTGATTTCACTCCTTTCAAGTAAGAATTTCTTACCTATATTATGCCACATTCTGGGTAAAATATGAAAGAAAATTTTTTGAGGGTGACCAAAATCATAATATCTGATATAATGGATAATCAGGGAATGGCAAATGGTTTGTTGTTTTCTATTATTACTGTTAATAACGATGGAGGTAGCATATGCTTACTATTATATATGGCGATACAGAAAATAGTATTTATAATACAAATGTTTATTTCAAGAATTCCTATGAACCTGAATGGTTCGAAACGGATCTTGCGAAGAAGATGATCAAAGATATTGATGATTCTGATGTTTTAAGCGGGGAGTGCATTAACAGCCCGGTTCTTGGAATGATTCCTCCTGAGCGGTTATCCGGGGGTGTAAAAACTTTACTGCTGATGCTGAATGAGCCGGATAAAATCTTTAATGCATCTACATGCGGAGATAACTGTGCGAAATGGATATTGGAAATCGGTAAACAGAAAAATCTGACTATTAATCTCAGACATATGATGAGTTTTGGAAAAGATACTGAATTTGAGATAATTATCAAAAATGGAGGTGAAATTGTTCACTCTATGAGAGAGCTAATTCCGATAGCAAGTAAGTATTTAAATGAAATGGGACAGGAGTAGGGAGTATGAAAGGAACACATAGAGTAATTGTAGAATCCAGAAAAGTAAAATATGATTTTGTTATAAAAAGAAATATCACTATTCTCTCAGGGAATAGCGGATCCGGAAAAACAGTATTGATCGATCTTATTCGTGATTACAGAAGGTATCATTCTGATAGTGGGGTTTTTCTTTCTTGTGATTGTGATTGCCGAACGATAGATAATGAGGATTGGGAAAGACAATTAGAAGAAATTTCAAATAGTATTATATTCATTGATGAAGGTAATCGTTTCCTTACTTCAAAAAGATTTGCAGAACTTGTACAAAAATCCGATAATTATTTTGTGATTGCAACACGAGAAAAACTTCCCATGCTTCCTTATAGTGTGAATGAGATTTATGGTTTTCGTAAATCAGGAAAATTCCATGAAGTAAGGCAGAAGTATAATGAAATATATCACTTATATGGAGAAATATCTGAGCAGAATATGATTGACCCTGGTTTTGTAATAACAGAAGATTCTAATTCAGGATATGATTTTTTTGCAGAGTTATCAAAACAGAAAAACATCAAATGTATTTCCGCAAATGGGAAATCTAATATTATTAAGAAGCTGCAGGAAAGTGAAAATATTGATGGTACAAAATTAGTTATTGTAGACGGCGCGGCATTTGGATCAGAAATGCGGGATGTCAGCGAATATTTGGATACAATTGGAGATGTTGTTCTTTATGCACCTGAATCATTTGAGTGGATAATACTTTCATCAAATACTATACCAAATACAAATGTAACATCTATTCTTCAACAGCCGGAAAACTATATCGACAGTAAAGAGTATGTTAGTTGGGAAAAATTTTTCACAGCATTGTTAATAAATCAGACTCATAATGATCCCGTCTGGGCTTATTCTAAGAGAAAATTATCAAATGTGTATCTGTCTTCAAAGGTAATGCGTGCTGTTAAAAAAAATATGAAATTAATTGTATGGGATTAATAAATAACGGAAAAGGAATCTGAAAGAAAGGCAGTGTAGAAAGATGCTGAATCAAAAAGAGCAAAAAGAAGTTATAGAACTGGTTAAGAAAACACGGGAGCTGATCTTCCGGGAACTGGAGGCAGCCAGAGTGACGGTCAAAGGGGCCGCAGATTATGTGACAAATGTGGATTATGCGGTACAGGATTTTCTAAAGAAAGAACTGGAGGAACGGTTTCCGCAGATCCGTATGATAGCGGAGGAAAAGGAAAACAGGGATTTGGCTGCGGATGGCATATACTGGATTCTTGATCCGATCGACGGTACCACAAATCTGATCCACCGCTACGGAATGAGCGCCGTGGCTCTGGCGTTATATGAAAAGGGTGAGATTACCTTCGGCGTTGTCTATAATCCTTTTCATGAGGAATTGTATTATGCCGCGAAAGGAGAAGGGGCATATTGTAACGGGGAACAGATACATGTTTCTGATAATGTGGAGCTTCAGGACGCGGTTGTTTCTTATGGATCTTCTCCTTACGAAAAAAAGCGGGCGGCAGAGCTGTTTCCGGTTTTTTACCGGATTTTTATGAACTGTGCAGATTTTCGCCGTACAGGTTCCGCGGAGCTGGATTTATGTTATGTCGCCTGCGGACGGCAGGAAGGTTATCTTGAGCAGGACTTAAAGCCCTGGGATTATTCTGCCGGAAGCCTTATTCTTACAGAAGCCGGAGGATGTGTGAAGTCATGGTCCGGAGAAAGACTGCCTTATTTGAAAAATGCAGATGTCATCGCCTGCACGAAAAAGATCGAAGCGTCGCTCACAGAGCTGGTGCGGGGAGGAAATGCATAGAATATATATCAGATGGGGGAGGACTCCCGCTTTATAACCGCATTTTTTTGCAGCTTTTCTGGAAAGATTTACAGGTAGTATTTCTTTTTTGAATTTGATAACATATTTTTGTAACAATAATGTAATAAAATATAAAAATTTAAGGAGGAAACTATGCGGAAAAAAAGATTATTTATAATAGCAGCATCAGCAACACTGGCATGCAGTATTTTTACGACTGCTTATGCTTCAGAGGCAACTGTCGTAAGCAAGGGAAACGGGTATGTTGTTGTGGCCGGGCAAGGAATAGAGAGCCTGGAACAGACTTTGGAGGAGATTAAGAATAATCTTGGAGATATTAGTCTGGTTTGTCCGGAAATTCCTGAAATCCCGGAGCAGCCGGAAATCCTGGATAACCAGGAGCCGGAAACACCAGAGCAGCCGGATATACCGGACAATCAGGAGCCGGAAACACCAGAACAGCCGGAAATCCCGGATAACCAGGAGCCGGAAACGCCGGAGCAGCCGGATATACCGGAACAGCCGGACGCCCCGGACAACGGGAAACCAGAACAGCCGGACGTACCGGATGAAGAGGAACCGGACAGTGGGATTACGGAGGATTCCGTACATGCCTATGCGAGACAGGTGGTAACGCTGGTTAACGAAGAAAGAGCCAAAGCCGGGCTTCCCGAAGTTACTTTGAATCTGGATATTACAGCCGCTGCGAATGTAAGGGCGAAGGAGATCAAGCAGAATTTTGCCCATACAAGACCTGACGGCAGCAGTTTCAGCACAGCTTTAACAGAACAGGGAGTATCCTACAGAGGAAGCGGGGAGAATATCGCATGGGGACAAAAAACACCGGAGGAGGTCATGAATGGCTGGATGAACAGCGACGGCCACCGCGCCAACATTCTGAATAAAAACTTCCGTAATATCGGCGTAGGCTATTATCAGGATGAAAGAGGCGTAAATTACTGGGTACAGTTATTTACATATTAAGTGAACTGCCCATTGTTTAAAGCCAACGGGTTTCATAATTCCAAACTGAATCCCTGCGTTCTTTATTACAGGCTGCCGTTTTCAGATATCTGAAAACAGCAGCCTGTGATTTTTTGCAGAACAGGAAAGTATTACAGATTCTTCAGTGCATAAATGGAATCCCATGAGGAAAAAACTCTCCGAGCAGGATTCATTCTTATGAGAGCATCACAGGTTTTTCTTCTTGTAAATAAACCAGAAAGCAATTCCCGTAAAGACAATGAGATAGGCGATAAGGATAAGGATTCCTTTGATATCCACAGCCCCGCCGTTGGCTATCGTCCGGATCATGCCGCTGGTCTGCGACAAAGGCAGCGCCCCTACAAATTCACGCAGACCGTGAGGCATACTCTCTGTGGAAAAAAATGTATTGCAGAGATATGCCATTGGCATGATGATATAATTGGAAAAGCGCGGAACATCCGCATGGTTTTTGGCAAGAAACGATACTACGACACCAACGGAAGAGAAAACCGCTCCGTTCAAAAACATGATAAGAAAGGAATACCCGTTAAAGATCAGCCCGGTGTCGATGGGCATGGTAAGCAGCAGGATAATTCCTCCAGCATAAAGCCCCCGGAGGCTACCTCCGAGGATCTGTCCCACGATAAACTGCCATAAGGGTGTGGGAGAGATCATCACCTGGTCAAAAGCCTTCTCATAAAGCCTCTGGACATTCAGGTTCTGCGCAATTGCATTAAAGCTTCCGTTCATGGTCGTTAAGGATACCACGCCGGGAATCAGAAAGTTCAGATAAGGCTCTCCGTGGGAACTTGTCTGTATCCCAAGGCCAAACACGATCAGGTACATGAGCGGGGCAACCATAGCCGCCAGAGTGATTTTGTAAAAATCCCGCTTAAATTCGGTCCATTTTTCCCATAAAATTGTAATTATTCCCATGATATAACTCCAGATTTATGTATTTATCTAATCAAATGTAATATGTTTATGGCGGAGAAAGATGTTTGCCGACACGCTCCACAAATACATCCTCAAGAGTGGCGTCGCGCAGGGAAGCCTGCCCTCTGATTCCGCTGAGATATTGGATCGCTTCCTCACGGTTGTGGAAATAGCTGCTTTTTCCGCCGTCTGCCGTTGTCTCGTCTACGGCGTAAGCGCCAAGCTCGTCAATAAAATAAGCGGGCGTGTTTATCTCTTCCAGTCTGCCTCCGTTCATCAGTGCCACACGTCCGCACAGGGACTGTGCCTCTTCCATATAGTGGGTGGTAAGCAGAATAGTCAGGTTTTTCCCGTTTAGCTGGCGAAGAAGACTCCACATCTGTCTGCGGGAGAGGGCGTCCATTCCCGCAGTAGGCTCATCCAGCAATAAAATTTCCGGATCTGTCAGAAGCGCACGACAGACCATCAGTTTTCTTTTCATGCCGCCGGAAAGCTTCCGGACGCTTCTTTTGCGGAAATTGATCAGACCGCAGAAATCCAGCAGTTCCTCCGTCCGTGCACGGATCTGCTTTAATGGCATAAAATACAATCGTCCCTGGTATTCCATAATCTCATCCATATTCATATCCTGGCGCATGGAATATTCCTGCGTGATTACGCTGATCTTTCTCTTTAAATCCGGCCTTTGGCGGGTCAGAGTCTGTCCGTCGATCAGAATTTCCCCGGCTGTGGGGAGCAGTAGAGTAGACAGCATACTGATGGTAGTTGTTTTGCCGGCGCCGTTTGGTCCGAGAAGCCCGAAAAATTCGCCTGTTTCAATTTTCAGGTTCAGAGAATCTACGGCGGTAAAATCATCGAATTTTTTTGTGAGATTTTTTAATTCTATCATGTTAAAAAAATTGCTCCTTTGTGACATGGGAATAAAACGGATACCCATGTGAGATTTCTACATTATACTATTATCGATACTTTTTTTCAATGGAAGATGATGAAACAGGGAAGAATCCTATAAGATGATAAAACAGGAAGATTCATATAAGCTCCCATAAGATGACGAAACAGGAAAGATTCCTGAAAGCTTTCCGGGACGCCTTTACATGGCGGCCGCCTTATGCTATAGTTACTTCTGTAGTGCAATGTTTACATACAGGGTAACGTAATGTTTATATACAGAGTAATGTTTGTATACAGAGTAATGTAGTGTTTACATATGGAATAACGTAATATTACATACAGAGGACAGGATTTCAATAATGACAAAAATAATAAGAAGAATGAGAAAAACAGGCAGATATTTATATATGATTTTAGTGGCGGCAGCGTTTTTTTTGCCATTTCCCGTAAATTGTGCGGCGTCTGATTATTCCCGGGTGGCGTCTGCCGAAGAAAAGACGGAGGCAGTATCTGTGGGCAAATATGGAATGCTTCCCATATACCCCAGGGATATCAAAAACGGTACTTACTCCATTGAGGTGGAATCCAGTTCCTCCATGTTCCGGATCACAAAGGCGGAACTGACGGTAAAGGATGAGGAAATGGAAGCAGTGCTTACTTTAAGCGGAAAAGGCTATTTAAAGCTTTTTATGGGAACCGGCGAGGAAGCGGCGTCTGCTCCGGAATCAGCTTATATCGATTATCAGGAGGATGCAGAGGGAATGTATACTTATACCGTTCCGGTAGAAGCCCTTGATAAAGCCCTGAACTGCGCTGCTTTCAGTGAAAGAAAACAGAAATGGTATGACAGGGTGATTTTGTTTGACGCAACCACACTTCCGGAAGAAGCTGTCCTTTTGGAGCTTCCTGACTATGATGCGATCGAAGCAGCCATGAAAGGGCAGACCGTTTCTAATGCAGCTTTTTCCAATACATCTTCTTCCAATACATCTTCTTCTAATGTGGCGGAGGCTGACGAAGAAGAGGAATTACCGGCGCAGGAACCGGTGGAACCTATGGAGATCGATATGGAGGACGGCGAATACTCCATTGAAACAGAGATTTTCGGCGGAAGCGGAAAAGCAGGCATTTCTTCACCGACGCTCCTGAAAGTGGAAAATGGGAAAGCCTACGCGCAGCTTGTCTGGAGCAGTTCTAATTATGATTATATGATCGTAGGTACAGAGAAATATCTGAACCTGAATACGGACGGCGGCAATTCCACTTTTGAGATCCCTGTCGCCGCTATGGACACGGAACTTCCTGTTATTGCAGATACAACTGCTATGGGAACTCCTCATGAGGTGGCATATACCCTTACTTTTTATGGCGACACGATCGGATCCAAAAGCCAGATGCCCCAGGAGGCGGCCAAAAGAGTGGTAGCTATTGCCATGGTCATTATCGTAGGCGGAGGGATTCTCAATAGGATTTTAAATAAACGCAGACGCGCCTGAGCAAATGCTGTGAGTTGCCAGAATGAAATTGAATTGTTAATGTCAAGCCAAAGAAAAGTGGCTTTCATCTCATAGGCAAACCAATGAGTTTTGCTGCGAATCTAATAACAAATGAAACAGAAGGGAATAAGAGTATGAAAACAGTTTTTTTACATGGTTTGGGACAAACTGCGAAAGATTGGGATGAAATTGTACGTCTGTCTGCCTGTCCGGAAGCTGATTGCCCGGAGATTTTTACGTTTGCAGAAAACGATATGACTTATTCAAAAATACTAAATGG
>JAUNGB010000038.1 GCA_030524715.1 Eubacteriales bacterium | reverse complement strand
CAACTTTCACAAAATCCTCATCCTTCAGCGAAAGATTATCATAATAGAAACCGTTGCAGTCCCGTTTAAGAGTGTATCCTTTGTCTGACATCATGCGGAAAAATACAGATTTACCATGTGCCTGCCGATCATTTTCCTCACAAAACTTTGTATAAAGCTGATACAGCTCGCTTCGCCTTAGTTTTGCTCCTTTTTGCCGACATATTTTTTCATCCAGAAATGCTTTTACACTGTCAGCAGAACGATAAAGCGCCTCAATACATTCCCGGCTGTGAAGAGATTCGCAAAAATGATTATCTGCATATAATTGTTTCAATGCGGCAATTCCCATGTGAATTGCATAGTCTGCTTCTTTGTATATTTTTTCTTTCAGCATGGTATCTTTTTCTGACGCTGAAACCAAACGGTTCATATCCAGTACAAGTAAACGGCGATAGTACGCATTTGTTTTGTCATCCAGATTCAGCGGCATTTCGTTGGCGGAAAACAGCAGCTTTGCATAGCTGTGAAATTGTGTCGGGTCTTGCCCCTTTTTTTCATAAAGTAAGGTATCCTCCCCAACAGCTTTTTTGATAATATCTACACTTTGCATAGCTGTACAGGGAATATCTGCGCAGGCATTTAATTGTTTCCCAAATAAACCGGTAGCATAAAATCGTTTGTTTAAATCTTGAAGGGAAATACTGGAACAATTTTCTATTCCAACAATGTGCTGAATCAACGCTATTGCCACTGATTTTCCTGTGCCGCCTTTTCCTTTAATCATCAAAAATTTTTTCTGAATCTGCGGCTGGCTCACCAGTAAATTGTAAATACTTTGTATTGTGCTGCTTTTAATGCAATCACGAAACAAAAGTTTTTGTATATGGGATTTCAACAGAATACCGTTGGAATCCTCCTGGTAATAGCCATGACAGTAAATATATGGTGTACTGCCGATAATAAAAAAAGGAATCGTCTGTATCAGATAATCGACAATCTCCATATCCAATACACCGATTCGCTTTCCCTGTTCATTAAATTTGTGAAAACGGTTTAAATCCGGCTGCTCTGACGGTTTCCGCTCAAACCTCATAATAAAGTCGGATAAGATGGCTTTCAATTCTTTTTGATTCTCCATTTTTTCAAGATATTCTTTATTTTTAAATAATGTCCAGCCTGCCCGAAACTGTAGATATTCCTGTTTAAAATATGCTTCTAAAATATCGTTTGCTTTTTTTGAAGCGCAGGCCGGAACATAACAATAATCACTGCAGCATTTCCCCATAAAGGCAATCTCGTTCATATACATTAAAAATGAATCAATGGAGTAGTATGCGTCGTTGTCTGGTATCAATGTGACTGCCAGATACCCACTGGCAACAATGTTCATTGCGATATTTTCATTATCTACCAGAAAGATGTATTTTGCTCTGTTGTTTTTGGTTCCGTAGTCATGTAATGCTTTAAAAATTTCTTGTTCAATTTCTCACCTCCATAGTCCGCCGCTCATGCGCAAAAGAAAAAGCACCCTTTCGGATGCTGAATCTTTCGGTGCAGAGAGTGACGGTCTACACATATAATTCGTTTGTTTATCGTTGTCCAAAGTATGCTTACATAACTACGCTTCGGTGAACCACCCCGCTGCAAGCAACGGGGTATCCGCTCCTGGTTTCTTTTTTAGAACGCTGCAAGCAGCGGGGTATTAGACCCATAAGCGAATAAAAAACGCATCCGGAAAATATCCGGATACGTCTGTCCAGTACATCGTTGCACTTATCACTTCAAGATTAGCTCATCGACATATTAGCTGTTTTCTCTCTTCTGAAACACCTGCCGTCCTGAAACGCTCAGGCGGCTTATTAAGCCCGAAGGGTGTGCAGAGGGACCGGGGCTTCGGTCCCTTTGCGAACTTCTTATGGAGTTACCTCCTATTATAGTTGATCAGGCATCCTTTCAAAATAATCTCGCGTTCATCATCCGTCAGTTCGCCGAGAGTTACTTCAAATTCCTTCAGAGCGCCATCCTTTACCACATATCCTTTGATAACCTCTGCCTTCTCTTCCACTGCCCTGCGTATTCCCGGGAAGAAGAGATAATCGCCGTTTGCAAACGGAAGCTCTCCCTCCGGAATCAAAAACGGAAGCATTCCCCAGTTAATCAGGTTGGAGCGGTAACGCTTGGTGGCATACTCGTTAGCAATGTTTGCCCAGCCGCCGAGAACCTTCTGGCAGGAGGCAGCCTGCTCACGGGCAGAGCCATCACCTGGTTTTACGGCAAAGATCGTACTTCCTACGCCTAAGTTTCCTTCTCCGGCCTCCGGGAACTGCGTATGGATGGTATCCATCACCGGCGCCAGCTCCGGAAGAGCCTCTACCGGACATCCGCCGTCCTGTATTGCCTGCTGCGCCTTCTGAACCTCTTTGGCACGTCCCACATAAGCCGGATCCTTTCTGGATAAAGTAAACTCAGCCAGTCCAAGAGGATTGGAACGATAGGATGAGGTTTCACCGGAAGGAATCAGCTCATCCGTAGTAGTAACCGGATCATGGATCTCAGAAACTACCTTCAATACCAGATTCTCTGCCAGCGGCGCCATCTTGGGCCAGTCTTTAATATTCGGGCCGAACTGGATCTCAACGCTGGGATCCGCAACGCCCTTGCTGTCAAACACACGATTCTCATAAATGGTCTTATCAAAGAAATATTTCTGATTCGTATAATTTCCGGTATATTCTTCCGCAGAGGTCAAAAAGCCCTTGTTTGCAGCCGTTGCCGCAATAGAACGGGCATCCATCAGCGCAACTGAAGAAATCTGACCGTTCTGGATTTTGGAGCCTTCACGGTTGGGGAAGTTCCTGGTCGTATGGCGGATACTGAACGCATTATTGGCAGGAGTATCGCCTGCGCCAAAGCACGGGCCGCAGAATGCAGTCTTCACTACAGCACCTGTAGCCAGAAGGTCAGCCAGAACGCCGTTCTTAGCCAGTTCCATATAAATCGGCGTACTTGCCGGATAAACACTTAATGTAAACGCATCCGCGCCTATGCTGGAGCCTCTTAAGATATCCGCTGCCGCGCAGATATTTTCAAAACCGCCGCCTGCGCAGCCTGCGATGATTCCCTGCTCCACATACAGCTTACCGTCTACAATTTTATCCCTTAAGGTAAAGGGAATCTTACCGTCCAGACTTACCTGAGCCTTTTTCTCAACATCAGCAAGAATGTCGTCCAGATTTGCTTTTAATTCGTCAATGGTATAGGTGTTGCTTGGATGGAACGGCATAGCGATCATAGGTTTGATCTCGCCAAGGTCGATCTCAACGCAGCCGTCATAGTATGCGATCTCGCCCGGCTTCAATTCTTTGTATTCTTCGCTTCTTCCGTGGATTTCATAGTATTCCGCAATTTTCTCATCAGTCTGCCAGATAGAGGACAGGCATGTGGTTTCTGTAGTCATAACATCCACGCCGATACGGAAGTCAGCGCTTAATGCGGCAACGCCGGGGCCTACAAATTCCATTACTTTATTCTTTACATAGCCGTTGGCAAATACTTTGCCGATAATTGCAAGGGCAACGTCCTGCGGTCCCACACCCGGACGGGGTTCCCCTTTCAGGTAAATCGCTACCACTCCCGGCATATTAATATCATAGGTCTGGGAAAGGAGCTGCTTCACAAGCTCCGGTCCGCCCTCGCCCATTGCCATGGTTCCCAGAGCGCCGTAACGTGTATGGCTGTCAGAGCCAAGGATCATCTTGCCGCCGCCTGCAAGCATTTCACGGGCGAACTGATGGATAACGGCCTGATGAGGCGGAACATAGACGCCGCCGTATTTCTTAGCACAGGTCAGTCCGAACATATGGTCATCTTCGTTGATAGTGCCTCCTACCGCACAGAGGGAGTTATGGCAGTTTGTCAACACATAAGGTACCGGAAACTTCTCCAGTCCTGATGCGCGCGCTGTCTGGATAATACCTACGAACGTAATGTCGTGAGAAGTCAGTTTATCAAATTTGATCTGAAGCTTCTCCATATTTCCGGAAGTATTATGCGCTTCCAGAATACCGTAGGCAATCGTGTTTTTGGCTGCTGCTTCTTTGGATACGGGCAGGGAAGCATTGCTTTCCTCCACGATATCTCTGCCGTTTACCAGATAAATACCGCTGTCGTACAGTTTCATAATAATCTCCTCCAATTCTTTATCGTTTTATTATAGTCTGTTTCCGTAAAAACCGCAATGGGCAATTATACGATAATCGCCGTCTCAAACTCCCGTCCATTGCAGTATTTTTCCAAAAGGGAGCATAATTCCTTCAAATCCTCTTCCATATGATCAGTTCCTGAAAAGCCGAAAATAACCATCAGGATCTCCCGGGCTTCTTCCGTAATCCTTGTCCGGACAGAATCGCTGGTCGGGTTGCCGAAGGGACCCTGACTGTCTGAAAATACAGGAAGAAATTCCACATTGATCTGATCCTTGCCGATTCCCTGATAATGCGCGCCTTCTTCCGCCACCTTCCACACCACATCCCCGTCGATCTTATTTACGTCATAAGCTCCTAATGAATAACCGCTTTTAATAGAAAACAGATTGTTGCATTCCACCACGTTGTTAATCTGATAAAGCCCCTTCCCCTGCAGGATCCTGCGGCACATAGCCTCCGCAGAATTGCGGTAACGGCTTGGCTCCTTGCCAAACGCCTTATAAGCGCTCCTGGTCTGAGCGATTTTATCGCGTTTAGGCAGATCGGGGACTTTTTCGATGGTTTCCCTGAGACTTTTTGAACAGGCTTCGATTTCCTGAAGCAATTCCCCGGGACTTTCCTGTACCGTTACCTTACACTGGACGCAGCCCAGAACAGCATCAGGCCAAAGCTGTTTCAAATGGTTGTCAATTGTAATTGTATGCATTTATTATTCCTCTTTCTTCGGTCAGCCCGGCCAATGTCTGAGCATCTGCACAAGCAAGCTTGCCCCTCTGCTCAGCCGCTGTCCGGAACTTTTTATTAATAAAAGTCGATTGTTCTGTGCTTTGCACTCTCACGATTGCATTATAAATTATACCGAAGTTTTCTCAAAACAGCAATATTTTGTTCTTTTCTATTTCTCTATATTTTTTAAGCGTCATTGCTGGACTATACTTTCGTTCAGTTGCTTTTTCAAAAAGCGTTTGCTATAATTTAAGAAATATTATTAAAAACAAAATCAGATAGAAGTAAAAATACATTGTAAATGAACAGGAGCAATAGCAGAATGAAAAAAATTAAAAGGAAATTACGGCGGATAGCGGCGCTTGTGCTGACATCTGTTCTGGTGGGAAGCAGCATTCCGGTTTCCGGCCTTTCAGAAACAGATGCTGTCAGCGAAAAGACAGGGAAAATCACTGCTTTTGCAGAACTTTCAAGCGACATCCTGACGCAGACGCTGGCAATCGGCTCGGCAGAATCAGAGATTACTCTGCCCGACAGCTTAACGGTCACACTGGAATTGCCTGCGGAAACATCCCCCGTGCAGGATCCAGAGCCCACAGGGCCGGAAAATACAGCAAAGGATGGCGCCGAAGCAGGCGATCAGTCCGAGGCTCCGCCGGATAACGGCAACACATCGCAGCCGCAGGCAACGCCAGAGGCTTCGCAGACGGATGGCAGCACTTCGGATCCGCAGACAACGCCGGAGGCTTCGCAGTCTGACGGCAATGTAACAGACTCGCAGGCACAGCCCGAAACTCCAGCGGCTGACAGTTCCCCTGCAGAACCGCAGGCGCATTCCGAAAACGGGCAGGAGGACGGCATGAAAGCTGCTGCGGAGCCGGAAAATCTGATGGAGGAAGGCTCCGAAACAGACATACAGACCTCTTTTCTGGATGTTGTCCTTCCGGCGGCGACAGTCCACGCGGCGGAGATCACGGATACACCGCAAACGGAAACCGTTAATTTCACATTAACGGGAATCACATGGGAGCTTGATGCCGCAGCCAGCGCCGGAGGAACCTTTTCCTCGGATGCATCGGCGGCAGGCAGTAGTTATACTTACGTTCCGGTACTGCCGGAAACGGCGGTTCTGACAGACGGCGCCTCCTGTACGCTGACCGTTGGGGAAGGTGCGGAACTTCCACGGATCACTGTTACAATTGACCAACAGGGAGAAAATGATGTTGCAAGGGTAACGGCCGGCAATAAAATATCGTATTACGAAAATCCGACAGACGCGTTTTCCGCCGCCTGTGCGGCGGAGGGCGGGGCGACGATTACCTTGCTGAAAGACTGCAGTACCGCTCCTATTATTGAGGTTTCGGGCGGACAGATCACACTGGATCTGAACGGGTATACATTAAGTAACTACGCCAACCAGTACGGCGATCCCGGCGGCGACAGTTACTATAATACGATTCTGCGTCTGACAAATTGTCAGATGACGCTGCTTGACAGCAGCAGTCAGACAGGAAGCATAACCAATGCCCTTGGCAACGCGATCAATATCCGTGAAGGAGCATCCCTGATCATGGAAAGCGGCTATGCAAAAAGCGAAGGAGACAGTGGTATTTTCGTAACTGGCGATGGCAGCCTGACCGTCCATGGCGGCAGCATTACAGGAACGATCGGAGTCCTTGCCTACCGCAATGCAAGCGTATCCATCACGAACGGAACCCTTCAGGGCGCCTCGACTTATGCATTGAGTTTATATTACAGCACAGTGAAGGCTGCGCTGTCCGGCGGCGCCTATCTGGGGGGCATTTATTCAATGAACGCCTTTTCCAGTATACTGGGGGACGGACTCCTGTACTATAATGAGACGGACAAATGCTACATTACAGAAAGTCTGAATCAGGGCGGACAGCTTGCCGGCCGCGCATCGATTTCCATCAGGAGCATTCCTGTCAAAAGCGTAAGCGCCCCCTCCGATCTGGAGCTGACTTATGGATACAGCAGTAATGATGCGGTACTGAGCGTTCAGGCGGAGCTGTCCGGGGACGCCGCGGAGGTTTTTTATCAATGGTATCGGGTCGGCGCCGGGGCTGAAGGCACGGATCAAATGCTTTCCGACAGCGAGGGCGGTTATTCGGGAAGCACGTCCGCTTCTCTGACCCTGCCCACCGGACTGCGGGGCGGCGAGACCGGTCAGTATTACTGTGTGGTAGACTGCAGCGGGTACAAGGTACAAAGCGCTGCGGCTTCTGTGACCGTCACGGAATGCGCCCATGACAACCTGATAAACGGAACCTGTCAGAACTGCGGCAAAACGTTCTATGCCAGCGTAACGGCAAATGACAGGAAAATCTTCTGGGAAACCCTTGGGGAAGCGTGGGCGGACGCAAAGGAAAGGGGAAGCGCACAAACGCCTGCGGAGCTTACTCTGCTTCAGAATGTAGCGCTGGGGGAGGCTCTGACCGTGGAGGAAGGCAACGCCATCATCCTGTCCAGCGCGCAGGGAGAAAACGGAGAAACGTACACCCTCTCCGGAAATGTCAATGTATCAAACGGCGGTCTGATCACGATTACCGGAGGAACGCTGACACTGACCAGCGGTACGGTGAGTCAGGGTTCCGGCGGCAGCAATGCCGTGGGAGTCAGCGGCGGCGTCTTTGTTATGACAGGCGGTACGGTCGAGACCGCTTCCAGCGGGAATTCCGCTGTCTGCGTGTACGACACCGGAACAGCTCAGATCGACGAGGGCAGTACAATCCGTGCCGTTTCTGCCAAGGGATCTTACGGCGTGGCGGCGGTAGAAGGCGGCAAAGCCATCATAAACGGCGGTTCCATTTACGAAGAGCAACTTGAGGGTATTTTGTCGGACGCAGCAGCCGTCTACGCGCGCGGAGGCGGCAGTGTTGAGATTCACGGCGGCACCATTACGGGTGAGAGTATTGCACTGAAGTTAGACAAAGGCTGCGGTGCCCTCCTCTCCGGAGGTACGTATTCCTCCGGAGTGTTTACTATTTCTTCATCCACTTACAATATGGATCAGATCCTGGCTGAGTATTGTGATTATTATACACCGGAGGGCGAGAAAGCGGAGCGGTTTGTAGGCAACCAGGTCATCACAGGCACGGTAATTGTAAAGAGATGTGTCCATGAGTTTGGAGACTGGACAGATGCCGGGGACGAAGCGACACACAGCAGGAAGTGCTCCATCTGCGGATGTGTGGAGACTGAAGATCACAGCGGTACAGGCTGGAAAGACAACGGAGACGGAGAAACTCATACCGGAACCTGTACCGTCTGCGGCGGTTCTGTGACGCAGGCTCACATATGGGATGAAAACAGAATCTGTACCGTCTGCGGTGCAGAGGCAACGGGAACCATTGTCGCGTCTGTGACCGTGAGCGGAAAAATAACTTATTACGGCGATCTCGCCACGGCATGGGATGAGGCAAAGACGCAAAGCGCCGGGGGGACCTCCGCGACGGTCACACTGCTTTCCGATGTTACCGCTTCCAAATCTTTGACAGTCAGCGAGGGCGAATCCATTATCCTGGAAAGCGCTGCTTCCGAAAACGGACCGTATACCATCTCCGGCTCCTTCAGTAATCAGGGAATCATCCGGGTACTGGGAGGCAGCTTTACCATGAACAGCGGCAAAATCTGCGTCTTATCTGGTTATGCTTATGGAATCGAAGTCAGCAGCGGAACCGCGATCTTAAACAGTGGCGAAATCAGCGCCAATGCTGATCGTTTTGGACGTGGTCTGTTAGTAAGAGGCGGATCTGTGGAGATCAAAAACGGCTGTACCATTCAGGCGTGGGTAGGAGTCGTTGTGGACAACGGAGATGTTCAGATCAGCGGCGGCACGATTTCCGGCACAAGCGCCGGAATATCCGCAAGCATAGCATCCGGATACGACAACGGCAGCCTCATCATCAGCGGCGGAGATATCTCAGGCGAGGTTGGATTGAGTCTTACGGGCTTCCCCAGCGTTGCTGTTACAGGGGGAACAATTACCGGAAGCAGAATCGGTCTGCAGGTAAACGATACGAACTACGGCACTGTGCTGACGATCAGCAACGGCTATATCAAAGGAGAGCAATACGGCCTGTATATATCCCTATCCCGGATCGCTTCCAGTTCCATCTGCCTTACGGGAGGCATGTATACCGGCGGCGAAGCGAGTATCAGCGGCGATGGCTCCCAGACTCTTTTATTGCAGATCATTAAAAATGACAGCAGTCTCAGTTATGCGGAATATCAGTATTATGCGGTAGACAACTCCGGAAAAGCGACGGAAATTTCCAGAGATGCAATTAGTTACGGCAGCACTCTGTCCGCATCTGACGGCTACGGCACGGTCATTGTAAAGAGCGATTATCATGAGATGATTTCCGTATCCATGGAATGGGGTTCCATGTCCTTTGCCTACGGCGACAGCTATTGGAATCCAAATACCCTTCGCTATGAAGCAGGTACATGGCATTCTGTAGACGCGTCAGGCAACTCTGACGACGACGGCGGCAGGATTCTTATAACAAATGACAGCAGCGTGCCTGTGGAGGTTTCTTATACATTCACGAAGGACACTGCCGAAAACGGACTGGCCGAAGTAACCGGAAGCTTTTCTTCTACAGACCAGTCAGGCTCTGCCGGATCCTCCGGCGCCGGAGAGTCTGAGGGAAGCTCCCTGCTGGAAGAATACTGGAGCGCAAACAATACGGCAGATATTTATTTCTCACTGAGCGGAGCGCCCACAGGAACCTTTACGGGGGCAGCGCTGGGAACCATCACCGTCACCATCGGCAAGGCGGGCTGACGCAGGGAGCAGTTCCCGAATATTCAGATAAGAGACTTTTTCGCCAAAAAATAAAGGGCAAAGAAAGAGGGCGTCCCATAAAAATCCGGGTTTTTATAAAATCCTGGATTTTATAGGATGCTCTCTTTCTTATATGTCAGGGATCAAAAGCAGATATTAACCGACAGCCCCTATATAAATACTTTTGTAACTTTATCCTATGTTTATCCTATGCCTTCACCTTTATATATAAAGCTTTCAGCCAACACTTATCATTCCATTCCATTTCTTAGTTTTATTTTAGAAATGCAGCACACCAAGGAGGGCTCCTGCGATCAGGCAGACAATGCTGACTCCCCAGATCCATAAGAAGCTTGTCTTGATATGATCCTTAATTTCCACTCCCGCAAGGCCTACCCCAAGGAAAGTTGCCGGAACCACCGGGCTGATAAAGGTCGCGCAGTTTCTGCAGACAACCATTGCGATTGCGGTATGCGCCGGATCCACTCCAAACGCGTCTCCGATTCCGATAAGCACCGGAAGAAGACCAAAGAAATAGGAGTCTGTACAGAACATCAGAGTGAGCGGTACAGACAGAACTCCGATGATCAACGGAAGGAAGCGTCCCATGGACTGCGGAATAAAACCGGCAAGTACATTTGCCATATGTACCATGATTTCACTTTCTTCCAGAACGCCGAGGAACACGCCTGCGGCAAGGATAGTGGAGGCCATCATAAGCGCCGGGCCGGAATGTGATTTGATAATCTTATTCTGCAGCTTCGCACCCGGATAATTGACAAAAAGAGCCACCGCACAGCCGATCATAAATGTGTAGTAAGACGGTACCTTCAGGAAGATCAGACATACGATAACGATCAGAGTAAGGATGATGTTAAACCCGAACAGCTTCGGCCTTGCCAGATCTCCAAGCTCTGTGCTGCCTGCTTCGCCTGCCGCTTCTTCTGCTGCAACCTCCGTCTCAGCAGCGTCTGCCGACGTACCTGCGCCTCTTTTTTTCTCAATATTTCCCCAGATAAAAGCAGTTGCAAGGGCGATCACAACTCCCACGACCTGCATGGGCAAAAGCTGCATCCACAGTTGGTTTGGATCTATTCCAAGTACCGTAGCGGAGCGCATGGTCGGTCCGCCCCATGGAAGCAGATTCATAACCCCCATTGCAGTTACACAGATCAGAAGCAGGGTTGTCGGACGCATTTTCAGACGCTTGTATACAGGTAGCATTGCCGGTATTGTGATCAGGAAGGTTGACGCGCCGCCGCCGTCAAGATGTCCGATCATAGCGATGATACAGGTCATCATAGCAACTCCTACTACGTTGTTTCCCACTTTTTTCATTAATGCATTGATTATTTTGTCAAACATTCCCGCATCGGTCATGATCCCGAAGAATAATACGGAAAAGATGAATAAGGCGGCGGTAGAATGTACGCCCGCTACGCCTGCGCTGATAAAATCTCCCATCTCCGCGATGGTAAATGTCCCGGTAGCCACCAGAATGGCCGCTGTCACTGTTGATACTCCGATAAAAGCCAGCGCCGGAACCGTCACGTTTTTCAGCAGCAAAGCAATGATCAGAATGATGGTCGCAAAGCCCAAAAGAGCCAGCATTGTCTCGTTCATGATGTGTTTCCTCCGTTTCCTTTTCTTTTTTCTTTAGCTGATGGTTATAGTATAAAAGCCCAACCTTACATGCCTAAGCTTTCTTCCTTACAATTCATTAAGAAAGCGCTTTAAACATGTTAAGGCCGGGCTTTGCACTGCTGGCTTTTTTACTGATGGGCTTTTACTGCTGGCTTTTTTACTGTTTTTTTGCTGCCGGGCTTTTACTGCTCAGCTTTCCCGGCAGCTTCGGATTGCCTCCAGAATCGTGGTATCTGACACAGGCTTCTCCACGTATCCGTCGATCACTCTTTTTTGCTTTGCTTCCGCTATTTCTCTTGTAATCTGGTCCGCCATCATGATCTTCAGGATATCCGGATATTTTCCCTGCATCGCCATACAGGAATCCACACCGTCTCCGTCCTCAAGAGTCTCGTCGATGACCAGAACATTGATCTTCCTTTCCTTTAAAATCTTCTGTAGTTCCCCGTTTGTCCTGCATACGGTTATCTGAAGGCCGATCCTTGCAAAATTCCGTTCCAGAAGCTTTAATATTTTGGCATTATCATCCGCTATCAGGATCCGGAGATCCTCCTGCTGCCTTTCCCCGAGCAGAGTTTCCTCCGTATCCGCTTCCAGAACCGGAAGAAAAACCGTAAAGGTTGTTCCCTTTCCCACTTCACTTTCCGCATAAAGATACCCTTTATGGGAATGGACGATCTGCTCAGCCAGAGAAAGTCCCAGTCCGGTTCCCTCTCCCGCCTTCTTTGTGGTAAAAAACGGGTCAAAAATATGCTTTAACGTTTCCTGAGTCATTCCGCATCCGTTATCTTCTATATCGATCCGCAGGTAACGGCTCCATGCTTTGGATATTTGCGACGCCTCCAGAGCAGGGATGTGTTCCAGCGTCTCTTTCTCAACGGTTTCCGCCCGCAGGATCAGTTCCCCTTCCTTTTTCCCGATGGCATAAATTGCATTTACGCAGATATTCAGGATTACCTGATTAAGCTGGGTGGCATTTCCAAGAATCGATATTCCCTGAACCTGCAGCTCCCTTTTCATGTGGACATGGGCCGGGCAAACGGATTCCACCATTTTGGAAACTCTCTGAAGCATTTTGTCCGCAGGGATCGTCTTATATACGGTCTCTACATTCCGTCTGCTCAGGGACGAAATCTGCCTTATGACGTCCTTGGCTTTTTCGGACGCCTCATAAATTTCCCTGGCGCTGTCATATTCATCAGATTCCTCATCCAGTTCAAGCATCAAAAGCTCCGCATATCCCATGATCGGAGTCAGAAAATTGTTAAACTCATGTGCGATCCCTCCCGTCATTGTCCCCATGATCTGCAGCCTCTGCTGATGGGCGATTCTTTCCTCTCCCTGCTGAACCTCTTCCAGAAGAGAGTTCAATTCCCGCAGATAAACGATCTCTTTGGACGCCTTTCTCCGGTCATTTAACAGCTTTCCTATGAAAAAGATCATAACAAACAGGAGAAGAAGGCCGCTTATAAAAAGAAATCCTATTTTCTTCATTCCCTCAACGATCGGACTGTAAAAATCATCATAGTCGATCACCGCGCTGACCACCCAGAAATCTTCTCCGATGGTGGCAGGCGCATAGGCGCTGATCTTTTTTACTCTGGGAAGCTCCGGATCTGTCCACCAGTAAGAATAATATTCGGAAATACCTTTGTTTCCGCTGCATTGCTCCTTTACCATCTCTTCGAGGCTGGAATAGTCCAGATCGGGGTACATCTCCCTGCGCCCCTCAATAACCATGATCCCCCACTGTTCAGGCTCCGGATGCATCAGGATCCGCCCTGATGAGTTCTTGATCATCACATATCCGTTAGTTCCGATATGAATATCCGAAATCAGTTTTTCGTAGTATTTTTCCGCGTCCACTGCCAGGCAGAGTTTCTTTCCACTGTCCAATTCTTCCTTGAATACCAGGTATTTCTTTCCCTTCTCATCTTCATACTGCCAGATACTTTTGTTTTCACCTGTTTTTGAAACGAGGATCGGGGCCTTCAGCGCCGTATCATAAACACATGCCCGGAGTGCTCCGTTCTCATCCTCCTGAAGGATATTACAGGCAAAGCTGTTCTGTATATTCAGGAACTGTTCATAAATTCCCCCCTCCCATCCGTCTTCACCGGAAATGGAGCCTAGAAATTCCAGTTCATTCTCATATTCCTGCAGGGTAATTCCCATATTTTCACCCAGAATCTCAGCGGTGATCAGCATCTGCTCCTTCTGGTTCTGAACCAGGGTTTCACGATATTCTATCCATACCCTGGATGCGGCGCTGATCAAATAGATCATTATAATACTGAGCTGTAAGATCACAAGAAGCCTCACTCTTCTCTGCTCCGGTTCGATTCCTTTTTCCATTCATTTCTTCCTCTGATTTCTTTCGTTAATTTCTTTACAGATTCCCTGATTTTTATTATAATATTGTTGTTACGTTTTTTCTATAAGAGAAAGCGCTTTTATTCTATAAGCATAGGCTTTTTATTCTATAGACGAAGGCTTTTATAAGAGTAAGCTTTTTATTCTATAAGAGTAAGCTTTTTGTATAATATTCTATGTTTTGGGGGATTGATTCATGGCAGATAAAGTACTGATCGCAGACGACGACCCGGCAATCTGCAGGCTTCTGGAAAAGGTAATGCGCAGCAATGATCTGGAAACCACGGTTGTCCATTCCGGTTCGGAGGCATTAGCCATCATTAAAACACATACATTTGATATTATCCTGCTGGACATTATGCTGGGTGATATGGAAGGCTTTGACGTCATTAAAACAATCCGCGGTCAGGGGATCTCTACTCCGATCATGGTTATAAGCGGAAGAAATGAGGACTACGATTCCCTCTACGGGTTATCCCTCGGCGCTGACGATTATATCACAAAGCCGTTCCGCCCTCTTGTACTTGGCGCCAAGGTTAAGGCCCTGATCCGCAGAAACAAGAACATGATCCTTGACAATCCGGATACCCTTAAATGTGGTCCTTTTACTTATGATACCTCTACCATGCGTTTTTACAAAAACGGAGAGGAACTGATCCTTTCCTCCAAGGAGGGGACGCTTCTTCTGCTGTTTATGAAACATCCCCAGCAGGTTTTCACAAAGGATATGATTTATGAGCACGTATGGGGAAATACGGTGGCTATTGATGACAATGCGATCATGGTATACATTAACCGTCTCCGCAGCAAAATCGAGGATAACCGCCAGAATCCCGCACATATCATTACTGTACGGGGACTGGGATATCGGTTCCTTCCCTGAATATTTCCTGTAAGAAAAATATTTCCTATAAGGAAATAAGAAAGGACGCCTCCACGAATGTCTGACCGGTGTTCCCGATCACTAACCGGACATGATCTTCTCTGTAGTACCAATGAGCAAAGAAGGGCAGCGGTTCCTCAGTAAGGAATCACCTGCCCCTCTTTTTTAAGGTATCACTCTGCCTCCGCAAATTCAAATGGTTTTATCTGTCGTACAACATCCATAATAGTTCCGTCACGGCTTTCGATAATTCCTACAACTCTGTCCCCGAACTGTACTCTCTGCGGCTCTCCCGCAATGGAATAGGCAATGTCCCGAAGCTCCTCAATGGTCTTAAACGGAAGATCCACATCCTTCATGGCCTCGATCAGATCCTGTCTTCTGGGATTGATCGCAATGCCATAATCGGTAATAACTACGTCCACACTTTCTCCGGGCGTTGTGACAGTCGTGACGTCTGTACAGATCGCCGGAATTCTTCCCTGAAGAAGAGGTGCAATGACAATAGAGCATTTCGCTCCTTCCGCCGTGTCCGGATGGCCGCCCTGCGCTCCGGTGATCATTCCGTCGGAGCCTACGACTACATTACAGTTAAAATTAACATCAACCTCCAATGCGGCCAGAATTACGAAATCCAGTTTGTTTACTACTGCGCCCTTGTTGAACGGGTCTGCATATTCCCCGGCGCTGATGCGGAAATGGTTGAGGCTTTTTACTGATTCCACAGCATCCAGGTCAAAATCCTGCGTATCCAGAAGGCAGTCCACCTGGCCGTTGATCAGCAGGTCGCACATGGGTTTAGTCAGGCCTCCCACTCCGAATTTCATCCTCACGTTTCGCTCTTTCATGATCTTTGCAAGAGAGATCGTCGAAGCGATGGAGGCTCCGCCCACACCCGTCTGATAGGAGAAACCATCTTTAAAATAAGGGGTATTGACAACAAATTTTGTACAGTAGTCCGCCATCATCAGCTTTCTCATATCTGTTGTAGGCTTCGCGGCCCCTGTCGCGATCTTTTTGGGGTCGCCGATCTCATCTACAACCACAACGTAATCCACTTTTGTCATGCTGATATGAGCCGGGAAGTTGGGGAACGGAACAAGGCAGTCAGTGATCGCCACTACCTTATCTGCATAATCCGCGTCTACCATCGCATAGGACAGCACTCCGCAGTTACTCTTTCCGCCGATTCCCCGACAGTTGCCGTAATCGTCACAGGTAGGCGCTCCGATAAAAGCAATATCAATCCTCGTTTCACCGGACTCGATAGCGCGCACCCGTCCGCCGTGAGAACGCATGATCGCAAGTCCCTTCAGCTTTCCGTTGGAGATCGCTTCTCCGATTTTTCCCCGCACGCCGGAGGACTGGATATTGGTAATTGTTCCGTCTTCAATATAAGGCACGATCGGGTCATGGGCTTTGCCGAGAGAGCTGGCGCAGATGGTGATGTCCTTGATCCCCATATTGTGGACTTCCTCCATGACCATATTTACAATGAAATCTCCCTCTCTGAAATGATGATGGAAGCCAAGCGTCATGCCGTCTTTAATCCCACACTTTACCAACACCTCATGAATACTGTCCACCAGCTTGCTTCCGTTAGAGTTGATCACGCATTTTGTCCTGGGGCCGTCCTTTTTGTATTCATAGCCGTCATAATAATGGTTTCCGTGAAATACTTCTTTTCCTGTAATTTCCAGAATCTCATCCGGTATCTCTCTTCCTGCTGCGTTTCTCATTTTACAAATCCCCCTTATACACACCTGAAGCCTTTGCAAGCTCGATCGTTCTTTTAGCCCCGTCATAAAACGCAATGTCGATCATTTTGCCGTCTACAGTAAATACGCCGATTCCCTGCGCTTTCTTTGAATCAATTTCCTTCACTACCTTTTCAGCAAATATGATGTCCTTTTCAGATGGGGTGAAGATTTCATGTACAATGTTGATCTGGCGTGGATTGATAATGGATTTTCCGTCAAATCCCATCAGATGAATGTTCTGCACATCCTGGCGGAAGCCGTCCATATTGTTCAGATCCGTGTATACCGTATCAAAGCATTGGATTCCTGCCGCCCTGGCCGCTATCACCAGATTCTGCCTTGCTCCCATCAGCTCGATTCCGGTTCCTGTAATATGGGTCTGAAGATCCTTTGTATAATCTCCGCCGGATAAGGCGATTCCAAACAGTCTTTCCGATGCTTCGCAGATCTCAAGAGCTTTCATAACCCCTCTTGCGGATTCGATCGCCGCCATAATGAGAACGCTGTCCCTGGGACGTCCGAATTCCTTCTCCGCGTATTCTACGGCGCTTTCTACGATTTTTACATCATTGGCGCATTCCGTCTTTGGAATGCGGATAGCGTCACAGCCGCCTGCTACGGCGCATCGGATATCCTCTCTCCAATAAGGGGTATCCAGGGCGTTGATTCTCACTACTCTTTCCACTCCGCGGTAATCGATCTCCTGCAGCGCATGATACAGAGAAAACCTCGCCGCATCCTTCTGATTTTCCGCAACCGCATCCTCCAGATCCAACATAATGGAATCCGGCTTATAAATATAAGGATCCTTGATCAATCCCGGTTTCTGTGCGTTTAAAAACATCATCGTTCTTCTTAATCGTTTTTTATTCGGATTCATGATCTGATAGCACCTCCCCACGGCAAATGCTCTGTCTGTCCCAGAGAACGGAATACCGCGCCTTCCACACGCGCCCTGATGGTACAGTCCAACGCTCCTTTGTCAATAATCGTGATTCTTACATCCCGTACTCCCAGGTTATCCAATGTCTCATATACAACCTTCCGGATCTGATTTCCATACTGGTTGATCACCGCACTTTCCAGCGAAAAATCAATTTTTCCTTCCCCTGCTTCTACAGTAACCTGACAGTCGCTGGATTCCAATGTCCCTGCCATCGCCGGCTTTTCGATCTTCATCTCATGTTCCTCCTTGTATCAGTTGTGCTTCCTTTGCTTCGTTGTACCTATCATAAAACAGGAACCTTACAACTGTACTCCTGTTTTCCTTAATATTTATTAAGAATCACATCCTCGCGGAGCCCTTTTTGCAAAAAAAAGAAAGGGATGCTGCTTCTGTGGGCAGTTTATCCCTCTCTTTTTCGTTTCTATTCAAAATCTATTGATCTGCCAGTGCGTCCGGATTCACGCACAGCGTCCATCAGCCTTAACACTCTGCGCACCTCCGGGATCTTTACTAAAAATTCCTCTTCGCCCCGATAGGCCTTCACATAGTTTTCAAAGTAATTTCTGTGTTCTGTATGCACCTCCGGAAGCGGCTCTGTAACAATCCTTCCTTCCGGCGCCGGTCCGAAGGATCTTGTCGGGCCAGCGGCAGTCATCGTCCTTTGTCCTCCTACATTGGTCAGCAGGCTGGTTGTACGGACAATCTTTCCTTCCGGAAAGAATCCATCTACATAAGCGGTTCCTTTATTTCCTGCCACAAACCAGTGCCGCTCAAACCATTTGTCCTGCACCTTATCCGCCAGATAATATGTTCCCAGCTCCACCGTGGCTGTTACACCATTATCGAACCGGAGCATGATATTGAAATAATCGTCTACTTCTTTGTTAATTACATTACGGATATCTGCAAATACAGTTTTCAGTTTCGCCCCGGGGAACATCCAGCATACCTGATCTAACAGATGCACTCCCCAGTCATACAGCATTCCGCCGCCTTCGCTTACCAGGACATGCCAGTCATGCATGTTTCCGTTAAAACCATAAAGCTGATTCTTTATGGCGTACACCTCCCCCAGCGTGCCGGAATCGTATACTGCCTTTGCCGTGCGGAAATCCGGATCAAAGCGCCTCTGCTGATGAACGGTAAATTTTACGCCGTTTTCCCGGACAGCGGCTTCCATCTCATCCAGTTCCTTCAGGCTCATCGCCAGAGGTTTTTCACAGATAATGTCTTTTTTTGCCTCTGCCGCCTGAATCACCAGATCATGGTGCTGATTATTATTTGCGGCAATGATCACGACGTCCACATCCGGATCCGCAAATAGTTCTTCATTACTCTGGTACCTCTTGATTCCATCTTTTACATCTTCCAATTGTTTTGGATCTCTGTCAGCGATCCCAACCAGTTTGATCCCCGGAAAATCGCCGAGCATTTTTTCATGCTCATGTCCCATAAATCCATGGCCTATGATCGCCATACGGATTTCTTCTGCCATATTTTCATCCTCCATTCATTCGATTCCATACAGAGCGCAGCCTGCGCTATCCCACTGCACGCCGTTACCGACTACGCTCTGCATAATTCTTATTCCGGTTTATATTCGTCAAAATTGTACTTGATCGTTCCAAAAGGAGTCTCCTGCTCCCGAAGCGCAATAGATTTAGACAGCGCTTTGATCTCCTCTGCCGTTACGCTGCGCCCGAGTTCGCTGGAAAGTACCACGCCCTCGGAAAGAAACGCTGTCTGCATTGCGATATACGGAGAATCAATCCTTGTTGTATCGTCCAGTTCTCCCCTGAGATAGGAATACCACTGAAGCTGGTTATCGTTATACTTCTCCATCTCCGGATGGAGCATCAGTTCCTGCTGGCCGGTAATATCCCCGATGGCGCAATCCAGTTTGTTCTCAAACAGATTTCCGTCCGCATCAACGCCGAACCACATCAGCTTTGGATTCTGCAGCGCGCCGCCTCCTACAATCGTGCCGCCCTTGGGGACTGCCAGCGGGCCTCCTGTGGTATCCACGTCTATGAATTTCAGGCCGCCCTGTGAGCCTGCGATAAAGCTTGTTCCGATCTCATCCATATGCATTGCCCAGTCTTCAAAAATATCCATGGACAGTCCGCCTTTGAAGCGAGCCATGCCTACGCCGAGATCTTCCACCGGGGCAGTCCGGTGTGTGATCTTATCGATTCTCTCATCAGTCCAATAGTCGCAGGACTGGAAACCGTATACGCTTTCCAGCTCCGGCATTCCGAGCACGTAAAGCATCTGTGCAAGATGGTAGATTCCCAGATCAAAGAGAGGACCGTGTACGCCGACCTTTGGATTGATAAAGTCCTGACTGAAGAACGGCATATCATAGCCGGGACGTCCCTGCCGTCTGTGCCCCACGCTTCTGACGTGGTATACTTTTCCGAGTTTTCCCTCTTCGATCATTTTCTTCGCGATCCGTGTCTGCGGATTATAGATGGAACTGATCTGTACCGCCAGTTTTTTCCCGTATTTTTTCTGTGCATCGTACAGAATTTTCGCGTCCGCATAGCTGGCCGCCATCGGTTTTTCCGAATAGCAGTCAAATCCCGCTTCCATTACAGCAGTCGCCACAGATGTATGGAGATTGTTATGCACGCATACTTCTACCTCGTCAATATCGTCCCTCTTTAACATTTCACGGAAATCCTGATACAGATTTTCTTCCGGTATCCCATACTGTTTTCCAAATGCTTCCAGCTTGTTTTTGTCAATTTCCGCTGCGGCAACGACTTTCAATGCCTGGCCTTTTTCCTGAAGGTTCCGGATCACGGTCATATGTCTGTGGGAAATCATTCCCGTTCCGATAATTGCAATTCTGATTTCTTTCATCTCAATTTATCTCCTTATCATTTCCAGATCATTTCTACATCATTTCTGCTCATTTTCATTTCTACCAGCCGAGGATTTTCAGGTATTCACGGCTTCTTCCTGCGCATTCCAGCGGATCTGTTTCATAGTGTTCATCCTGCTCTACGATCACCCATTCCGCTCCTGCTTCCACGGATGCGTCCAGAATTTCTTCCCAGACCATCTGTCCAAAGCCCACCGGACGGAATCCGAAATATCCGGTATCCCCTTCCTCTTCATCCGTATCAATACCGATGAGCTTATACATATTTTTTACTTCACCCTTTTTGATGTAATCTTTCAGATGTACCACCGGGATCCGCCCTGTATACTTTCGGACAAATTCTGCCGCCTGACCGGTTGCAACATCACACCAGCAGGTATCCAGTTCCGACATCAGATGATCGTGGGGGATTGCCTCAAACATGGCGTCATACCCCCATCTGCCGTCCGGAAGCTTTACAAATTCAAAATCATGATTGTGGTACAAAAATGTCATGCCTGCATCATGGATTTTCTTTCCGACCTCATTCAGAAGCGGAAGAAACTTCTCAAACCCTTCCGGATTCACCGGCCGGTATTCCTCTGCCATATATGGCATAACCAGATATTTCACACCGATCGCAGAATAATCCTGAATGATCTGGTCCAGATTCTCCATCATTTCCGCAAATGCCACATGGGCGCTGACCGGAACCAGTCCTGCTTCGTCAAGAACTTCTTTGATGTATTCCGGCTGCAGTCCGTATAACCCGGCAAGCTCTACCCCGTCATATCCCATCGCTTTTACTTTCAGCATAACATCCTTAAAATTTTCCGGCGTATTCTCCAGAAGATCTCTCAACCCATACACCTGAATACCAACTGGAAGTTTTTTACTCATTTTTTTATTCCTCGCTTTCTTTTTTCATTCCGAATCCTGTATATGTTATACAGTGGTCATACGATCAGCAGCCTTCTCTCATTTACGTGGTGTCCGAATTCCGGCATAAATATCATGCTTTCCTGATCCGGATCAAGATGATCCTGAACAATCGGCGGCATATAAGACGAGGTAAAACAGAAGCCATACTTCAGATCGTGATATCCCTGACTTAAACCTCCCTCTTTTTTCACCTTTAACACTGCCGGCGTCGTAACGGACCAGTGTGTCTGGAAATCCGTTTCCATTTCCTCATTTGTATAATCTTCACCGTTGATATTCCAGACAATTTGTTCTTTTTCAATCTTCTCTCCGTCTACATACAGAGTTCCCGGACGGATCTGTGACAGGAAAATTCCCCTGTAATACGGCAGTCTTACCTTAAACTGAAAACCGGTTACGTTCCCTGCTTCATCCTTTCTGTTTCTGAAACCAACTGACTGAATTACCTGTTTTTCCATAATGTCCTCCTTAATCTCCCAATAAATTTTTCAGCATGATATGCTGTTTTCTTAAAGTCTGTCCTACTTCATAGCCATCATCATATTTGTCTGCGCCTTCATATTCGCTGAGAAGATATCCCTCATATCCATGCTCCTGCATCACTCGGATGATCTCCGGATATGGAATGGTCGTCTCCTGGAAATCATCGCTCATATTGATAAATTTCGCATGGCAGCAATAGATATACGGAAGTAACGGGATGATATCTTCCGGTTGATTCGGGGTATAGTTCGGATCCTTCCATTCTCCTTCCTTAAATTCCGTACGAAATACGGAAAAGTCAATATTCAGTCCAAAATTCTTCGTTTCTGTTTCTTTGATAAAATCCACAAAATCTGTAACCAGTTTTCCTTTCAGATTAGAAGGGGTATGGATCTCCGGACACATCTTGATCCCCAGTTCTTCCGCCAGCGGAAGCGCGCCTTTGATGATCTCGCGCCAGTTCTTTACCGGCTCCAGAAGGTCGTTGATCACAGGCATCTTGGTACGCATCACCGTAAATCCCAACCGGTGTGCCAGACGGATATCTCTTTTTAACATCTCCACAGATTCCTCTGTTGTCAGATCTCTGCCGCCGAGCACATGAGAGTCGATCCAGTTACCGTATTCCACGGGAACAATTTCATATTTATCACAGAGACGCCACCATTTTTCCACCCATTCATCCGTAGGATACGGATAGTTTTCAATATGCGTGTTTGCTAAGATCTCCACTCCATGGGCGCCCATGTCACAGAGATCCTCAAAGCAGTCTTCCAGTGTCTTTGTCATTCCAAATTCAGCGGAATAACTGTACAGCGCCACACCGCGCTTTGGGCCTTTTTTATTATATGTATACATGTTTCTGTCTCCTTTTTTATTTATATTTTTCTCTTAACTGTGCCCGGATATCATCTGCATCCTTATCACTCATGTTCCAGAGCAGGCATACTGCCGCCGCAAGGAAAAAGATGATCGCAGGGATCAGATTCACCGTAATATTAATACCTTTCAGCGCTCCGGCTGTCTGCTCGGCATTTGCCACATATCCGAACGCGCTCATGATCATAATTCCAAACGCGCCGCCTACCGCATTTCCGAATTTTGTTGCAAGACCATAGGTTGCATATGCCGTGCCGTCTGTCCGAACGCCTGCCTTTAATTCCATATAGTCCACAGAATCTGCAACCATAGACAAACTCATTGGAAAACCTACATTGAACAGTCCGAAAATGATATCGCCTGCCAGTACCATCTTCATGTTGTCAAAAGGCGCCAGATACATGATGAGTAATCCGATTCCCTGAATGATCATGGAACCCATCAGCACATTTCTTTTTCCGATTTTTTTTGCAAAGAACGGAACAAAGAAGGAGCCAATGATGCCGCCGATAGACGGGATGGTCATGATCAGCGCGATCATCGTAAAGGAACCCAAACAGTAGATCACATAATAGCTGGTAACTGCGATTCTCCCCATGAAAGCGGTCATCTGCAGCGCCATGATCAGCGTAATGATCATGAGATATTTGTTCTTTACCAGATTACTGACCGTATCCTTAAAGGAGAAGGTCTGCGGATTTCCCACCGGCTGTACTACCTCCCTGGAGGTAAAGAATACGACCAGGAACATTGGTACAGAAATAATCGCATAGATCAATGCCACCATCATGTACCCGTGTCCATTTGCAACTTCTGCGCCTGCTCCGGAAAATTTCAGGGCAAGTCCTGCCGATACTCCGTTTACGATCACCATACCCAGATTCATTCCGATATTTCTGGATGTGTTCAGCACGTTCCGCTGATCTGCATCTTCCGTCATAACGGCTGCAAGCGCGCCATACGGGATATTTACCAGTGTATACAACATTCCTGCTATAATGTAGATCGCTCCTGCCCAGATCACGCCCGCGGCCGAACTACCCCCGAAGGGATTCGTAAAGGTCAGTACGCTGAAAATTGCAAGCAGCGGAGCGCCAAATGCAATGTACGGACGGAAACGACCGAACCGGGATCTGGTTCTCTCTGCGATCGCACCCATCATCGGATCATTGACCGCATCCCAGATCCGTGCAAGCATCATGATCACCGAAACTGCGATTGGCACCAGACCTACGATATCCGTGTAATAGATGGTTAAGTAAGATCCCACATACGTCCATACAAACTGAGAAGCCAGATCACCAAATCCATAACAGATTGTGGCCGCTTTTGTGGCTTTGCGTTTTTTCTCCATGATTGTTTTACCTCTTTTTTTCTTATTTACCTTTCATCAACAACCGGTCTGTTAATTATTTGATGGTTATATTTTAGCAAAAGACGCCGTTCTTCTCTCTTCAGGAATTTCAAAATCCTGTCCATTTTTTTCAAAAATGCACAAAAAAAACTGCCCGTGCAACAGATCGACATCATCTGTTGCACGGGCGGCTGTCCTTTTCATTTTCTATTCTCACAAACACATTCTAAAGCAGGATTCTAGTCAGATGCGCTGACATACCTCCAAAACGAAGCTCTGCATATCTGTTCAAGACTCGCTTTCTTATGTTCTGCAAAAAATATGGATCAGGCTGATCTCATGCGGTTCCATGGTCACTTTCATATCCAACGTATGATTCCCCTTTGTCACCACTTTCCGGCTCTGGGAAAGCGTCGGGAAACTGATTCCCTGCAAATATTTCACATCCTGCCTTGTAAGCCGGACGTCGTACTGAAACTCTTCCCATTCATTCAGTATGCTCCCGTGCCTCCTGTTTAAAGTACGCTTTTTCAGATAATATTCTCCACTTTCTTTTAGATTTTCCAGCCGGATATTCAAATGAAGGGGCTCTTCCTCTTCAAATACTAAAGAATGATATTTCCGCAGATCAACATCCTCTTCCTCAAGGAAATAACTTCTTTTGAACCATGAATAATAATAACAGAGAATATAAATGTCGCCGTTTTCCTTCCGGGTGGCAATATAATTCTCCCCTTTCGCCAGAAGATAATCTCCAAGCTGATTCAGAAAATCGACTGCAAAATATGCCGGCTTTCTAATGGTGTCCTTCGTCAGCAGACCAATTCCGCCATTCACGATTCCAACCGTATCCATATGGCTGGATACCCAGTCTGTTCCGCCCATGATTCCCAACATATCCACCTGCTCTGAAATCGCTGCTGCCTTTTTCACAATATAAGCGGCCCGGTAACAACTGTCATTGAGATAGTTCCTGTTGGAGATCGTATTATTCCACTCCGTAATATAAAGCGGCGTTTCTTCCATTCCGGTCTGTTTCAGCAGCTTCCGTATCTCACGGATCTGGTTCTCTTCATATTCCTTATCCTGTGAAAGGATCCTCGTTGTCTGTGTTTCCTGATTACTGCGGACGTCATAAGGAAACATGAGAAAAGACACATAATCCGGCCTGACATTTTCCGTATTACATCTTTTATAAAAGTCAAGCAAAAACTTCCAGTCTTTGACCACAATCCCTGTAACTCCTCCAAATCTGGCGGCTGGTATCTTCTTTTTGACTGTCTGCCAGAGATATCTCCATGCATCGAAAAAATCATACTGTTCCTCCTGATACAGGCGGTATTGAGGCAGACTATCTCCATGAATGCAATCACGGCTTAGTTCAAAAACCCAACCGGATACCTCTTCCTGCCCGTAGCGGGATACAATATGGCTGAAAAAATCTTCTATCATGCATTCCCAGTTTTCTCTGGATTCAAAGGGTATATATTGTTCCTCAAAAAATACTTCGTTCCTAAAAGAGCGAAGCGCCGTATCCGGTCTGCGTCCCAGATCAAGAAACGGTTTCAGCCGATGCTGTACAAGAAAATCCAGCACCTGATTAACCGCATCATAATTGTACTGTCCGATCGTTTTTCCATTGTTGATCATCATTTTTCTGGAAAAAACATTCCAGAGCCTGATATATTGAAAATGAAGCTGCTCATTTAAATACAATGTATGAAACTGTACATTAGCCTGATTCAAATCCCAGATCGGGCCGATATTGATCATCAGATTCCACGGCTTTTGATACTTTCGCCCCTGATTGTTCTTCAGGTCGAGACGGAGCATTTCTTCCCGTTCCTTCTTGCCAAACTCATACCCCTTCTGCCTTAGTTCCTTACAAATATCCGGTTCAGGAGCAGATATTTTCTCTTCTTGTTCCCTGCTGCTCTGGTATGCTTCCCGATACTCTGTAGGAGTTACTCCCATGATCTTGCGGAACGCTCTGTTAAAGGAAGCAGAATTAGCAAACCCGCAAGCAACCGCTATCTGCAGCATATTCTGTCCGGAATGCTCCAGAAGACTTACAGCATTCTTAACTCTGAGCTGCATCACATAATCAGCAAAATACTCTCCGGTATTTTTCTTAAAAATACGCGACAATGTAGATGCAGATACGAACATCTTCTCCGCCAGTTCGTTCAAACTGATCTCCTGGTCCAGATTAGTGATAATATACTGCATGATTTCTCTCATCCTCGCGTCATTTTCAGTCTCATATATTTCCATAGCTTTCTGGTCAGGCTGATAATGTTCCACAAGGCAATCCAATAGTTTTAAGAGCAGACTGTCCATATAACATCTGCTCTGATGTGTGCGGGAAATATATTCCACGGTAAGCTGGAAAAAAATGTCCCGCAGATCCTGATAGGAATGACTGTTATCCACCACCGAATTACAATAAAAGAATTTACGATTGCTCTGCAGCACTTCCGTTATCATCCTTATGGAAAATGAGGCTTCCCCATACACTGCATGGTTCACATCACGGATCGTATAACTGACGCCCGGATTAATCAATAACACATCCTCCCGCTTCATCCGGTATCGCTCCCCCTGATATTGCAGCGTCATCTCGCCTTCCAACAGGCACATAATAAGAAGGCCGGTTCCGATGTTCTCTTCCCCGGCAGCCGCTCTTTGTACGCTGTAATTCATACGATTACTGTCCATATCTTCTTCCACCTTCATGTGTGTTTCCAATAATTTTACCACACCCTTTTGCGTAAAACAAGAAATTTGCCAGACAGTTCAAAGTATACCGCATTATACTAAACTTTAAGATTTAGACAATCAAAAAGGCCTAAGCTGAGGAACGATGCCGTACAAAACAATTCCAAGAACTGCCGAACACCCAATAACCTTGGGAACAGACCATTTTCTCTTCTGGATCAGGAAGAACATAACAAGGCCGATCCCCACAGCAATCCAGTCAGGTTTTCCTTCCATACTGTAATTTTCTTCGCTGAGCGTAAGAATCACTGCCAGGATCATGGCGATACAGACAGGCTTTACATAGCTCATTATTTTTTGCATGACTCTGCTTTTTTTAAACCTTGTGAAAAAAACCGCCACAAGCAGGGTCAGGGTAAATGCAGGCGTCAGAACTCCCGCTACCGCGATCACGCCTCCTAAAACTCCCGCTGTCTGTGTTCCGGCAAATGTGGCGCAATTTATCCCCAAAGGGCCCGGCGTCATTTCCGCTATGGCTACCAAATTGGTAAGATCCTCCGCCGTCATCCAGGAATGCTTTTCCATTTCCTCCAGAATCAGCGGAATCATGGACATTCCCCCAAAACTGGTAAAACCGATTTTGACAAAAGAAAAAAAGATTTCAAGATATACCATTCTTTGTTCCTCCCTTCTCATCAACAAATCTTCTTTTTATACGGGCAAACATTTTTGTACCGGACTGCGCTTCTGCTGTCTGCTGTAGTACTGGACTGTCCGGAAGGATCAGAGCTGCCGCAACGCCGATCAGAACCAGGACCACGTTGCTGACCTGTGTAAATACGCATGCAAGAAACGCAAGCAGACATACAACCCGGCCTTTTCTGGTACGGAAAACCTCTTTGCCCAGGGAAAGAGCGGCACAGCCAATAATGGGAACGACTGCCGCCTGTATTCCTTCCAGAGCGTACCGGCACCAGACATTGGATTTCAGGTAATCGTACCCATAGGCTACGGCAGATAAGATCAGGACAGCCGGGCAGACAATTCCCAATACCGCACAGACGCCGCCGAACCAGCCTCCTACCTGATACCCGAACAGCATACTGATATTTGTGATCATAATCCCCGGTACGGATTTCCCTACAGCTACCAAGTCAAGCAGTTCTTCCTTGCTGATAAGCTTTTTTTTAACTACAAATTCCTGTTCCATCTGCGCCAGAATACTCCAGCCGCCCCCAAAGGTAAAGCAGCCTATTTTAAAAAAGAATGCAAAAAGCATCAATCCGTTTTTAAATTTCTCTTTCTTCATGAAGAGTCCTCCCTTCTCAGAGTGTAGTTCCTGTTCCATAACCCGGTACAAGGCCCGGATCTAAACAGCAACAACCTCTACCTGTGCGGTTGGAATATCAAGAATATTGCAACCGCACAGGTAGAACAACCTTTTATGGAATAAACTTTACCACTCATCTTGACATTTGTAAAATATATAGTTTATTATAGTTTTCATAGGTTTAAACTATAACAGAAAATCTATAATATGAAATCCGTAACAGGTAAAGCATAGAGCAGACATTCGCACGCATTGCGCTTTGCTGCATGCCCATGAACCCTGGACGGCACGAGGTTTTTATGAATTGGAATCAACTGCAGTACGTCATCACGATCGCAAAGGAAAAAAGTTTTACAAAAGCCGCAGGAAAGCTTTTTATTTCCCAGCCTTCCCTGACACTCAGCATTCAGTCTCTGGAAAAAGAGACAGGGGTGGTTCTTTTTGAAAGGAAGCGCGGGGAAGTGGAGCTTACCTATGCAGGAAAATTATTTTACGAGTGGGCGGTTTCCACACTTCGTTCCAATCATCAGCTTCAATTAAAGCTGAATGATATTTCAGAAAAGAAGCGTCATCTTATCCGGCTTGGAATCAGCCCCCACCGAAGCGTCATTATGCTTCCTGATATTCTGGAGGAATTTTACGCGGACTATCCCAACTGTGAGATCCACATTATAGAAAAGCCCACTTTTCTTTTAAAGAAGCTTCTGGAAAATAACGAAATTGATTTACTGATAGACGTAGCAAATCCTGATACCGTAAATTATCAAAGTGATCTGCTTGTTAAAGAAGAAATCTGGCTTGCTGTTCCCGACTGCTTCACAACAAAGGCTCCTTTAGCGGAAATTCTCCGCCGGCCATCCGCTGACCGGACAGACAATACAGAGAACGGAATATCCCTTCAGGAGCTTTCCGGTTTCCCTTTTATTATGCTCTCTGAGGATCATATTCTGGGCAGCATGAGCCGCAAGCTGTGCGAAGCATCCGGCTTTCATCCTGATATCCGCCTTACCAGTACCAATATAGAAACTGCGCTGGCGCTTGTAAGAAAACAGTTGGGCATCACTTTTGTACCGGAAATCTTTGCAAAGCAAAAGCGCTATTATCCCGAAGTACACTACTATTCTATGCCGGAGTTTCATAATACAAGGCAGATCTGTCTTGTCTATCACAAAAACCTGTACCGGCATACTCAGCTCTCTGCCCTCATAGAGCTGTTCCGCAAAAAAATACCGGAAATTTATCAGTATTAAAAGATATTTTTCTGATTCATCAAAAAGCATGAACTTATAACACATCTTTACTTCCGCCTCAAAATCCGCTATACTGAAAGCTGTTTATAAATCAAGTATTTCTGCCTTTTGCGGCAGTCTCGATAAAGGAGGGATAAGGCATGTTTCGTTTATGGGGAAAAATATGGAAGGACAATCGCCTGATACGTGATACTGTCGTTGAGGATGATTCTGAAGACACAAGGACACATAAGATTTTTCGTGGTCTGGAACAGATCTGCTATGAATTTGATCTGGGCAACCCTATCTGGCTGAATTCTACTATTACTCATTTTAAGCGCCACGCAAAGGCGCGGTTTTATCAGGATAATTTTATTGAACAGATCGAATTTGATTATCTGGAGATTCAGGTTCTGGAAGAAGATTAAAAAAAAAGCCATGTAAACTGCGGGTTGCATCCGCATATTTACAGGCTTTTTCGGGTTTCAGTTTTTGTTTCAGTTTTTATTTCAGTTTTTTCTTCTTCTTTTTCAGCAAAAACTGTTGCTGTCCTCTCCTTTAAAAAAGGACTCAATGATATAAACCACCTCATCAAGACAGCGCTTCCGTGTCTCCACAGGGGCCCACGCCATGTGAGGGGTGATGATAAGCTTCCGGCTGTCTTTGATTTTACCCAGAGGATTATCCTCTGTCATTGGTTCAATCTTCAGCACATCCAATGCAGCGCCGCCGATCATGTCCTCCGTGAGCGCCGTGTACAGATCCTCCTGATTAACGATCGGTCCACGCGCCACATTCACCAAAACGGCGTCTTTTTTCATTTTCCGGAAAGCATCCAGATTCATCAGATTCTCCGTGTGCCCGTTGAGAGGCGCATGAACAGACAGAATATCTGATTCCGCCAGCAGAGTATCAAAGTCTGTCTGCTCATATTCACAGTCATACTTTCTTCCGGAAGCAGAATAGCAGATGACCCGGCAGCCAAACACCGTGGCGATCTCCGCTACACGCCTCCCGATAGCGCCCATCCCTATAATGCCCCAGGTCTTTCCCTGAAGCTCGAAGAACCTCTCTGGAAAACGTGAAAAATCCTTTCCCTTCATATACTCTCCGGATTTTACATATTCATCGTAAAAATGCAGCTTTTCCCAGATATAAAACAGCAGTGCAAAGGTATGCTGCGCCACCGCGTCCGTGGAATAGCCTGCCACATTGCGCGCCTGGATACCTCTCGCTTTCAGATAATCCAGATCCAGATTGTTGATTCCTGTCGCTGTCAGACAGATCAGCTTCAGATTGTCTGCATCCTTTAATGTTTCTTCACACATGGGAAGCTTGTTGGCCACAATAATATCCGCATCCTTAATCCGCGCGTTCATTTCCTCCGGATTCGTCTCAGGATAAACCGTTACTTCACCCAGTTCATAAAAAGGGGTAAAAACCATGTCTCCACCCACACTTTTTCCTTCAAGAATTGTTATTTTCATAGACGTTCCCTTCATTGCCTGCTGTAAAACAGCCGGCCCTTGAATGATCAAATATCTCTTTATCTATAGTAGTACATCATTGCAGCAGTTTCCTACATAAACTCCCGGATAATCTCCCTCATAATCTCTTCCTCTTCGGGAGACAGCATTTTGCTGAAGTGACTGCCTGTTGCGGCTGTCTGCCGTATGCTTGCGGTAATCCTCTCGATCACCTCTTCCTGCAGCACCGGATCGTCCTTCTGCGCCTGGGGTACTTCCTCCACCCACGTCCTTACCTGCTCCACATAGTCTGCCAGAGAATCCATCACCAGTTCTTCTTTATAGGCAAAATCAAGGAAATAGCGCAGCAGCAAAAGCGTAATCGGAACTGCGGCTCCTACATACAGGTATGTAAGAGGCAGGCCTGACAGCTTAAGCCTTGTCTCCAGAAGCAGGGACAGTCCCAGAAGCACCGTACTTACAAGCGACGGTATCCACACCAGCAGATTCATACGGCGCAGGAGCCTGTCCCTCGTCTTCCATAAATTCAGCCATTTCTCTTTCAGTTTTTTAACGTCCTTTGTGCTTTTCAATGTTCTTCGGTAAGTAAGATGCGTGGCCAGCATTCCTATTGCCCCCAAAGCCCCAACGGCCGCCATGCAGTAGAGCAATATGTGCAGGTTCATGATTTTTTCCAGCATAATATCCTCCTTCAACATTGTGAGAATATTATACCTCTATGTACCCTTACAGGAAACAAAAATCGTTCGTCAAATTCTATCATTATCTTCCAGTATCTTTTCCATTAGCAGAAAATAATGCTTATGTATTTTATAATTCCTGCAAAGCCTTTACCACTTCTTCAAATTTCATAAAATGGGACGCCTTTACCAGAACAGTATCGCCCTCCTGTATATAACCGCCCAGATGAGCAAGAAGGCTTTCCCGGTCCGGTTCGTAAATAACCTTCAGTTTCGGATTAACCGCTTTTGCTTTATCAGCCATATGCTTACAAAGGGCGCCCACGCAGATGCAGACGTCGATCCCGCAGGTTCCCGCGTGTTCTCCCACTTCCTCATGAAGGGCAGCCTCATCCTTTCCAAGCTCTCCCATATCACCCAGAATGGCGACACGGCGGCCCTCCGCATCCTTAAGCACATCAAGAGACGCTTTCATGGACATAGGATTGGCATTATAACAATCGTCCACGATCATAAGGCTGTCTGTTTCAAGGATCTTAAACCGACCGCTGATCGTCTCCAGACTTTCAATACCGGCCCTGATCTGTTCGTTGGTCAACCCGTAAACACGGCCCACTGCTGCCGCAGCCAGTGCATTGTATACCATATGACGGCCCGGCACAGGCACCTGTACCTCAAAGGCGTCCTCCCCGAGATGGATACGGCAGGAGGTTCCTAACAACCCATGGCTTACCAGATTATCCGCATAAACCTCACGGTCTGTATCCAGCCCGAAAAATACCGGACGGATCCCATTATATTCCTGTACTGTTACAAGCTTGTCGTCATCCCCGTTTAAGATGATGTTCCCATCCGGCTTCAGATAAGCAAACACCTCTGTCTTTGCCTTCAGGACTCCGTCCCTGTCACCCAGATTTTCCAGATGGCAGGTTCCGATGTTGGTTATGACGCAGGTCTGAGGCTTCGCAATCTTTGCCAGACGGCTCATTTCCCCGAAATGATTGATTCCCATTTCCAGAACGGCAATCTCATGTTCCTCACGCAGCCTGAATACTGTAAGAGGCAGGCCAAGCTCATTGTTAAAGTTTCCCTGAGTTTTCAGGGTGCAGTATTTCTCCTTCAGGACGCTGGCGATCACCTCTTTGGTGCTGGTCTTACCCACGCTTCCGGTAATTCCTACCACCGGAATCTGAAGCTGTTCCAGATAAAACTCTGCAATATCCTTCACTGCCTGCAGGGTAGATTCTACCTGTATATACGGAAAATCCGCATTTTCCAGAGTTTTCTCAGAAAGGACGGCAAGCGTGCCTTTTGCGATCACATCCGGAATAAATCTATGGGCGTCCACCCGCTCTCCCACAATGGGGACAAACAGGCAGCCCTCTTCAACCTTACGGCTGTCTGTTGTAATGGCCGTTACCTCCAGAGCCAGAGCGTCTGCGCTGCCATGATACACGCCCCCACAGACAGACGTTATATTTTCCAAAGTCAGATTTTTCATTCTTTTTCCCTTATTCTTGTGCTCTCTCGCATTATGTTTACAGCATACTTTATCTTTATATGCCGTTACTCTATATACATATATCGTTAATCAATATACGGCATATATCACTTATATTTTTTCATAGAAACGCGGATCAGCTCTTCACACAGAGTGGGATAGTCCATACCCAATGCCTGCGCCTCCTGGGGAATCAGGCTGGTAGGTGTCATTCCCGGAAGGGTATTCGCCTCAAGACAATACATCCTTCCGTCATCTGTCATTATAAAATCCAGTCTCGCGTAGCCTTCCAGCCCAAGGGCGCGGTAACCCTGCACCGCACATTCCTGCATTTCTTTGGTAAGTTCCGCTGAAAGCGGCGCCGGGCATGTTTCTCTGGTTGCCCCGGGTTTGTATTTATTGATATAATCATAGAAGCCTTCGCAGGGTACGATCTCCACAATAGGATAAGCCTGGCCGTCCACTACCGCTACGGTATATTCTGTGCCGCTGATAAATTCCTCGATCACGACCTCATCTTCATAGGAAAAAGCGTCCTTCAGGGCTTTTTCATACTCCTGCTGGCTCTTTACTATATAAACCCCGATGCTGGAGCCTCCGCAGCAGGTTTTTACCACTACCGGAAATTCCATCCCCAGCGCCTTTAAATCTGTTGTCTGTCCGGATTTTTCCATAGTGGTTCCCTTTGGAGTGGGTACATGATGCATCTGGAAAATCTGTTTCGTAATTCCCTTGTCCATTGCCATGGCGCTGCTCAAATATCCGGTTCCGGTATATTTGACGCCCATCAGGTCAAAGGCCGCCTGAACCTTGCCGTCCTCGCCGTTGGCGCCATGAAGCCCCAGAAATACAATATCCGCCGCCTCACATAATTCCAGTACATTCGGTCCGAAAAAGTTTCTTCTGGTCTTTTTCATATCCGCGATCTTGTCGTTAAAGCTCTTAATATAAGAGGATGCCTGCTCAACATCGTAGACCTCCGGGAACGGCTCTTCCCAGTCTACATGCTCCATACCGCAGAAAATATCCACAAGCACTGCCTGATGGCCCTTTTTTCTCAGGGCTGTACAGATTCCGGTACCGGAGACAATGGAAATATCCCGCTCCGTACTGGTTCCTCCTGCTAATACAACGATTTTCATATCCTCCACTCCTTTATAATTATTCTTTATAATTATTTGTAAACCACAACCGGAGCGCCAATGCCGATATTCTGATAAATAATCTCAGCCTTGTCATAGGGAGTATTGACGCATCCGTGGGAACCCTCCAGCAGATACAGGTTTCCTCCGAATTCTGTCCTCCAGGTTGCATCATGAATACCGACATTTCCCGCAAAAGGCATCCAGTAGGTAACAGGGGACGAATAATCCTCTCCGGTCAGCGTTGCCGGAGACTTCATGGCGTCAATGGCAAAACAGCCTGTAGGCGTTTCATTGCCCGGAATATTGGGATTTCCTGTTACCACCGGCGTATCCACAACCGGATTGCCGTCCATATAGAAGACCATTCTTTGATTGGTAAGGTCGATCTCCACATACGTGTAGCCGATATCATTGGAATCGCGGCTCCAGGCCTCGTAGGCATAAACCGGCTCCCTTACCTGTGTCTCCCCGGATTTAACAGCTTCGATCAAAGCTTCGGTCTCTGCTTCCTGGTCGATCGCCCAGCCGTAATCGCCGCCTGTAATGGTGATCTCCCTGCCATCGTAGGTTCTGAAGGTTCTGGTACAGCCAAAAGTATCGTATTTGTATCCAAGCTCATTGACAAATGCAGCAACCTTCTCCTTATCCAGGGTGCAATCGCCTTTTTCGTCCTTTACAAGCCAGTTTTTAATAACGTCTTTATCTACAGTTTCCGTACGGTCTGCAAAATCGTAGGTGATAATGATATCTGTCAGCTTGTTCATCTGGGCGCAGTCCTTCACAAGCGTCTCGTTATCCTGATAAACCTCCGGCTTCACATAACAGTCTTCCGCTTCCAGATCAATAGAAGTTTTTCCTGAAACGACGGCTTCTGTTACCAGCTTCCACAGCCTTTTTTTGCGGATCTGCGTTCCCTCTGTTTCGGGAATGATTTCATAGCCGGTTTCTGTCTCGCTGATATAAGCGTCTGAGGGAGCCGTCATATTCTGCATACAGCTTAATGCGCGCACATTTTCCTTCAGCTTTTCCTCGTCATAAGAGACTGCGGCGGATATATCGTAGTTCTTCTTCTGATTAAAGGCAAGAAACCATTTGTAACGGTCCTGTGCCTTCAAAAGCTTCGTAACGCTGTCATCCGGTACATAAGCAAGCCCTGCCTGCTCCGCTGTGATGCTCTCCCGGCCATTGCCGCGGGTATTCAGAGTAAGCACATAGGCGTTGGTTTTCCCCGCCAGAAGATTCTGCGTTTCCTCTGCCGTCATATAGGAGCAGTTAAAACCGTTCACCGTAGAACCCGGCAAAAAATGGCCTGTGAAGTAACGCACGCCCACAAAATAAGCTGCCGCCGTACATAACAGGAGCACAATAATGAAGCCGACCACTATTTTTTTCCCCACGCTCATTTTTGCCTTTTCTTCAGTCATATCATATCCTCATTTATTCAATCCACAGGAATTTCTTTTATTTTATCAGTTATTGTGCAAGAAGCTTCTCCACGCTTGCCAGCTTTACGCAAAGTACAAAAACATCTGCCGCCTTGCCAAGTTCTTCCAGAGAAGGATAGGTAGGAGCGATACGGATATTGGAATCCTTCGGATCCTTTCCATATGGATATGTGGCTCCGGCTCCTGTCATGACAACGCCTGCCTCTTTTGCTTTGGCAACGATGGCTTTCGCACAGCCTTCCATTGCGTCAAAGGAGATGAAATATCCGCCGTGGGGTCTGGTCCATTCGCCGATCCCAAGACCGCCCAGTTCTCTGTCCAGAGTATCCAGAACCAGCTCAAATTTGGGGCGGATCAGAGCCGCATGTTTTCTCATATGAGCGTGAAGGCCGTCCAGATTCTTGAAGAATCTTACATGGCGGAGCTGGTTCAGCTTGTCGTGGCCGATTGTCTGCATAGTCATATATTTACGGAAGTCCTCAAGGTTTGCCTTAGAAGCGGCTACGGCCGCGATACCGGAGCCCGGGAAGCTTACCTTAGAGGTGGAGGTGAATTTATATACGATATCCGGGTTGCCTGCCTTAACGCATTCTCCCAGAATCTCTACCAGGAAGTCCTGATTGTCATCATATAAGTGGTGAATGCTGTAAGCATTATCCCAGTAAATACGGAAATCCGGAGCCGCCGGTTTCAGACGGGCAAAACGCTCCACCGTTTCTTTGGAATAGGTATATCCCTGAGGATTAGAATACTTCGGCACACACCAGATGCCCTTAATGGCGTCATCCCCGGCTACCAGTCTCTCAACCATATCCATATCCGGTCCGTCCTTTGTCATCGGTACGTTGATCATTTCAATACCGAAAAATTCTGTGATCTTGAAATGACGGTCATATCCTGGTACAGGACAAAGGAATTTCACCTTATCCAGCTTGCACCATGGCGTATGGCCCATAACACCGTGAGTCATGGAGCGGGCGATACTGTCAAACATAACGTTCAGGCTGGAGTTCCCATAAATAATGATATGATCCGGATCCACCTCAGACATTTCGCCGAGAAGGCGCTTTGCTTCCGGAATACCGTCGATGACTCCATAGTTACGGCAATCGACGCCGGTTTCACAGCGCAGATCCGCGTGATTGGCAAGAACATCCATCATTCCCATGGAAATATCAAGCTGATCCGTTCCGGGTTTTCCGCGGGACATATCCAGGGCAAGTCCCTGCGCCTTGATTTCTGCAAATTGCTCATCCAGTTCCTTTTTCAGGGCGAGCAGCTCTTCTCTGCTCATTTCGCTGTATTTTTTCATAGTTTCCTCCTCGCGGCGCCGTGATACGGCTCCATTTTAATAAACTCCATTTATAATAGATTTATATCTCATACATTTTAGTATGGTAAATTCCTGCTTGTCAAGTATTTTCCCTATATTATGATAACATCACTTGCAGATTCTGCAAAATTGACCTATACTAGACCTATAAAGTTCTGGAAACAGAATCATATTAACAGAAAATACCATAACAGAGAGGAAATCACTTATGTGGATTGCAGATGGATGGAAAGAATACGAGGTCATTGACACTTCATGCGGGGAAAAGCTGGAACGTTGGGGCAAATATCTCCTTGTCCGGCCGGATCCGCAGGTCATCTGGAACACTCCGAAAAAGGAAAAAGGCTGGAAGCAAATGAATGCCCATTACCATCGCAGCGCGAAAGGAGGGGGAGAATGGGAGTTTTTTGATCTGCCGGAGCAATGGGATATTCATTACAAAAGCCTGACCTTTCACCTGAAGCCATTCAGCTTTAAGCATACGGGACTTTTTCCGGAGCAGTCTGCCAACTGGGACTGGTTCGGAGAAAAAATCCGTAATGCCGGACGTCCGATTAAGGTTTTAAACCTGTTCGCCTATACCGGAGGCGCTACGCTGGCGGCTGCAGCCGCAGGAGCTTCGGTCACTCACGTGGACGCTTCCAAAGGCATGGTCACATGGGCAAAGGAAAACGCCGCCGCTTCCGGCCTGCAGGATGCGCCTATCCGCTGGCTGGTAGACGACTGTGTGAAATTTGTAGAAAGAGAAATCCGCCGTGGGAATCACTATGACGCCATTATCATGGATCCGCCTTCCTATGGGCGGGGTCCCAAGGGTGAAATATGGAAGATCGAAGATTCGATCCATCCTCTTGTGAAGCTCTGTACGCAGCTTCTAAGCCAACAGCCGCTGTTTTTCCTGATTAATTCTTATACAACAGGACTGGCTCCTGCCGTTCTGACATATATGCTCGCCACGGAGCTTAAGAGATTTAACGGCGCTGTTGATTCTCAGGAAATCGGACTTCCGGTTTCCTCCAACGGACTCGTGCTTCCCTGCGGCGCGTCCGGACGATGGGAGGCTAAATAGCCAACCGGACATGTAAGCATGTTCGCCTGGCTCGCTGCCCGCGAAAATAAAACTAAATAATCATGATCAGGATATTTCTTTTAGAGTATGTCCGGAGCAAACAGCAAAAAGCTGCAAAGATAACCGAACATCCTCTGGGATGAGGGGAGGAAAAAATCTTGAAAAACATACGCATGAACCATGAAGTAAAGCGCTTTGGCTGCGCAGTCATCGCCGCTGTAGTTTTTGCTGTCAACATTAAGACCTTTGTCCGGGCCGGAGGCTTATATCCGGGCGGATTTAACGGGCTGACGCTGCTGTTTCAGAGTATCTTTGAAAAATTTATGGGGATCGAGATTCCTTATACGCTTATCAATCTTGTGCTGAATGCAATTCCCGTAACCATCGGCCTGAAATTCATCGGAAAAAAGTTTACCTTAAGTTCCTGCTGCGTGATTTTTCTGTCCAGTATTTTGACAGATATCATTTCGCCTCAGCCGATCACCTACGACACACTGCTTATCAGTATTTTCGGAGGATTGATCAACGGCCTTGCGGTCAGCCTTTGTCTGATCGGCAACACCAGCAGCGGAGGAACGGACTTTATCGCCATTTATTTTTCCGAAAAAACAGGACAGGATATCTGGAACTATATCCTCTGCGGCAATGCATTGATGCTGATCGCCGCCGGTTTATTATTCGGCTGGGATAAGGCGCTTTATTCCATTATTTTCCAGTTTACATCCACACAGGTGGTCCAGATGCTTCACCAGAGATACAAAAAACATACGCTGTTTATTATTACCCAGAAGCCTGATGAAGTTTACAAAGAAATTTCCAGTATTACCCATCACAGCGCCACACGTTTGGAGGGAAAAGGCTGCTATACCAACGAAGCTACCAGTATGATTTATTCTGTTGTCTCACGTGAGGAAGCAAAGCTCCTGGTTAAAAAAGTAACGGAGCTTGACCCGACTGCCTTTGTAAATATCATCAAGACGGACTTTATCAACGGAAGATTTTATCATAAGACGGACTATTAAAGGAGCGTGATTTCATGAAGGAAGAAGACAGGAAAATTCCCTTTAGCTGCACACTGGAGTATGACCGGGACGCATGCAAGGGCTGCGTCTGTTCCACCTGCTACCAGCAGGAATTCTGCGACCGGTGCAGCGTCTGCGAGGAGCTTTCCAAAAAGAAAGAGCATTGCTATCGGTATGAAGGGGCCTTTAATTATTAAGCGCCGGCCGCAGCAGAACAAAGACCGCCGACTGAATTTGGAAGCAAAAACTGCTGTGCCAGGGACAACACCTGCGGCACAGCAGTTTTTGGTTTTTCCTTTATTCAGCAGCGATCATTATTTTTTCTTTTTCTCTGCCAGAATCTCCTCTGCGATTTCTACCTCTGACTTCTCATCCGGAGGCAGTACCACGTTAAGAATAATCGCGAACAGGGCTGCCGGAACGATACCGGAACCTCCGAAGATCAGGCTTACGCTTTCCGGAAGCTGCGCCAGCACAGCAGAATTGGCGCCAAGGCCGTAGCCTACGCCAAGGGCTACGGAGACGATAGTTACGTTTCTCGGAGTCATAGGCCACTTGGTAATAAGCTGGATACCGCTGACAACGATAGAGGAAAACATCATTACCGCAGCTCCTCCAAGAACGCTCTGAGGCATAATGGAGATCAGCGCCGCAAGCTTGGGAAACAGGCCGCAGGCGATGAGGAAAATGCCTCCTATCCCGATAGAGAATCTGTTCACAACCTTGTTCATGGCAACAAGACCTACATTCTGGCTGAAGGAGGTATTGGGAAGCACGCCGAAGATTGCCGCAAAGGAAGAGCCAAGCCCATCGCACATAACGCCGCCGGACAGTTCTTTGTCGGTGGCCTCTCTTCCAAGTCCGCCCTCTGTAATGCCGGAAATATCTCCCACAGTTTCTACCGCGGTTACGATAAACATAATGCAGATCGGCACGATCGCCCTGGCGTCAAATACCCATTTTACAGGCATGATCTTCGGAATCGCAAACCAGGGCGCGTCCGCAACCTTGCTCCAGTTCAATACCCATGCTTTAGTTGCCTCTACTGTTGCCCCTGTATCATCCACATAGGTAAAGGTCGTCGGCAGGATCAGCGCCATAACCGCTACAAGGATATATCCTACGATGATTCCCAGCAAAATAGAAGAAAAGCTTGTAAATCCTTTTGTCCCATGCTTCAGTGCAATAATGACAATAAGAACCACGGTACCTACAAACAGGTTCTCAAGAGAACCGTAATCCTTCGCTGAACTGCCTCCGCCGAAGGAACCAATCCCAACAGAGATCAGAGACAAACCAATGGACAACACCACTGTTCCCGTGACAACCGCCGGGAAGAATTTACGCAGCGGCTTCAGGAATCCGCCCAAAACCGTCTCAAACAGGCCTCCGATAAAGGATGCCGCAAGGATTGCACCATACGCCGTCACGCTGCTTCCCATAGCAACTCCCACGCTTCTGCAGACGCCGATAAATCCGGAACTGGTTCCCATAACGATGGGAAGCTTTCCTCCCACAGGCCCTATGGTAAATACCTGTACCAGTGTTACAATTCCCGCGATCAGCATTGCATTCTGCAGCAGCGCCACCTGCAGGCTTCCTCCTGACTCAATGCCGCACACGCCTGTGATGATCAGAAGCGGCGTCAGATTTCCCACAAACATTGCCAGCACATGCTGCAGTCCAAGAGGGATCGCCAGCTTCAACGGCGGACGTCCGTCAAGGTCATAGGGGGTTGCGGTGATTTTGTTTTTGTTCTCCATACTCTCGCCCTCTCTTTCAGAAAACTGATTTTACAAAAGCTTTCTCTTTTGGTAATATAATAAAGGAGCACAACTCTGTGCATGTATGATATCATAACACATTTTTCCGGCAATTTCACCCGTTTTATACGGGATTTGCAGTTTCCTGGCAATTCCTGACAATTATACATTACTGTACTTACGGTGTGAACAATAACGTTGCTTTATTCAGTTACATAAAAGGATGATAAAGGATGGAGATTTTTATGAAAAAACAGACACATTTTTTCCGGGCAGTCCCTCTTCTGCTTCTGATGCTTCTGCTGGCTTTCACCAGCGTTTCTACTGTTCAGGCCTCCGCCTATGTAAAAGCATCGAACACCAAGGTCAGCATCACCTCCAAAAAGACAGGCTGGCAGAAAATCGGGAACGATTATTATTTCTATGATTCCAAAGGACGGCTGCTGTGCGGTTCCATTAAGTACAAGGGATACTATTATTACAGCACAGCCGACGGCAAACGGTTTACCGGCTGGATGAAACGTTCCGGAAATAAATATTATTACAACCGCAAAAACGGCGCTATGTTCCGCAGCCGCTGGGCAACGGGAACCAAATACAAGTATTATTTCAACAGTTCCGGCGTAGCTATTGCCAACAAATGGCTCAGCCAGAACGGAAAGCGTTATTATTTCCTTTCTAATTCCACCATGGCAACCGGATGGCACAAAATCAACGGCTACTATTATTACTTCAATAAATCCACCGGAGTTATGGCAAAAAGCACCTGGATCGGACAATATTATGTGGACGCCAACGGCAGGAGAACCTCCAAAAAGCCTTCTGCGCCCACAGTCACCCAGTCAGGAGATTATTACACCTACAACAGCTCTACCTTAAATATTGAGCTGCGCAAAAAATCCACTCACGGCGTTTCCTACTGGATAGCCCATGTTAAGACCAGAAACGCATCCCAGCTAAAATCCGCCCTTTCCTATGGAACCTACGGCGGAACCAGGCAGACCACCTCCAGCGCCGTATCCTCCAACGGAGGGATCATCGGCGTCAACGGAAGCGCCTTTGACTACGCCACAGGCAAACCCTCGCCTCTTGGCATGTGCATCAAGAACGGTACTCTTTATGGCGATTACATGACAAGCTACAGCGTCATGGCCGTCAAAAAAGACGGTACCATCTACACTCCCGCTCAGGGCCTTATGGGAAAGGACCTGCTCAAAGCCGGGGTGAAAGATACTTATAATTTTGGCCCCATCCTGATCAAAGACGGCAACGCCCAGCCTGCCTGGGCCGAAACCTCCAAATATTATCCCAGAACTGCTGTCGGTATGGTCAAGCCCAACGACTATGTTCTCCTTGTCACCAATACAGGAAGCTACACCGGCCTGAACCACTGGGATATGGTAGCGATCTTCCAGTCCTACGGCTGTAAATACGCCTACAATCTGGACGGAGGCGGCTCCTCTACCCTGTACTTTAACGGCAAGGTCATGAATAAGCTTATCGGCGGCGCCCAGCGCCCCTGCGGAGATTTTCTGTATTTTACAAGATAATAGATGCTCTTTTCCTCTTTCGGCTGCGGCGTTTCAAAAGCTCTGCGAAATAATGACCGGCAAACACGAACAGCCCCATAGCCGCCGCATAATCCAGCAGGAAGAAAATCAGCGGTTCTTCAAAATCAAAGAATACAAACTGGATTCTCAGAAACATATAGCCTGCAATATCCCGTTTTACAAAGACATAAGCTCCGTAAACCGCAATCGCCACAGCTAAAATCCGCAGCGCCCATGTGCGGGCAGCGGATCCTTTCGGGAACGCTTTTCTCGCTATTGCCATCATCATGCTCCAATGAAGCCCCAGATGCAGGGACATCCATACAAAGCCCCAGTAAGCGGAGACCATGTGCAAATTTCTGGCAAAGGAGCATCCGCTGCTGATGGGCAGAAAGGAAAGGGCGTGGCGGGAAAGGATCACACCGCTGACCATGGAACCGGCCATACAAAGCAATACCAAAACCACCAGTAAGGTCCGCCATATCCGCAGCGGCGTATAATGGCCTTTCAAAAAGTTTCCACTCCATTTACGGTTCAGGATATGATGCGTCACAAACAGGACGAACATCCCGATCCCCAGCCATTCATGGACAGCCTGCCCTACCAGCTCATAGGTCATAAGAAACAGCAGGGCAATCGTCATTACAATATCTACGCATATTTTTACAATCATTTTAGGCTTCATTCAGACAACATCCTTTCTCTCGCCTTATCCTTTCACGGGAACACCGGCCAATCTGCTGGCTGCTGCCGAGGCAGCAAGCCTCAACATCATGGCAAGTTCTCATCTGTTATTGTTACTCGGTTATTAAATTCAGCCCATTCACCCAATCAACAACGTCACTTTCCGCGCCTGATACACTGTCTCGGGAGATAGAAAGTCCGTCGGAAATAACGGTTGCATTCGGCTACAATTCAGAGATTGTCTGAACGGTTCTGGAAAAGCCGCTTCCGCCGTGCGTCGTAAACGGAATAATGGTCTTACCGCTGAAATCATATTCTTCAAGGAAGGTATACAGCGGCATAGGAAGGTCCGCGTTCCAGCTGGGATAACCCAGGAAAATCACATCGTAGCTGTCGGAATTTTCAATCTGTGTCGCAAGCTCCGGTCTGGCGTTATCGGCCTTCTCATTGTAGGCAAATTCCAGAAGAGGATCGTGGGTTGTAGGATACTCCTGCACGGTTTCAATAGAGAACAGATCGCCGCCCGTCTCACGCTGAATAATCTGGGCGATGTACTGGTTATTTCCCAGAACCTCGCCGGCCACTGCCACGCGGCTCGCACCGGCCACAGTATCCACGCCGTCCGTTTCCATGACGGAGAAATATGCAATCAGAATATTACCGCTTCCTGCTTCCGCCGTATCCGTAATTTCTGGGTTTTCTGTTTCATCATCTATAGGTTCCACTGTGTTTAGTCCAAGTCCCTGAAGCCATGGCTCAATATCATTCAGATCATTTGCGGTAAGTCCTTCTGCAATCTCCGCATCCGGGCAAAGCTCACTGAAAATATGAAGACTGTTATCTATGTCATCGCTGGCGCTGGTACAGAAAGGAATTACTGTTTTGCCGGAAAAATCATGGTCTGCAAGGAAGGTCGCTATCATCGTAACTATTCCAAACATTCTTTTTGTTTTCATTGTATTTCCTCCTTACATACATTCCGTGAGAATCTGATAAATTTCTTCCCTTTCAAGCTGCCGTGGATTACATTTAATGATGTTGCAGGTATCCGCCACCTGACGCAGTACCTCCGGCGTAATCTCCACAGTGGATTTTAACTGGCTCATTTTTGCAGGCAGCCCGCACTCTTCAATAAAGCTTTCCAGCGCATCCACTCCCGCTTCTGCGGTATCCACATCGAATACCACCTTTGCAAACCGGGTGAATTTCTCCGGTGCATCCTTCACAATATGCCGGTAATAGACAGGCTGAATCACTGCAAGCCCCTGTCCGTGGTTACAATCTGTATAGGCTCCAAGCTGATGCTCAATCTGATGTGCCTGAAAGTCCGTCAACCGCCCACATTTCAAAATCCCGTTTTCTGCCATAGCTGAATCCCACATCAGGTTGCTCCGGGCCTGCTTATCATTGATGTCTTTCAGCAGGCGGCGCATATTTACCACAGTATTGCGCATGACTGCCAGCGCCACATCATCAGACACATTATCCTCATCGGAGTTTCCGAGGTAGGTTTCCATCGCATGGCTCAGGGTATCAAAAGCGCCGGAAAGCACCTGCATAGGCGGCACCGACATGGTATAAGCCGGATCAAGAACGGCAAAGGATGCTGCGGTTCCAAAGATGGGGCCTTTCCACTTCTTTTCTTCGTAAGTGATGACTGCCCCTGCGTTCATTTCCGCACCGGTACCGGAGGCTGTCACAACCGCGCCCATTGGAATCCCTACTGTTGGGAATTTTCCTTTCCCGTACTCCATGTTCCAGATATCTTCGTCCAGCACAGCCTGCGCGGAAATCACCTTGCAGCAGTCGATCACGCTGCCTCCGCCTACTGCCAGAATAAAGTCCACATGATATTCACGGGCCAGCGCCGCGCCTTCCTGCACTTTGTTATAGGTGGGATTTGACATAATTCCGGAAAAATCCACCACTTTTTTGCCCGCCTGTGTAAGCAGGGCTTTCATCTCATCATAAACGCCGTTCTTTTTTATGGAACCGCCGCCATAGGCCAGCATAACCGTTTCGCCAACCTTGCCAAGCTCCGCCTGAAAAGCCTGCGCGGCGCTCCCTTCTCCAAAATAAACTCTTGTGGGATAAGAAAATGTAAATTTGTTCATCGTATAATACCTCCTGTGATTTTAATCTTTTATACTCTTGTCTTTTTTCTTTTTTCATGTTACAATGCGTTTGTTTGAACCGCTTCTTGCAACCGATTATATTTTACGATAGTAACTATCGGTCAATAGTTTATTTGTATTTTAATGTGAAAAATTTGTGAATAGTACAGGAGACAAGAATAATGTATACGATGATGCAGGTCTGTCGGGAGCTTGATATGACCTACCAAACCTTAAAATTCTATTGCAATGAAGGATTAATCCCTAATGTCAAACGGGATCATAACAACCGCCGTGTATTCGATGAAAAAGATGTAAAATGGATCAAAGATCTTACCTGTCTGAAGAAATGTGGTATGAGTATTCAGGAAATGAAAGACTACCTGGCCCTTTGCCTGCAGGGTGAATCCACGATCCCGAAGAGGAAAGAAATGCTCGCTGATAAGCAGGCTGCTCTGCGTATTTCCATTCAGGAACTGGAAGACAGCGTCGCCTATATCGACTGGAAACAGAATTTCTACGATGAGGTGCTTTCCGGCAAACGCCCATATATCAGTAACTTGATTCGGACAGAAGAATAAGTTTATAACGCAAAAACCGTGTATCCGTCATGTATTATTTTATGGCGGATACACGGTTTTTATAAAATGTCAACTACGGGAACTGCTGCGCTCTTCTCCTTTTGCAAGCTTTGCCGTATATTAAAGGTGGAAGCCATCCCACATCTGATATATACTTTTGTCTGACTGTTTATTTCCGATACTTTTGCCAAAAAGTACATGGTTTCGTTCTGCAGTATCCATTCACCCGGGCTCCAATACCTCTGCCAAAATCTTTTCTGCCCCCATTTCCAGACGCAACTTTGCATCTACCACAGACAAGTAAATGGAAGATAAACGTGGTTGTGGTCTTGGCACAGCCCCCTTTTTGTGATTCAATAACATATATCTTTCTCATAAATCAATTCCTTCCTTTCTCCGCTACTTTGCATTCAAACTGCTGCTGTTCC
>JAUNGB010000037.1:13052-46209 GCA_030524715.1 Eubacteriales bacterium | reverse complement strand
TATGATATCACAGGTAGCGCTCCTTTTATAGACGCCGATTATTTTCCGCTTACAGTTTATTCGGGAACAAGGTTACGAAAATGAGGGAACCTTCCAACTAACACCACAATACCCGCTATCACAAGTGCAACGGCCAGATATAGAATGGTAGCAATTCCCCGCTTTGTTATGACATTTTTCCAGGATTTAATATAAGGGACATCCTCCATGCCTTCAATAATCCAAATCTTGCTGTGACCTACCCACAGCCTGTCGAGAACAATACCGTCAAACCAATTCACAACGACAAGAAAAAGATATGCTTGCATATATGCGGTTTTAAAATCTGTAACATGATTCCAAATAGAAATAATCATAATCAAAGCGATAACTAAGGCAATACAAAAGGGGATCATAAAGCGTTTCCCTTTTTTCATTATGACTTCTTTATTTGCGATTCCCCGTTTACATGCTTCGTCTATATATTCTTTCGGATAAAAATAGAGACAATTGAGACCATTGTTTCTTGCTGCGCATTTTACTGGAAGAATAAACAAAAGACAGTACAACGCAATTTGTAATAATAATGTAAGCATTTGTATCCTCATCAAATTTTCCATAAATGTCTCATCTGCAAATGAACGCTTCAGGATTTTATATAAAAACAGTTATTCAAAACTAACTGTACTTATAGCACAATCTTATGAAAAAGTCAACAGGTTTTTTCAATTCCCACAGGGCTTTTTCAATTCCCACAGGGTTCACAGGAATTTTAGATAAAATAATAGATGACTTAGGATGGTATGTCCGCTATAATGAAAGAGACAAATTGAAAGTTGTAAGGAGAGACACGTTATGGAACATAGGGTAAAGGTTACAGTTTTGGACAAGAAGTTATTTCCTGAATTGCAAGAGCAGTATTGCGCTGTACCGGACAGCGGTAAATGTCCCTGCTACAATGTCGGTGATGAATTTATGTTTTACCGTAATGATAAACGGGATGATTATTGGCATATGGGAGCAGGAACACTGATAAAAAGCGGGAAACCAGATGAAGGGGTATTGCTTTCCCCTGGTACAATGCATTGTGGTGAAGATGGTGTCCCTTTCTGTTCAGAGGCATGGGATGCAATTAGCAGATATATTTATTCCGCGCTTCAAGGCGGGGCGATTATGCATGGATGGACAAATGATGATAAAGTCATGATTGCCTGCTGCAATGATGGTACCAGGCCGGTTATTTTTAAAATTGAAAGAATAGACATTGATGACTGATGACTTCCAGCTTTTAGAACTGAATCCCCCAAAAAGTAAAGGAAGTTTGATGAGGTCTGCGTTATGAATATAAGAAAAGAGAAACCAAAAGATTATAAAGCAATTTATGCGGTTGTAAGGGATGCTTTTGACAGTGCAGAACATGCAGATGGAAACGAGCAGGACTTGGTAAATGCATTAAGGAAAGGTACGGCATATATTCCGGAATTGTCCCTGGTAGCCGAAGAAAATGAAAAAGTTATAGGACATATTATGTTTACAAAAGCGAGGGTGGGAGAGAATGTTGTTTTAGCTTTAGCACCGTTATCTGTTCTGCCGGAATATCAGAGAAAAGGGATTGGAACTGCTTTGATAAAAGAAGGGCATAGAATTGCACAAGGGTTAGGGTATGGATATTCAGTTGTGTTAGGAAGCGAAAAATATTATCCAAGAGTAGGTTATGTACCAGCGGATATTTTGGGAATACTGCCGCCTTTTGAGGTATCAAGGGTAAATTTTATGGCTTATAAAATAGATGAAAACTTTCGGGAAGTGAATGGTGTGATAGAATACGCCAAAGAGTTTGGCATAGAATGATACAAATTCCAGATTTTAGAACTGAATCCCCCAAAATATATATGAAATCCTGGGGAGATGAGAATCTGTCTGTATAATTAAAATAAGCCGAGAGGCTTCAAAGAAGCAAAGGAACGAAACCAGTAGTTATGGAGGAGGACATTTTATGAACATACGGAAATTTCAAAATAAAGACGCGGAAGAAGTTTCTGCATTAATTGCAACAACTCTCAGGACAACCAATATAAAAGATTATTCTTCAGATTATATTGAAAATGATATAAAAGTGCTGCAGCCTAAAAATATATTGGAACGGGCAGGGTGGACACATTTTTATGTTGTATGTGATAACGATAAAATTATCGGATGCGGAGCAATCGGTCCATATTGGGATAAGGAAGACGAGTGCAGTCTGTTTACTATTTTTGTTTTGCCTGAATATCAAGGAAAGGGAATTGGAAGGAAAATTATTCAAACTCTTGAACAGGATGAATATTTTTTAAGAGCAAAAAGAATTGAGATACCTGCGTCAATTACAGGGACACCATTTTACAGAAAAATGGGATATGATTATAAAAATGGAATAAAAGAACCTGATTCAGAGGGACTATTGAGATTAGAGAAATTCCGGTAAATTCAAGTATGTTTAACGTAAACAGTCAGCGATGGCAGAATTTGTCCATAAGGCGATTCAGATTTACTGTGATAAGAAAGATGCAGTATAAGTCAGGACAAAAGTGAGCAGTTATTGTCGGGAAGCCTCCGGGCGGGAATGCTATACTGAAAGCACAATCAAGTTGGAGGTGACCAGATGAACTGGGCAAAGATCATTGAAGATGCCATTGCTTACATTGAAGGGAACATAACCGAAGATCTGACGGCGGGCAGGATTGCCGGGGAAGTAAATATATCCGCATTTTACTTCCAGAGAGGTTTTTCCATGCTCTGCGGACATACCGTCGGAGAATATGTTCGCATGAGAAGATTATCTATCGCCGGGGAAGAACTTCTTTCATCGGATGTGAAGGTGATCGACCTTGCGATGAAATATGGCTATGATTCTCCGGATAGCTTTACCAGGGCGTTTACACGATTCCACGGAAGCACTCCAACTGATGTGAGGCGCGGCGGCGCGATGCTGAAATCATTTGCTCCGCTGCATATCAAATTAACATTAGACGGAGGTAGTACCATGGAGTACAGAATCGAAAAGAAACCGGGATTTAAGGTTATGGGAATTACCAGAAATTTTTCCTATGAGAACGCAAATGCGGAAGTACCGCAGTTCTGGACAGAAATCTTTATGCAGCCGGAAGAAAGACCAGTGATGGGAATGTACGGAGTATGTTTTGATGAAGAGATGGCTGGCAATGAGTTCCGTTACATGATCGCGGACGATTATGACGCAGGGCAGGCCGAGGCCAAAAAGCTGGATGTGCATGAAATCAAGGAGCATACCTGGGCGGTATTTCCGTGCCGTGGTCCGATGCCGCTTCCATTGCAGGAAGTAAACCGGAGGATTTTTTCAGAGTGGCTGCCTGCAAGCTCCTATGAGATCGCCGAAGGATATAATATCGAATATTACAGCAATCCGGAAGATTTTAAGATGGGGATGCAGGATCAGGAGTATTATACAGAAGTGTGGATTCCTGTAAAAGAAAAGTGACAAGGTACAGAGTAAACAGATTTTGTAGGAGAGCCGGGCAGCCGGCTCTCTTTTTAATAGACATATTTCAAAATGTGTTTTGTCCGCAGGAAGAAATTTTTATTATACTTGAATTATCAGCCAGGAGTAAAGCGGACAAGCCGCGCAGTTATGAGCATGCGGCAAAGCGGCATACGAATGTCCGCTTTACCCGGGAAAATGCATATCTGCATTCAGGTTTCATAGCAGAAAGGAGGAGATATGGTTGGAGGATAGAGCTTTGGAGGAACGGGAGCAGGAGATTGAACGGCTTACGAAGCAGTTGGATCATATGGAACAGGAATTATTGGAAAAATACTGTGACGTAGGGAGATTCGTTCTGGAAAAACTCGAGAGAGAGAACAAAGAGATCGACCAGTTGACAGATCAGGTCATTAAAGTAAAAAAAGAGCTGGTGAAAGTAAAAGGAGAGATTCGATGTCCGTACTGTTATCAGTATAATGAGCCTGAAAGTATTTATTGTAACAGATGTGGGAAAAAGTTAGAAAAAAAGAAGCGGGAGGTAGCTGATGATTAAACAGGATAAACCAAATAAGAAACCATTATATTATTATTATGCCATAGCGGTTTTGGTCGTAATGCTGTTAAATGCATTATTATTCCCTTCCATTCTCCAGTCCGGAATAAAGCAGGTGGGTTATAACACCTTTCTTGAGATGGTGGACGAAGGGATCGTTACGCAGGTAGAAATGGAAGAGGAAAATAACAGGATCATTTTTGTGACAGAGGAAGATGGAAAAGTCGGATATTATAAGACAGGAATTTTCCCTGACGAGGGCTTAAGGGAGAGACTGGAAGAGGCGGATGTGGAATTCGGAGCAGAAATCCCCACACAGAATTCCCCGCTTCTGTCATTTATCCTGACATGGCTGTTGCCGATCGTGCTTTTCTTTGGCGCAGGCCAGTTGATGTTCCGGATGCTGCAGAAGAGAGGCGGCAATATGCCGGGAAATGCAATGAGCTTTGGAAAATCAAACGCGAAGATTTATGCGGAAACGGAAACTGGAAAAACCTTTGATGATGTAGCGGGGCAGGATGAAGCGAAAGAGGCGTTGACGGAAATCGTGGATTTCTTACATAATCCGGACAAATATTCCAAAATCGGAGCAAAGCTTCCGAAGGGAGCGCTGCTTGTAGGACCTCCCGGAACCGGTAAAACATTGCTTGCAAAGGCGGTTGCCGGAGAAGCGCACGTGCCGTTTTTTTCAATCTCCGGTTCTGATTTTGTAGAAATGTTCGTAGGTATGGGAGCTGCGAAGGTAAGGGATTTATTTAAGCAGGCAAACGAAAAAGCGCCTTGTATCATCTTTATTGATGAAATAGACACCATAGGAAAAAAGCGTGATAACGGCGGTATGGGCGGCAATGATGAAAGAGAACAGACTTTAAACCAGCTGCTGGCGGAGATGGACGGATTTGACGCAAAGAAGGGCGTTGTAATTCTGGGCGCTACCAACCGTCCGGAATCTCTGGATCCGGCGCTGTTAAGGCCGGGGCGTTTTGACAGACGGGTTCCGGTTCAGCTTCCGGATCTTCAGGGGCGTATAGCAATCTTAAAAGTTCATGCGAAAAATGTCCGGCTTGATTCGGATGTGGATTTTATGCCGATCGCAAGGGCGACTTCCGGCGCATCCGGCGCGGAACTGGCGAATATGATCAACGAGGCAGCCCTGCGGGCGGTACGTATGGGACGGGAGACAGTAACGCAGGCTGATCTGGAAGAAAGTGTGGAAACCGTAATTGCCGGTTATCAAAGAAAAAATGCGGTTATGTCAGAAAAAGAACGGAGAATCGTTTCATATCACGAGATCGGGCATGCTTTGGTAGCGGCAAAGCAGAGCAATTCAGCGCCTGTTACAAAAATCACCATCGTCCCCAGGACATCCGGGGCTTTGGGATATACCATGCAGGTGGATGAAGGCGAGCATTTCCTGATGAGTAAAGAAGAGATTGAGAATAAGATCGCCACATATACAGGCGGACAGGCAGCAGAGCAACTGATCTTCGGCAGCATAACCACCGGGGCGTCAAACGATATTGAGCAGGCCACAAAGCTGGCGAGAGGAATGGTATCCAGATATGGCATGAGCGATGATTTCGGAATGGTGGCGCTGGAAACGGTGACGAATCAGTATTTAGGCGGAGATACGTCGCTGGCATGCTCTGAGACGACAGCAGCCAAAATTGATGAGCAGGTTATGCAGGTAGTAAAAACCGCACGTGCGAAGGCAGACAGGATCCTGCGCGAAAATGAGGCGAAGCTCCATGAGCTTGCGGAATATCTGATTGAAAAAGAGACGATTACCGGAGAGGAATTTATGGAAATCCTGAACCGCTAAGTATGAATGGGTTCCAAGGTCATATTTGCCCTGCAGCCATGGCAAATATGCTCTTGGGACCCTGCTATTATTTTATGATTTGCCGGAGGCAGTAAAGCGAGACATTCGCATTCCGCTTTGTTACATACTAATCTGCATTTAAAAGTTCTGTGATAACCCGTCTGGCATTTCCGTACCACATCTGTTCAAGTTCCCTTTCTGTCATGCCTTTTTTCTTCAGGGCATGATAGAGCAGCTCCCAGTCCTGCGGTCCCTTGATTTCCAGATCGCCGGTGATGCCGTCAAAATCGCTTCCAAGAGCAAGAACTTCGCTGCCGCCTGTGTTGCGGATATGCAGTATATGGGAAACCATCTCTTCTACCCTGCTTTCCCTGCTGCCTTCCTTAAGGAATACAGGGCAGAGGTTCAGTCCCATGATTCCGCCTTTATCAGCGAGGATCCGTATCATTTCATCACTCATATTGCGGGGATGGCCGCAGACAGCCCTGGAATTGGAATGGCTGGCAATAAACGGCTTTTCGGCAATTTCAGCCACGTCATAAAATACTCCGTCCGATACATGGGAAATGTCTACAATGATTCCCAGCCGTTCCATTTCCCTGACGGCGCTTCTCCCAAAATCGGTCAGGCCAAGCTTCATAAGATTCGGGTCGCTGCTGTTGGGATAGCCGATAAAGTTGGGGTGGTTCCAGGTAAGAGTGACCAGCCGGACGCCCATGTTATAAAATTTCTTCAGATTTTCCAGCTTATCCCCGATCACTCCGCCGTCTTCTATAGTGAGCAGCACGCCGATTTTCTGCTCCCTTTCTGCCCGTTGGATATCCTCTGACGAAAGAATAGGAAGAAGCTCATCGGGATACCGCTCCATCATTGCAAGATATCTTTTGTACAGAGTCTGGAACATCCGTTCTGAGGCGATTGTTCGGATTCTCTTTGGGAAGATTCCTGTGGGTACAAAATCCGCGAAACACTGAACGGCAACCTGGCCCTTTTTCAGCCCGTCCAAAGTTATCATTCCTTTGGCATTTTTCAGATTTCCCTCTTTGTTTAATTTGAGAAGTGTATCACAGTGTAGGTCGATTACTTTCATTCTATATCCTCTTTTTATATCTTCGATTCTGTTATTTCGGTGTTAATGCATTGGGGTAAATTTTTTGAAGCCTCTCGTCGTCAAATCTTTCATCCATTGTCTTCTGCCATCCGTGTTGGGCTTCAATGCCCTGAGCGCGCTGGTCGCTTCTGACAAGGGCCATGCAGGATACGATCATATTGAGCGACATGAAAATAATAAATATCCAGGTAAGGAGCTTCCCTGTTTTTATGGGAACCTTTTCTATCAGCCGGGATAATCCGGGATACAGGGCTTTTATCCAGATAACCGCGGCGATTCCCCAGAAAAAGCAGTATAAAAGGTTAATGCGCCCGCCGAGGTTAAAAGGGATATTACTGTAATCCCAAAAGACCTTTCCGAAAACAAGTTCAGTAAAAACACTGCAAAAATATTCATATGCGCCTCCAAGGCAGGTTCCGGCAACAAACAGGAATCCGTCGGAACGATCCCGGTATTTGTACAGAAGTACGGTGGCTGCCGCGATGGCAATCCCCCAGACAATACTGAAGGGCCCCCAGACTACGCTGCTCCGGCTCATCCAGACACCGACAGTGATTCTGCAAAAAATGGTTTCTGTAAAATCTCCCAGAAACGCTCCCAGAATAAAAAGCCATACGATTTTATCAAAACAGCAGCCATAGGCAAAAACGTCCGGCACAGCTTTTTCGAGTTCCCGGGCGTCAGCCACGGGGTATGCGCGCCGGATACGTGCGTTTACCATAGAATAGATCTTTTGGCCGAAGCGGGTGCTGATATGGGTCAGCCATAAATCCACGGCCTTCCATTGCCGGATCCGTTTGCTGCGTCCGGAGATGACGATCAGGGTAGCGCCCATATCGATTCCAAGGAGGATCAAAAGCGACAGAATAAGAACCATACCCGGAATTTCCGGTATGATGCCAAAGAGATGAATGAAAAGAGGATTTCCCCATTTCATCATCAGTACGGCTAAAATACCCCAGAAAGCCGACACCGCGGCGCATACATATCCGTCTATGTTCCAGCGCATCTGGGAATAATCCCACCACCGTTCGTGGTATATCAGTTCTATGAGATGTCCGGCTGTCCATTCAAGTACGGTAGAGAGGATTACGGAATAAGCAAACAGCCAGAAGCCTGTCAATTCCTGGCAAAATACGGTGATCAGTACTGCGCCGATTCCATAGATCACGCAGAGGGGCGCGTTGACCAATCCTCTGTTTACAAAGCGTTTTTGCTTTGCTGCTGCCGTTACTGTTTCCAGTATCCACCCCAAAAATGAATAAACAAAAAACAGCCACAAAATTTCATATCCGGTATATACCATGATTGTTGTCCTCTTTATCTTTGGTGAGCGTTGTCAAAATGTGTTGATCGCTGCCGTTCAAGGGCAGGAATATCATGCGTCTGATGTAAACTATAACCTACAGGCACGGTTTTGTCAAACTGAACATATTTTGTTACTGTTTACTCTCAGGCCTTGCATTGGGTAGGGCTATGGGCTAATAATGTATAACTGTCAGGAATTCAGGAAAAAATCTTCCGGCGCTTGATTTCACAGCGCTTATGCGATACAATAAACCATATCAATAAAAAGCAGGAATGAATGCTCTTATGAAAATATGAAGGACGGGGTAATCAGCAGGGTTATCCCGTTTTGGGCGTTCATGAGCATATATCAGATGTGGGATGACTCCCGCCTCTATAGGCGGTGAGTAACGAATTTGTATCAGTGGCGGGATTCAATCCCCCATCTGATATACGTTCCGCGAGGATGTGCAGGGATTCGGTTTGGAATTATGTCAGCGTAGCTGACCTGAATCCCGCACCAAGACTCGCGAGCGAGTCTTGAATCTTATATGAGAACAAGGAGGTACGAAAGCATGGGAAAATGGCAGCGGGTAAAATATCAGCCGGTATTGCCGTTGGGAAAAGACGGAAGAAGAGTGACAGGATGCAAGGAGCACATTGCCCTTTCCAGAAAAGCAGCAGGGGAAGGCATGGTGCTTATTAAGAATGAAAAGGAATGTCTGCCCCTTGCAGGCGGGGCACGTGTGGCGCTGTTTGGAAAAGGGACCATCGACTATGTAAAGGGCGGCGGCGGAAGCGGCGACGTCACAGTAGCGTATATACGGAACCTTTATGAAGGAATGAAGATCAAAGAGGCAGAGGGAAAGGTTTCCCTGCTCCATGAACTGCCGGAATTTTACAGCCGGGAAATGAAGAAACAGTATCAGGCAGGGGCTGTTCCGGGCATGACCACAGAGCCGGAACTGCCGGCAGAGCTTCTGGAAAAGGCAAAGGCATTTACCGATACGGCAGTTGTTACGGTCTGCCGTTTTTCCGGGGAAGGCTGGGACAGAAAATGCGAGATCAACGACGAGGGCTATGAGCTTTTTGAGGATGAAAAGAAACAGATCGAGCTGAGCGCCAAAATTTTCGAAAACGGAGATTTCTGCCTTACAAACAGTGAAGCCGCGCTGATCGAAACGGTAAAAGAAAATTTTGCCAATGTAATCGTTGTAATGAATGTGGGAGGTATGGTGGATACCACCTGGTTCAAAGACTGCGACAGGATATCCTCAGTCCTGATGGCATGGCAGGGCGGTATGGAAGGCGGGCTGGCCATGGCGGATGTACTCTGCGGCGACGTAAATCCGTCCGGCAAGCTTGTAGATACTTATGCAGCGTCTCTGGAGGATTATCCATCCACAGAGAATTTCCATGAGTCCGTTCACTATGTGGATTATACAGAAGATATTTATGTAGGCTACCGCTATTTTGAGACGCTTCCGGGAGCTGCTGAGAAGGTAAATTACCCGTTTGGTTACGGTCTTTCCTACACGGATTTTGATATCCGTACTATAGAAGCAGGTGAGAGAGACGGTAAGATCCGGCTTCAGGTAAAGGTGACAAATACAGGAAAACGTGCAGGAAAAGAAGTAGTGCAGGTTTATTACGGCGCACCCCAGGGAAAACTCGGGAAACCTGCCAGGGCGCTGGCAGCCTATGCAAAGACGCGGCTTTTGCAGGCAGGCGAGAGCCAGATTATGAGCCTTTCCTTTGAGATCTCTTCCATGGCGTCCTATGACGATCTGGGGAAGGTATGTATGTCTGCTTATGTGCTGGAGCCCGGTGAGTATGTCTTTTATGTGGGAAATAATGTCCGGGATGCCGGAAAAATCGATTATATTTATCGCATAAATGAAGTAATCGTAACGGAGCAGTTAAGCCGGCAGGGAGCTCCCCATAAGCTGTCAAAACGTCTTCTTGCGGACGGCTCCTATGAAGAGCTTCCTGTGGATGAGCCAACAGAAGAACCGGGGCTTATCAGACAGGATAAAAGAAAGCTTGAGGGTTATATGCCAGGGGCAAGAGAGCAGCAGATGGTTTCCTTTATGGAACTTAAAGAGGCAGGAAGACCGCAGCTTCTGGATGTGGCAGAAGGGAAGCTTACCCTGGATGAATTTGTATCACAGTTAAGTGACGAGGATCTGATCCATCTGATCGGAGGACAGCCAAATACAGGGGTTGCAAATACGTTCGGTATGGGAAATCTGCCGGAGTACGGCGTACCGAATGTGATGACCGCAGACGGCCCGGCAGGACTTCGGATCGTTCCGGAATGCGGGGTAAATACCACTGCATGGCCGTGCGCAACCTTGCTTGCCTGTACCTGGGATACGCAGCTTGTGGAAGAGATCGGCGCTGCGGGGGCAAAAGAGGTAAAAGAAAATAATATCGGAATCTGGCTGACCCCGGCGGTTAATATCCACAGAAGCCCTCTGTGCGGAAGAAACTTTGAATATTATTCCGAGGATCCGCTGGTGGCCGGAGAGACAGGAGCCGCTATGGTACGTGGAATCCAGTCCATGCACGTAGGAGCAAGCGTGAAGCACTTTGCCTGCAACAATAAAGAGACCAACCGCAAGGACAGCGATTCCCGTGTATCTGAGCGCGCCCTCCGGGAGATTTACCTGAAAGCGTTTGAGATCATCGTGAAAAAGTCAGATCCTTATACGATCATGTCCTCCTACAACCTGATCAATGGGGTGCAGGCGTCAGAGAATAAAGAAATTCTTACGGAGATCCTCCGCGGAGAATGGGGATATAAAGGTATGGTAACCACAGACTGGTGGACACACGGAGAACATTACCGTGAAACAAAAGCAGGAAACGATATCAAGATGGCAAACGGGTATCCCAAGAGAGTGAAGGAAGCATTGGAAAAAGGATATATCACCAGAGCTGAGATCGCAGTCTGCGCAAAGAGAATTCTGGAAATGATCCTGAAAATAGATTAAATACCGGAAGAGGAAAGACGGATGATTTTAGAATATATATCAGGGCCGCTGATCGGTGCGGTGATCGGATATTGTACCAATTATCTGGCAGTAAAAATGCTTTTTTATCCGAAAAAAGAGATCAGGATCGGCGGACATAAGCTTCCCTTTACTCCGGGAGCCATTCCGAAAGGAAAGCCGCGGCTTGCAAGGGCGATCGGAGAAATCGTGGGAAAAACTCTTCTTACAGAGGAGGATATTGCAGGACAGTTATTGTCAGGAGAGACAGAGGATAAAATTGTAACGGCCGCCTCAGATATACTTTCCAGGGATGTAAAAGACGAAATCCTGCTATTGACAGGAGCAGAGGAACAGACGTATGGAGAAATGAAAGATAAACTGTCTGCTGCTCTGGGCAACGGCATTAAGGAAGCATTGGAGGATATCCGGATAGGAGATGTTATTGCACAGGAAAGTGGGAAGATCCTGTCCGGAAAGGTTCAGGGAACCATGCTTGAAATGTTTCTTTCCCAGGAAATGATCGCTTCCATTGCCGGGCCTATCGGGGAGGAAATCCAGAAATTTATCAGTAAAAACGGACTTACCTATATCCAGCCGGAGCTGGACCGTAAGCTGATGCAGATAGAAGAAAAATCTGCAGCGGAGCTATTGGAAAAAATAGATATTACAAAGGAAAAGCAAAACAGTATGATTCTTTCTGTATATCAGAAAGCCGTTCATGCAGGCGTTGACAACATGACTTCCGAACTTCATATATCGAAAATCATTGAGGATAAGATCAATGCCATGGATATGGATGAACTGGAAAATCTGGTACTTACGGTCATGAAAAAAGAACTGGATATGATCGTAAATCTGGGAGCGCTGATAGGCTTCCTTCTGGGGCTTATCAATCTTCTTTTCTGAAAAAAAATTAAAGGGCGGCAGGGATTTACTATTATTTTTATAGAAGGAAAAGGATTAAAGGAGGAAACGGATATGAGAACAGAGCGTGTGGAAAATATGTGCGGAGGAAACGGACATGTATTGATCAAGCATCTTTTAGGTGAAAAGGAACTGAACGGGAAATGCCGTCTGTATGCGGAAGTAACCATCGAACCGGGATGTTCTTTGGGCTTTCATGAGCATCACGGGGAAAGTGAAACTTATTATATTATTTCCGGAAAAGGTATCTACAGTGATAACGGAACCTTGCGTATGGTAAAAGCAGGAGACGTTACTTTTACACCGGATGGAAAAGGCCATGCATTGTCTAATTCCGGAGATGAGAACCTGGTATTTATGGCGTTGATCATTCTGGACTGAATCCCGCCTTTTTGCAGAACAGGAGCTGAATATATGAGACAGATGCGTTTGGGAAAAAGAGAAATAAAGGATCCGGAGGATTTACGGAAAATCCTGGAGGCCTGCGATGTGGTGAGGATCGGCGCGGTGGATGAAGAGGGAATGTTTATCGTCCCGGTAAATTTCGGATATGAATTTGAAGTCTGCGAAGGAAAAGAGCCGCAGCTTCGGCTTTATTTTCATGGTGCTCAAAAAGGACGTAAGGCAGAAGCGTTCGCCAAAAAAACTGAGGTGGCGATTGAAATGGACTGTGCCCACCAGTTGATCACCGGGGATTATACCTGCTCCTACTCCTATGCTTATCAGAGCATTATGGGAACGGGGCATGTCCGCGTGTTATCAGAAAAAGCTGAAAAAATCCATGGCTTATCCCGTGTTATGGAGCACCTGGCGCCCGAAGCGGAAATCGCATTTTCTGAGGAAATGCTTGCAAGAACGGGAGTCTTTTGTATTGAAGTAACTTCCTTTACAGGAAAGATGCGGGAAGCAAAAAAATGAGCATACAGAACAGGCAATGTTTTCTGTTTTTCAGAAGGAAAAGAGAGGAGATGAGCAGTTGCTGACAAAGCCAATGAGAACGATTCTTCACGCATTATCCTACAGTAATATTGAGGTGGAGGCATCAAGAAAGCTGGCTGATCTGAAGAAATTAGACCCGATGCGTATTTTTTGCCGTAAGCTGGACGCACAGATTTACAACGGTGATCATAAGGTGCCCATTCGTCTGTATTTTCCCTCAGAAGAGGCCATGATAAGGGGAATTGAGGAAGGACATAAGCTTCCGATTCTTTTGTTTTTCCATGGCGGCGGCTGGGTGACGGAAAGTGTGGAAAACTATGACCGTGTATGCGGCAGAATGTCGCTGTCTACCGGGCATATCGTGGTATCCGTGGAATACCGTCTGGCGCCGGAGTACCCATTCCCTACCGGATTGATGGACTGTTATGCGGCGGCAAAAGCGTTATATACGGATCAGTTTCTGTTAGATGCGGATCCGGATAAAATTACGATCATAGGCGACAGCGCAGGAGGAAATCTGACGGCTGCCGTGTGTATGATGGCACGTGATAAAGGAGAGTTTTCGCCCCAAAGACAGATTTTGATCTATCCGGCCTTAAATAATTGCTATACGGAAGAGTCGCCCTTTGCGTCCGTCAGGGAGAACGGAGAGGATTATCTGCTTACTGCAGGCAAAATGGAGGCATACCTGAACCTTTACCAGAGCAGTCCCAAAGACAGGGAAAATCCGTATTTTGCCCCGCTTCTGGCAAAAGATTTCCGGAATCTGCCGAAAACTTTGATTTTAACGGCAGAATATGATCCCCTTCGGGACGAGGGAGAAGAATATGCAAAAAGGCTGAAAGAGGCGGGGAATGAGGTGGAGCTTTACCGCATTCCGGAAGCGCTTCACGGTTTTTTTGCCCTTGGCATCAAATTTCTGCATGTGCAGGAAAGCTTTGAATATATAAATAATTTTATAGCTGTTCGACAGGCGGACGCATCTGGGAAAACGGAACAGATTCACAAATTTCGGGAGACATAGGAATGTTAGAATTTGGATATTCAAAATGGCGGAAGCTGGATAACGCAGCGCTTGCTTTTATGGCGGTCGCCGGGGAGGATGATACCAGAGTATTCCGGTTTTACTGTCAGTTAAAGGAAAAGGTGGATGGAGAACTTTTACAGGAAGCTTTGGATATTACCATGAAAAAGTATCCTCTCTTTCAGGCCGTGCTGCGTAAGGGGCTTTTCTGGTTTTATTTAGAGCGGCGGGATATCCGGGCTATTGTGAAAACAGAGCAGCGGGCGCCCTGCAGCAGGCTTTATATTCCGGATAAAAAATCACTTTTATTTGATGTGACCTATTATAATAACCGGATTAATTTTGAGGTTTTTCATGCTCTTACAGATGGTACCGGGGCCATGCATTTTCTGCAGGAACTGGTGAAAAATTATCTCAGGCTTTCGAATCCGGAGGCTGAACTCCCCGGGCTGGAAGAAAACCTGACAGTTACGGGAAAGGACCAGGAAGAGGACAGTTTCTCCCAGTATTATTCTTCCAAAAAGCCGCGCAGTAAAGAGCGGAAGCAGGCAGCCGTACAGTTAAAGGGAGAAAAGCTTCCTCAGGATGAAATGCATATTACAGAGCTGGTTCTTCCTGTAAAGGAAACCCTCGCAAAAGCACGGTTCTATGGAGTGTCGATCACGGTTCTGATAACTGCCATGCTTCTGTATGCAATCCATGAGGAGATTCCCAGAAACAGGCTTCACAAACCAATTACGCTGATGATTCCCGTAAATCTTCGCAATTATTTTCCTTCCCGGTCTATGGCAAATTTCTTCGGATGGATTGAAGCGGGATATGTATTTGAAGAGGAAACCTCCTTTGAGGAAGTGCTTGAGCATATAAAGAAAGAGTTTGAGCGGGAGCTTATGAAGGAGCAGCTTGCGTCACATTTGAATGAACTTGTGAGTCTGGAAAAGAATCCTGTTCTTCGGGCGGTACCGCTGGAGATCAAACAGCTTTGTGTCAGAGCAGGGGCAAACTTCGGCGGCAGAAGCATTACAGGAGTTTACTCTAATGTAGGTGTGATAAAAATGCCGGAACAGTATGATGCCTATATTGAACGATTCGGACTGTTTGCCTGTACGGAAGCGCTGCAGGTTTGCTCCTGCTCTTACGGAAATGAACTTGCCATTGGGTTTACTTCCAGGATTCCCGATGACAGCATACAGAGAAATTTTCTGCGGCTTTTAAAAGAGCAGGAGCTTCCCTGCAGGGAAGAAAAGAATGATTTTCCGGGGCATAAGGAAATAGAAAAGGAAAGCGGAAAAAAGATATTTCAGGTATTTTCCTTTGTTTGTATTGTGGCGGCAGTCCTTTGCTTTATGATTAATTATTCTCTGGAAAAAGGCTTCAGTTGGGCATGGCTTACAGCGGCGGGAGCCTTAAGTTCCTGGACGATAGCTGCCATGGCGTATAAGAAGCGGCGAAATTTGTTAAAAAATGAAATGTGGCAGTTGATTCTTGTGTCGGGCATCTGTATTTTATGGGATGCGTTTACGGGATGGAGGGGCTGGTCTGTAGATTTTGTACTTCCGTTTGCTGCTTTTCTGGTGCTCTGTTCCATGCCTGTAATCGCGAAGGTACAGCATCTGCAGAGAGAAGAGTATCTGTTTTATATCGGACAGGCCAGTGTGTCCGGATGTATTCCGGGTATTTTAGTGGCGGTGGGAATCGTAAGGATTCCCTATCCTTCCGTTATCTGTTCAGGCCTCAGTCTTTTAAGTATTATCGGTTTGTTTATTTTCTGCAGGAAGGATATGATAAATGAACTGCATAAGAAATTCAGAATGTAGCAGGTACAGATGAGAGCATAGGAAAAGAGCACGGGATCCAATTAAGACCAGTCAGGATCCGGCCAGGGGTCAGTCAGGAAACAATTAAGAAAGACATCACGAAGAGACAGGAGGAAATCCTTTGAAATTATACAGTCGGAAATTTGCGCCGGATTATCCGGTGATCGAAAATCCTATGGGAGAGATCGCAGGCTTTGAGGTAAGGCCTGGAATGTTTGATGTAAACGGAGCAATGGTGCTCCCCAACGGAGTAAACTTTACGGTTCATACGCGCCATGGGACGTCCTGTGAGCTGCTTTTGTTCCACAGGGGAGAGGAAGAACCCTATGCGATCCTTCCCTTTCCGGAGGAATATAAGATCGGCGATGTGTATTCCATGATCGTATTCGGGCTTGATATTGAAGAGTTTGAGTATGCTTACCGGATAGACGGACCGTACGATCCGGATAAGGGCCTGCTTTTTGACCGGAACAATATTCTTCTGGATCCATATGCCCGTGCGGTGACGGCCCAGGGAACCTGGGGAGAGAAACGGATCGGCAAATACCATGCCCGTGTAGTGAAGGATATTTTTGACTGGGGCGATATGTGCCAGTCCACGAGAGAGTTAAGCGACCTGGTGATCTATGAACTGCATGTGCGGGGGTTTACCAGACATCCGTCCTCAGGAGTGGAGCATAAGGGAACCTTTGCCGGATTGAAGGAAAAGATACCGTATCTGAAAGAACTTGGTATCAATGCAGTGGAGCTGATGCCGGTTTTTGCTTTTGACGAGACTATGAATGCAAGAGAAGTGGACGGAAGGAAGCTTCTCGATTACTGGGGATATAATACGGTAGGATTCTTTGCGCCCAATGCCGGCTATGCGTCCACCCCGGAATATAACCGGGAGGGAACGGAGTTAAAGGAACTGATCCGCGAACTGCATAACAACGGTATTGAAGTAATTCTGGACGTAGTATTTAATCATACGGCAGAAGGCAATGAAAAAGGGCCGTCCTTTTGCTTTAAAGGGTTTGACAATAAAGTTTATTATATGCTGACGCCGGATGGAAATTATTATAATTTCAGCGGATGCGGCAATACTCTGAACTGCAATCACCCTATCGTCCGCCAGATTATTCTGGAGTGCCTGCGCTATTGGACGGTAAGCTATCGTGTGGACGGTTTTCGGTTTGACCTGGCAAGTATCCTGGGAAGAAATGAAGACGGTTCGCCTATGAATAATCCGCCTCTTTTGCAGAGCCTTGCCTACGATCCTATTCTCAGTAATGTTAAGCTGATTGCGGAGGCGTGGGATGCCGGCGGAATGTATCAGGTGGGAAAATTCCCTGCCAGCAAGCGCTGGGCGGAGTGGAACGGAAGATACCGGGACGCTTTGCGGGCTTATCTGAAGGGGGATTTTATGGAATCCTGGAATGCGGCGTGGAGCATTTCCGGTTCAGGAGATCTATACTGCGGCCTTAATCAGGACTGTGAAAGCCAGTATGACGGCTATAATTCCTGTGTGAATTTCTTGACCTGCCATGACGGCTTTACTATGTATGACCTTTATTCCTATAACTGGAAGCATAATGAATGCAACGGCTGGGGGAATACGGACGGACACGACGACAACCGGAGCTGGAACTGCGGTATTGAAGGCGATACTGACAATTATGAGGTAAAAAAGCTTCGCTACCGGATGATAAGGAACGCCTGCGCGGTACTGATGTGCAGCCGGGGGACGCCGATGTTCCTGGCCGGCGATGAGTTTGGAAATACCCAGTACGGCAATAACAACGGATACTGCCAGGATAATGAGATCTCCTGGCTGGACTGGGATCTGCTTGATAAAAACCGTGAGTTATTTGAATTTTTCAAATTTATGATCGAATACAGATTTAAGCATTCCATTATCAGGAGAAAGCTGCCGGATGCCGTCTGCGGCATGGATCCTATCCACACCCACAATGTCAGGGCTGAGGAAACAAATATTCCAAGAGACGCAAAGACCTTTGCAGTCAGTTTTGCCGGATATGACAAGGAAAAGGGAAAGGATGACCTTGTCTATGTGGCGGTCAATGCTTACTGGGAGGATGTGGAGATCACTCTTCCGAATCTGCGTAAGGCCGGTTCCTGGTATGTGAGTGTCAATACCTACGGAGACGGGCAGGGCCGTTATTTTTACAGAGAGGGAGAGGAAGTGCGCATTGACGGCGGGTTTATCATGCGCCCAAGGTCAGTGGCAGTATTTACAGGAAGACTGTTTTAGATTTTTTTATGCAGTCCTGTTTGGCTGGATATCCTATAAGAAGTGTGCTAAAATAGCAGATAACGGGAAGGGGGGCTGTGCTATTCGTACATTTTTACAAAGGACAGGATGGGTATTGGCCGTTATTTTGACAGTGCTGGCGCTGGCTCGGGGAAGTCGGCTGGAATCAATTGAAGGAAAACCGCAGTCAGGGGAGTTCGCTGTGCTGAACGGCTCCTGGGAACAGGTACCTGCAGTAAATGCTTCAGAGACACGCTTCAGGTATCTGATCCCTGAAGAATATGGGAAAAATCTGATGTTCAGTTTTGAGTGTTACTGGTGCAGCATCCGGATATTCCTGGATGAAGAAGAAATTTATTTTTACGAGGATCCCTGGCGGGAAAAAGGAATAAACCGCCAGTGGCTGGAGATTCCGGAGGATGCGGCAGGAAAAACGCTTACTCTTGTGTTTCTTTCTCCCTCCACGGAGGATATGATCCGCAGCACCATGGATGCGAGCATGTATCTGGGCGACAGAAACGCCGTGTTTTACCGTTTTTTAAGTGATAACCTGTATGCGGCGATTTTTGGGCTCACAGCGCTTATTATGAGTATTGTTATCCTTATGGGAAGCTTTTATTTCAGAAAGGGACTGCTTAATGAGGCTATCCGGGGATTTTTGGATTTGGGTATGTTTATTCTCTTTGCAGGGGCCTGGATTGTCACAGATTCCCAGATTTTGCAGATGTTTACCGGAAATACCGGGATGATCTCACTGGTTTCTTTTCTGACGTTTATGATTATGCCCTATTTTCTGGTATCGTTTATTCAGGAAATGTTTATCCATAAAAGTAAGGCACTGGGAATTTTACAGATGATCTATCCGGTGAGTACGGCGGTTTATGCGTTGTTTTTTATACTTCGTATATATAGCATTCAGTTTCTGCCGGTACAGCATCTGCTGATCGCTGCTACGGCTGTTATTTTAATGAAAAATTGTGTGAGTGAAATGCGGAGGTTTAAAAGCAGAGAAATGGTGAAGATCGTACAGGGGCTTGGGCTGCTGCTGGGATCGGCGCTTATTTCGCTTATTCTGTTTTACCGGAATCCATCATCTGCTTATCCGTATTTTTACAGTATCGGTATGATTCTCTTTATGTTTTGCCTGGTGGACGCCGCGTACTGCAAGGGATATTACTATATGGGAAAAAGCGCCAGTATTGAAGCTTATAAGGAACTGGCTTATATGGACGCCATGACAGGTATGGGTAACCGCACCGCCTTTATGCGGTATCAGGAAAATGCCTCCGCAGACAGAAAAGCCGGGTATATTATGATGGATATTAATAACCTGAAGCTGGTCAATGACAATTACGGGCACAAGGAAGGTGACCGGCTGATCATAGACGCGGCAGAATGCATCAGAGAGAGTTTCCAGCGGATCGGGAAATGCTTCCGTATTGGCGGAGATGAGTTTGTGGTAATTGTAGAGGGATTGACTGAGAAGGAGATCATGGAAGAGCTTGCCCGCATGGACGAGGCCGTCAGCCGCAAAAATCACAACCGGGAGATTCCCATCCGGATCGCCCGCGGAATTTCAGTCTGGCAGGAAGGGATGAACGCTCAGACACTTATGGAAAAAGCTGATATGCAGATGTATAGGAATAAGACTGAAATGAAACGAGAACAGCAATACGACAGAAACAAGAACAGCAATGCAGCGGGGGGGGGTAATGCAGATGAGCCGGCCAGATAAAAGGGAAAATGTCAGTAAGCCGCAGGAATCAGAAATGAAAGTAATTGCCCGTATCCGCAGCGATTTTCCCACAAAATTCGGGATTCCCCATCAGAGTAACCGGATCGGGTCCTTAAAGGCGACGATCGTTTTTGAACCGGAATACCGTATTCCCGAAGCTTTCCGGGGTCTGGAGGAATTTACCTATATCTGGCTGATATGGGGATTTTCTGAGACAGCCAGGGATCATTGGTCGCCTACGGTTCGTCCGCCGAGGCTGGGCGGGAATGTGAGGATGGGGGTGTTTGCCACTCGTTCTCCCTTCCGTCCCAATGCTGTCGGCCTTTCCTCCGTAAGGCTGGAACGGATAGAGCAGCATCCGGAATTGGGCATAGTGCTCCATGTATCCGGCGCCGATCTGATGGACGGGACCCCTGTTTATGATATTAAGCCGTACCTTCCGTATGTGGACAGCCATCCGGATGCTCTGGGAGGCTTTACGGACAGGATCGAAGACCATAAGCTGGAAGTGATTTTCCCAAAAGAGTGGCTGGAGACGGTCCGTGAGGAAAGCCGGGAGGCATTACTGGACGTGCTTGCCAATGATCCGCGTCCGGGATACCAGAAGGATCCGGAACGGGTCTACGGACTTGCCTTTGGAGATAAGGATGTGCATTTTCAGGTTAAAGACGGGATATTGACGGTATGCGGTGTCACAGAGTACAAAAAATAAAATATGTAGGCAGGTTTTAAAGGTATCTGCTTAAGTACAGGATAATTTTCTGGCTCTTTCGAGCAGAAACATTATCCGTACGGCAGACCTTTTCTGATTCCTGCGCTGATAGTTGATTGTTATGCAGTATAAAGAAAGGCAGATAGAAGTGCAACCTGTTCGCTATTGATTAACACCGCAGGCGTGGACAGCAACAATATAATTGAAAAAAAAGCCGCTCTTTTTGTATTTTTCTTTGACAAACTAAGAAAGCTATGGTATAGTTGTAATAAGTTAGTGAAAACTAACTTATTATTAAACAACAGAGTTAGTCTAATTTAACTGATAAAGGAGAGGTGAAATCATGAGTGTTGTGATTGTAGGAGGAAATGAGCGTATGGTATGTCAATATGAAGATATCTGTAAAGGGTACGGATGCAAGGCAAAGGTATTTGCCAAAGAAAAAGGCGCCATGAAGAAAAAGATCGGCGCACCGGATTTGCTTATCCTGTTTACCAGTACAGTATCTCATAAAATGGTAAATTGCGCTGTAGAGGAAGCGAAGAAAAAAGATATTCCCATTTGCCGCTGCCATACCAGCAGCGCGGCTGCGCTGGAAAATATCCTGAAAGAATACTGCGCGTAATTTAATATGTAATTTGATTGTCATTGTTCACACCTAAGCTTTGCACTGGCTGAAATGCCTGGGCTGATAACGTACAATTGCCATTTGATTGTCACTTTGGCAGGGAAAAGCAGGAGAAAGGGCTGTCCGCTTGTGAAATATCACAGTTTTCAGTAAGATAAGAAAGAAATACTTGCAAAACCGGCTTTTTTTCAATAAAATATTATACAGATTTTTGTAATTTAATGAGGAAAAGCGTATCTGTGAAGGCAGAGTGTGTTTGAAAAATCTTGTAAAAAGCAATTTTCAAACACACTTTAGTGCGCAGGTACAGGAAAGAGAAGAATGCAAGGAGCGGAATTATGAGAAAAGTTGTGAAATTTGGCGGAAGTTCACTGGCAAATGCCGAGCAGTTCCAAAAAGTGGGAGAAATCATCCGAAGCGAGGAGAGCAGACGTTTTGTGGTGCCGTCTGCACCGGGTAAGAGATTCGGAGGGGACACCAAGGTTACAGACATGCTGTACGGATGCTATGCGATCGCGGAAAAAGGCGAGGATTTCAGCAATGAGCTTAATGCGATCAAAGAGCGTTATTATGAGATCATCAGAGGACTGGATCTGGAGCTTTCCCTGGAGGAAGAATTCAGACAGATCGAGGCGGATTTTAAGGCTCAGGCAGGAACCGATTATGCAGCTTCCCGCGGTGAGTTCCTTAACGGAAAGATCATGGCGGCTTACCTTGGGTATGAATTTGTGGACGCGGCTTCCGTGATACGTTTTGATGAGGATGGTAATTTTGAGCCGGAAAAGACAGACGAGCTTCTTGCCCAAAGGCTCTTAAACTGTGAAAACGCCGTTATCCCGGGATTTTACGGGGCAATGGAGGACGGAACCGTTAAGACATTTTCCAGAGGCGGTTCTGATGTGACCGGTTCCCTGGTTGCCAAAGCGATCAAAGCGGACGTGTATGAGAACTGGACGGATGTATCCGGCTTTTTGGTAACTGATCCACGTATTGTAGAGAATCCGGTCGCCATGGAGACGATCACCTACAGAGAGCTTCGCGAGCTTTCCTATATGGGAGCGACTGTTCTCCATGAGGAAGCAATCTTCCCGGTGCGTAAGGAAGGGATTCCCATTAATATCCGTAATACCAACCGTCCCCAGGATAAAGGAACCTTTATCGTAGAAAGCACCTGTAAGAAGCCCAAATATGTCATCACTGGTATCGCAGGTAAGAAGGGCTTCTGTTCTATCAATATAGAGAAATCCATGATGAACAGCGAGATCGGATTCGGACGTAAGGTCCTGCAGGTTTTTGAAGATCAGGGGATCAGTTTTGAGCATGTTCCGTCAGGTATCGATACTATGACGGTATATGTACATCAGGATGAATTTGAAGATAAAGAACAGCAGGTAATTGCAGGTATTCACCGTGCCGTACAGCCTGACTTTGTGGAAATGGAGTCGGACCTTGCTCTTATCGCTGTAGTGGGAAGAGGGATGAAATCCCAGAGAGGAACCGCCGGAAGGATTTTCTCCGCGCTGGCACACGCAAATGTAAATGTAAAGATGATCGATCAGGGCTCCAGCGAGCTGAATATCATTATCGGTGTGGAGAACAGGGAATTTGAGGCGGCTGTGAAGGCAATTTATGATATTTTTGTTATAACTCAGATCTGATAGATATTTATTTCCGCGGGATATCAGATGTGGGATGACTCCCGCGCTAAGACTCTCGAGCGAGTCTTGAATTGAAGGCAGATAAGCCTCCCCCATACCGTCGCTGTGCTATACGCACTTGAAGCGAGAGTATAGGGGAGGCTTATCTGCCTTCATGGGTATGTATCAAAGCGGAATACGAAGTCCGCTTTACGCTCTGCTCAGTCAGAAGCGTTTCTCAGTTTTTTTAATATTTTTCTCGTAATCTTTAAGAGATTCTATGGCGCGTCCTGACAGAGGGAACAGTGCGATCATATTGAAAACAGTCATCAGTCCCACACCGATATCTCCCAAATCCCACACAAAGGTATAAGCGGCCAGTCCGCCCACAAAGAGCATGACCAGAGCAAGAAGCTTATACAGAGTCTGGGAAAGCCAGTTATCCCCGAACAGGTAGGCAATATTTGGCCTTGCATAAAAAAGAATTCCGATAAAGGTGGAGAAGCTGAACAGCCACAGGATCACGGCGATAAAAATCACGCCGAATTCTCCCATATGGTAGTTCATGGCCGTCTGTAAAAGATCCATACCTGCAAGCCCGTCTGTCAGCTCCGCAGGAGTCAGCAGCATGATCATTGCCGAACAGCTGCAGATAACAATAGTATCAATAAAAACGCCGAATGCCTGTAAAAGCCCTTCCTTGGCAGGATGGCTGATATCCGCCGCCGCTGCCGCGCAGGGGGCGGAGCCGGAGCCTGCCTCATTGGAGAAAAGTCCACGTTTGGCGCCGTTCATGAGTACCGCGCCGAAGCTGCCCGCAACTGCCTGGCGAAGTCCGAAGGCCTCTTCAAAGATCCGCCGAAAAACAGAAGGAAGCTGTCCGGCATTGGTAAAGATGACATATAAGGTAAGCAGGAAATAAAAGCCTGCCATGATGGGCACGATAATGTCCAGCACCTTTACCGTTGCATTTTTACGCAGAACAATAACGGCGGCAACCAGAACAAGGAGGGCAGTGGTATAGATCGGCGGAATCTGAAAAGCGTTTTCAAAGGCAGAGGATACGGAATTTCCGATTACCTGGCTGATGCCGCACCAGCAGATCAAGCCGGAGACGGCAAACAGAACTGCGATGACGGAACGCTTTTTCTTACTGTCCTTTTTTATAAAAAGGTGATGGATATAGTAAGCAGGGCCGCCCCGGTAGCCTCCGTACAGAGGATCCTTTTCCTTATACAACTGTGCCAGGGTTGCTTCAACAAAGGCTGTGGAGGAACCGAGAAGCGCCGTGACCCACATCCAGAAAACAGCGCCTGCGCCTCCGGCAGAAATAGCAGCTACTACGCCCACCAGATTTCCCATTCCCACGCGGGTCGCGGTGGAGATGATCAATGCCTGGACGCCGGAAATGGCTCCTTTCTGGGAAACATTTTTCTTTTCTGTAGCAACTCTTATCATTTCCGGAAAAAGGCGGAACGGAAGAAACCGTGTGCGGATCGTGAAAAAGATTCCGGACGGTATCAGAATCAAAACGAGAAGGGAAATTCCAACGGAACTTCCTCCCGGCAGCGGAATGGTGAACAGGTCGCCCCACAGCAGATTGTAAAAAAATCGGATAATAGTTATCATTTATTCCTCCCTCTTTTGGGAAAACGTGTCTTACATATTTTATAAATTCTTTTTCCCTTTAAATCGCTATTGTGTTTTCTTAGTAGTATATAGTACAAAATAGCATCTGTAAAGATAGATTTGAGATTGAGATTGAGAACAAAAAATAGAGATTGAGATTGAGAACAAAAAATTCTTGCTATCTCAGAAGGAACATGTTACAATGAATACCAATCTCCACGGGGGAGTAATCGGCATACAATACACGCTTTGCGGGGATGCGCAGGATTCAGAGACGCCAGCGGAAGCTGCCCTGGATTCCGTGCCCCAATTTGCCGGAGCGGTTTTGGATGCAGTATTATCGACATAATGGTGTATGATCACACCCGGTATTACTTTAAACGATGAGACTCATGGACAGCTTATTTTTGCTGTCTGTGAGTCTTTTTTGTTGTAAGATGGCTCCCGTCTTTATAGGTGGTGATCAGCATTTTATTTCAGATACAAGAGAACTTCCGTTTCTACAGGCGGTGAATAACAACTTCGTATCAGCGGCGGGAGTTTTGAACAGAATGAGTTTTTTTACGGAAGGGGAGGAAAGCTATGACATAATGGCGGCTGACAACACAAAAGATGAGAGTGCGTTCACACGCGTTCCGGCAAATTATTTAAGATAAGAAAGGAAAAGAAAAATGGGAATTGCAGAATTATTCATACTTGCGGTAGGGCTTTCCATGGACGCCTTTGCCGTGTCTGTCTGTAAGGGATTATCCCTTGGAAGAATCACAAAAAAACATATGTGTATTGCAGGAGCCTGGTTCGGCGGATTTCAGGCTTTGATGCCGCTTATCGGTTACTTTTTGGGAAATTTTTTTACTGATATGATCACCCAGTATGCTCACTGGATTGCCTTTGTCCTTCTTGTTGTTATCGGAGGGAACATGATCAAGGAAGCCTTTGGGCAGGAGGACTGTGTAGACAACTCCATGACGGCAAAGTCCATGCTGCTGCTTGCCATAGCAACCAGTATTGATGCTCTGGCGGTAGGCGTAACCTTCGCATTCCTCCGTGTATCCATTATTCCCGCTGTCTCCTTCATCGGAATCATTACCTTTGTCTGTTCCGCTGTCGGAGTAAAAATAGGCAGCATTTTCGGTACTAAATACAGATCCAAGGCCGAACTGTGCGGCGGTATCATCCTTATCCTGATCGGTCTGAAAATCCTTCTGGATGGATTAGGAATCATCTGAAAATACAGAAAAGAAAAAGATTTGGCATTAAACCATAGTGCCAAATCTCTTTTTCTATTTGTTGAAAAATTCTGCTCCCTGCCGTTATAATAGACCCATCAGAAAGAGATTGATTGGCCAATCATACCTCACAGAAACGCAAAATGCAAAACATAAAATGCAAAGTGCAAAGCGCAAAATGAAGAACGCAAAAAGCACAAAGCAAAGCGCATACAGAAAAAACAGAAAAAAAACAAGAATAGAAGTCAAATCAATGAAAGAAAAGGTTCAGGTTTTCGGCAGATTTTTAAGCGGGATGGTAATGCCAAACATTGGCGCGTTTATCGCATGGGGGCTTATTACCGCATTGTTTATCGAATCAGGATGGATGCCAAATGAATCATTTGCGGCGTTAGTAAGCCCGATGTCACAGATGCTTCTGCCATTGCTGATCGCCTATACAGGCGGAACTGTAGTGGCAGGACAGAGAGGCGGCGTGATCGGCGCGATCGCGACCATGGGTGTGATCGTCGGCTCTGACGTCCCGATGTTTATCGGGGCTATGATCGTCGGCCCTCTGGCGGCATGGGTCATCAAAAAATTCGATAAGCTGATGGAAAACAGGGTAAAAGCCGGGTTTGAAATGCTGGTAAATAACTTTTCCGTGGGAATTATCGGAGCAATCCTTGCACTTGTAGCAATGAAGGGGATCACACCGTTGGTAAGCGTGTTAAACGGCTGGCTGGAGGCCGGCGTTGGCTTCTTCGTAAACCACGGACTGCTTCCTCTGACAAGTATTTTCATCGAGCCTGCAAAGGTTCTGTTCCTGAATAACGCGATTAACCATGGGATTTTGTCCCCGATGGGAATCAAGCAGGTAGAAGAAGTTGGAAAATCTGTGTTCTTCCTTCTGGAAGCAAACCCGGGACCGGGACTTGGCGTGCTTCTTGCATACTGTATCGCAGGAAAAGGAAGCGCCAAAAGCTCTGCGCCCGGCGCAGTAATCATCCACTTCCTGGGTGGAATCCATGAAATTTATTTCCCGTATATCCTGATGAACCCTCTGCTGCTTCTGGCAGTGATCGCGGGTGGGGCAAGCGGCATTTTTGTATTCACCCTGATGGATGTAGGGTTAACGGCGCCGGCTTCACCGGGAAGTATTCTTGCGATCATGATGATGGCGGAACGCCACAGCTATGCAGGTATCATCTTAGGCGTACTGATAGCGACTGTAGTTTCCTTTGTCATTGCAATGCCGATTCTGAAATTCATGGGCAAGGATGCGAGCCTTGAGGAAGCACAGCAGAAGAAAGACAGCATGAAGAGACAGGCAAAGGGGATCTCCGAAGCAGCTCCGGCAGCTTCCACAGCAACAGTAAGCGCAAAGGATATCCGAAAAATCGCATTTGCCTGCGACGCGGGCATGGGCTCCAGTGCAATGGGAGCGACCGTATTAAAGAAGAAAATCGCAGCGGCAGGCATTACAGGGATCGAAGTCATCCATACTCCTGTTTCCTCTATTCCGAAGGATGTACAGGTTGTCGTTACTCACCAGGAACTGGGAGAAAGAGCAGCCCACAGCAATCCTGATGCAAAGCTGATTCTTATTACCAACTTCCTCGCGGCGCCCCAGTATGACGAACTGGTGGAAGAATTATTAAAGATGAGAAGATAGTTATATCCCAAGCCTTGTACTGACTGCAAGGCTTGGAAGTGAACAGTAATTGGGCTGACAAGATATAATTGCCGGGAAGATAAGAGAGATTGCGGTTTTAAAAGATTGATGATATGATAAAGAGGCACGCGGAATATTTTGTATGCATTACGCATGCAGGAGTATTCTGCGTGCCTGTAGTTACGTTACAGGCGAGTCTTGAACAGATGCGGCAAGGCGGGACGCTGTCTGCTGCTGTACGTCGTCCACAGGGGTGGAAGCAGCTTCAGATAAAACATAAAAAAGAAAACAGGCGGAAAGAGGAATGAGCAAAGCTTTACGGAAAATCGGCAAATTTTACAGCAGTATGATAATGGGAAATATTGGCATATTTATTTTTATTGGTTTATTGTCTGTGGTATTTCAGGAACAGGGATGGTTTCCAAATAAAAATATCTATGCCATTTCGCAGTTTGTTTACGAAATGATTCTTCCCGTCTGTATCAGCTATCTGGGAGGCGAGAGGATCGGAGGCAGGACAGGAGGGATTCTTGCAGTGCTTATGACGGCGGGATGCCTTACAGCCAATGCAAAGACCGGAATCCTGGTGGGAATGCTGGCGGCGCCTGTGGGCGGATATACGTGGAAATATGGCGGGGAGCCTTTGAAGGCGCGTGCCGGATCCAGCGCGCAGATGCTGACGGGAAACCTCCTTGCAGGAGTCTGGGGATGTGTTTTTGCCATTGGAGGCTATTATATCCTGTCTCCGTTTCTGGATGTGATATCGAAGGGACTTACGGTTGGTGTGCATGGGCTGCTGGAGAAAAATATGCTGGGAGTCCTGAGCATTCTCGTGGAGCCTGCAAAGGTAGTGTTCCTTAACAATATTGTCAATCATGGAATTTTAGTCCCCCTTGGAATGAGCCAGCTTAAAGAAACGGGAAGTTCTGTTTTATTTCTGGTTGAGTCCAATCCGGGACCGGGGCTTGGGATGCTTGCGGCTTTGTATTTTATGCATCGCAATAAAAAGGATGAATATGCAACTGCAATGGTGGCGCATTCCATCGGAGGACTTCACGAGGTATATTTTCCGGAGGTGCTTTCCAATTTGTGGCTTATTATTCCGCTGATCGCTGCAGGGATGAGCGGAAGCCTGTGGTTTCAGGCATCCGGCTGCGGTCTGAAGGCGCCTGTATCGCCCGGAAGTATTATAACGATTCTACTGATGGCCGGGAAAGAAAACCTTTTCAAAGCAGCGGCAGGAATTCTGATATCGGCAGGAGTCTCCTTTGCAGGGAGCGTTGTGGTTCTTAAGGCGCAGAGACTGATAAAGCTCACCCGGGCAGATGAGAAAACAGAGCCGGAGAAACCGGAAGAAGGCCAAGGCAAAACAGAACAGGAGAAACGGGAAGAAAGGCCGGAAGAAGCAGAGCCGGAGAAGCCGGAAGAAAAACAGGCAGCAGAACAGCAGATGTTGGAAGGAAAGCTGTTTTTGGAGGAATCGGCCATGGATTTTACGGAAAATACAGAAAAAGCAGAAACAATCTACAGAAACGAGGAAAAGAAAATGCCAATTCAGAAAATCGGATTTATCTGCGACGCAGGAGTCGGCTCCAGTGTCATGGGAGCGGCTTTGTTCCGGAGAAAGCTTGCTCAGAATCAGTTAACGGGAATACAGGTAGAGGCCTATGCTTATGATCAGATACCGGAAGGTCTGGATCTTATTGTCTGTCAGAAGGATTTTCTCCGGCTTTTGCCCGAGATGCACGGAGATACGGAGGTCTTTGCCGTGGAAAGCCTGATGGGTGGAACTGCATTTGAGAAACTGATAGAAGTCATACATAAAAGAAACGGGTGAGAAGATGGAATTTACACCAAGGATTAAGCAGATTTTAATGATTATGCTGAAAGAAGATCAGACCATGTCCGTTCAGAATCTTGCAGAGCGTGTGGGAGTAAGTAAGCGTACCGTACAAAGAGAACTGGAGTACATGAATTCCAGTCTGAAGGGTACGGGAATCCGTTTTATGTCCAAAACGGGAGTGGGAGTCTGGCTGGAAGGAAGCGAAGAAGAGAAAAGCGCGCTGCTTGCGGAAATCACGGCAGGGGATTCTTTTGACGCGACTAACCGTGAAGAACGGCGTAAACGTCTGATTCTGGAAATTCTCAAGGATAAGGGACTGAAGAAGCTGTTTTATTATAGCAGCAAATTTAAGGTGAGCGAGGCTACGATCAGCGGGGATCTGGAGGCAGTGGAAGAGTGGCTGAACCGGTATGGACTGTATGTTGTCCGTAAGCCCGGGAGCGGGGTTGAGATTGAAGGAAGCGAAGAAAATTACCGGAGAGCCATCCGTTCTTTTATTAATGAAAATATTGATACAAAGGTGCTGCATGAGGCATACGAGAGTGAGGAAGAGGGCGGAAACTATGAAGGTATCCGCCGGAGCAATATCGGACAGATTCTGAACGATGATATTTTAAAAAGAGTCATCAATTGTATCATGGGGATGGACGACGCGCGGGTTATGAATCTGACGGAGAATTCCTATGTGGGCCTTGTGATCCACATTTCCATTGCGATCAACCGCATCCTGAAAAATGAAATTATCGAGACAAATGCCCAATGGGGCAGGGAATTGAAGGAAGACGAGGAGTATGCGCTTGCCAAAAGGATCGTAGGCGAGCTGGAGGAAGAGTTTGAGATTGAAATACCTCCTATTGAAATTTCCTATATCTGTCTTCATATTAAGGGAGCAAAGCACGAAAAAATCCGTTGGGATAATCAGAAGACCGTTGCGGTGGAGAACAGGGAGATGCAGCAGCTCATAAATGAAATGATCGATACCTTCGACGCCCAGAATGCTTTTCTGCTGAAGCAGGACGACGAGTTTATCCAGGGGCTTCTGGCACATTTACAGCCAACCTTTATCCGGATCCTCCATGATATGCAGATCACCAATCCTGTGCTTGATACTGTGAAGAAGGACTATCCGGATGTTTTTGCCAGATGCATTAAGGTGGCAAAGGTGATGGAGCAGCGGATCGGAAAGAAGGTTCCGGAGGCGGAGATCGGCTTTCTGGCCGTACATTTCGGCGCGGCTATGGTGAGGCTGGAGGGGCGGAATGAGAATATCCGCCAGGTTCATCTGGGAGTAGTCTGTTCCAGCGGAATCGGAATTTCCAGATTGATGTCCTCCAAGCTTGAGAAGGCGTTTAAGGACAGGGTCGTAATCACAACCTACGGAAAAAAAGACATTACCCCATATATTGCAGGCAGGCTGGATTTCTTTGTTTCCAGTATTCCTATGGAGCCGCAGGAGGCTCCGGTGATCTTTGTGAATCCGCTTTTGAATGAAAATGATATGGAGCAGGTGAGGAGAATGGTATATCAGTACGAACGTATGCCGGAGAAACACAAGGAAGAGAACAGTTTTTCCATGCAATTGGAAGAAATCAATCTGGTAGCGGCGCAGATCAATGCAGTGATCAAATATATGGAATTTTTTAAGGTGGATAATTATATCACCTTTGAAGAGCTGCTGATCGCCATTGGGGAGAAGCTGTCTCCGTACCGTGACAGAGGCGAGATGATCCGGGAGGATCTGCGAAAGAGGGAGAAGGTTGCTTCCCAGATATTTGCGGAGTTCGGTTTTGCCCTGCTGCATACAAGGACAAAGGGAGTTATCCGTCCAAGCTTTACGGTTTGTATGACAAAGGATCTGCAGGCATTTAAAGATCCGTATTTTAAAGGGATCCAGGTGGTATTTATCATGCTGATCCCCATGGATGACCATATCAGGGTAAACAGTGAGATTCTGGGGTATATCAGCAGTGTACTGGTGGAGGATTATACCTTTATGGATACGGTTCTTACAGGGGATAAAAAGGCGATTCAGAGCGCCGTGTCCGCGCACCTGAAAAAGTTCTTCAATAAATATCTCAACAGAGTATAGAAATCCGGGATTTGGTGTGGAATTATGTCAGCGTAGCTGACCCGAATCCCGCTCCAGAGCATGTTTTGAATATATATGTATGTCGAGGGGCTGCCGCATGGCAGCCCTCTTTGGCGTTATCTGGCGGAAATGTTTTTTGGGAATGTTGGCGTTATCTGACAGCGCCGTTTTTCGGAATTTTGTCACTATCGGATGGCGCCAAATCCGAGGTTCTTTAAGTTGAAAATATGTATTGGCGGAGTATATAATAAGACCATAAAGAACAGCGGAAATAAAAAACAAAATAATCAAGATAGTGATAAGGAGGAAATAAAAATGTTTTTTAAAAAGAAAAAAGAAGCGGGAAAGCCAGAAGCAGCGGAGAAAAAGGAACTTTTATACAAGGAGAACATCAGAGTAGGCTGTAAGCCGGATACACAGGAAAACGTCATCCGTGCGGTAGGTCAGATGCTTGTAGATACCGGGTATGTTGACCAGCCATATGTGGAAGCAATGCTGGAAAGAGAAAAATCCTTTTCTACTTATATGGGAAATGAGCTGGCGCTTCCTCACGGTGTAGAGGCAGCAAAGAAAGAAATCAAGGCGTCCGGGATCGCAGTCATGATATTCCCGGAAGGAACGCAGTGGGGAAAGGAAAAAGCTAAAATTGTTATAGGAATCGCAGGTGTTGGAGAAGAACACCTTCAGATCCTCGGAGTTATCGCAGACAAGATGCTGGTTCCCAATGCAGCGGAAGAATTGGTGAAGGGTGATGTGGACACCGTATACAGAGTCCTTTCCGGAAAGGAGTAAAACAATGATTATTACAGTAACTATGAATCCGGCAATTGACAAAACCGTGGACATTGACGAGCTGGTGCACGGAGGCCTGAACCGAATTAAACGTGTGGAATATGATGCCGGAGGAAAAGGGATCAACGTTTCCAAGACTATCCGTGAACTGGGAGGAAGCAGCATTGCTACAGGCTTCCTTGGCGGAAACAACGGAAAAACGATCGCCAATGTTTTAAAGGACAAGGAAATTGAAACAGACTTCATCTGGGTGGAAGGCGAGACAAGGACAAACACCAAGGTTTTTGAAGAAAACGGCGCTTTGACAGAGTTAAACGAGCCGGGACCTGTGATCACCGAAGAAAAAATCGCGGAGTTGATGAGCAGGCTTGAAGGCTATGCCGGAGAGGATACTTTATTCGTCCTTTCGGGAAGTATTCCGGCAGGAGTGGACAAGGATATTTATGGAAAAATCATCCGCCTGGTACATGCAAAAGGCTCAGCCGTTCTTCTGGATGCGGACGGGGAACTGTTCAGAAGGGCTTTGGAGGCAGGTCCGGATATCATCAAGCCCAACCGTGTAGAACTGGAAGAATATGCGGGAATGGATTACAGGGCTTCCGAAGAGGAACTGCTTAAGATAGCAGGAAAGTTCGCAGATCAGGGAATCGGAACCGTAGCCGTATCCATGGGAAAGAGCGGAGCGATGTTCCTTCTTGGGGAATATAAGGCAAAATGTCCGGCGCTTTCCGTAAAGGCACACTCAACTGTAGGCGCAGGCGACGCAATGGTTGCAGCCCTTGCCTATGCATGGAATGAGAAACTCGGCGAAGAAGAAACCATTAAGATGTGTATGGCAGTTTCCGCAGGGGCTGTCACCACCATCGGTACTAAGCCTCCTTCGAGAGAACTGGTGGACGCCTTAAAAGAACAGGTTGTAATTGAAAAGCTGTAATTCATACAGAAAAAGCCTGAAAAAAGTGTGACAGACAGAATCAGAAACAAAAGCAGAAGAAACAAAAACA
>JAUNGB010000037.1:0-13042 GCA_030524715.1 Eubacteriales bacterium | reverse complement strand
GGCAGATAAGGACAGATAAAAATAGCAAAGACAGATAAAAATAGAAAGATAGGAGAAGCGAGCTATGAAAACAAAGGCAGTCAGATTATATGGAACCAGAGATTTAAGATTAGAGGAATTTGAATTACCGGAGATCAAAGATGATGAAATTCTGGTAAAGGTTATGAGCGACAGCATCTGCATGTCCACCTACAAGCTGGTAGAGCAGGGCAAAAAACACAAAAGAGCGCCGCAGAATATCGACACAAATCCGGTTATCGTCGGCCACGAGTTTGCCGGAGTGATCGTAAAGGTCGGAGAAAAATGGAAAGACCAGTTTAAGCCCGGTATGAAATTCGCGCAGCAGCCGGCTCTGAACTACAAAGGAAGCCTTGCGTCTCCCGGATATTCCTATGAATTTTTCGGCGGAGCCTGCACCTACTGCATTATCCCTCATGAGGTTATGGAGCTTGGATGCCTGATGCCATATGAAGGCGATAGCTTCTTTGAGGCTTCCCTCGGAGAACCGATGAGCTGCTGTATCGGCGGATATCACGGAAACTATCATACCAATAAGAGAAACCATGACCTTGCGACCGGTACCAAACCGGACGGCAGCATTCTGGTGGCAGGCGGCTGCGGACCGATGGGACTTGGTATGATCACCTATGGCATCCAGATTGAAAACGGACCTAAGCGTATTGTTGTTACTGATATTGATGATGCAAAGCTGGCACGTGCGGCAGAAGTGATCTCCCCTGAAAAGGCGGCTGCCAACGGTGTAGAGCTGCTGTATGTAAATACTGCAAAAATGGCGGATCCTGTAGAAGAGCTGAGAGCAATTACAGACGGTAAGGGATATGACGATGTTTTTGTAATGCTGCCGATCAAATCTGTTGTGGAAATGTGCGACAAGCTGCTGGCATTTGACGGATGTATGAATTTCTTTGCCGGACCTACAGATAATCAGTTTACTTCCGAATTGAATATGTATAATGTACATTATATCAGCACACATATTGTGGGAACTACCGGAGGAAACAACGACGACCTGATCGAAGCAAATACCCTTGCGGCAGCAGGAAAGATCGAACCGGCTGTTATGGTCACCCATGTAGGCGGTATCGACAGCATTGCAGAGGCAACTCTGAACCTGCCTAAGATTCCGGGAGGAAAGAAGCTGACTTATACACAGTTTGATATGCCGCTTACAGCCATCGAAGATTTCGGAAAGCTGGGAGAAACAGATCCGTTATTCAAAAAGCTGGATGAGGTCTGCAGGAAGAACAGAGGATTATGGTGCGCAGAAGCAGAAAAAATCTTATTTGAGCATTTTCATGTAGAGGTTTGATCATATAGAAATTTAATCATATAGAAGTTTGATCAGGCAGAAGTTTAAAAATACGGGATGAATACAGGAGGAAAATATTATGGTATCCAGAAAGCTTACAGTATCCAATGCATCAGGACTTCACGCAAGACCGGCAAGCGTTCTTGCACAGGCAGCAGGTAAATGCAGATGTGATGTGACCATTCAGGCGGGAGAAAAAACGATTCAGGCAAAAAGCATTTTAAACATCATGGCGGCGGCCATCAAGTGCGGCACAGAGATCGAGCTTATCTGCAATGGGGAAAACGAGGAAGCGGAGCTTGAGAGGCTCAGCCAACTGATCGAGAGCGGATTAGGAGAGTAAGATTATGGAAAAAATGCAGGTGGAGAAAACAGCGTCACGAGGCATTGCCGTTGCGCCCGTGTACTATTATCAGGAGCCGGATCTGATACCGGAAACCGGAACTGTCGGCGAGGCCCAGGTGTCCGCAGAGGCAGAAAAATTTGAAAATGCCAAAAATGAGGTTATGGCGGAATTAGCAGCGCTTGCGGAAAAAAGTGAAATCTTTGCCGCACATCAGGAAATTGCCGGAGACTTCATGCTGCAGGAGGGCGTCCTTGCAAAGATCAGGGATGATAAAAAGAACGTACAGCAGGCATTAGATGAAACCATTCAGGAAATAGCGGCGATATTTGCATCCATGGATGACGCCTATATGAAAGAACGCGCCGCGGATGTAAAGGATGTGGGAAAACGTTTGATGGCAAGCTTAAAGGGCGTGCGTCTGCCGGATTTGGGCAATATGGATAAAGAAAGCATTGTGGCCGCAAGAGATTTATATCCCTCCGATACTGTTAAAATGAATCCGGAGTTTGTCAAGGGCATTTTGACAGAAGAGGGAGGTGTGACAAGCCATGTATCCATTATGGCAAAGAGCATGAATATTCCCATTCTTGTGGGCGTCAGGGGGATTCTGGGAAAATTAAGCGACGGCGTTCTGGTATGTATGGACGCTGAAAAAGGCACCATTGCCATTGAACCGGATGAAGATACGAAAAATGCTTATCTTGAGAAAAAAGCTGCCTATGAAAAAGAGCGTGAAATGCTGGTGAAGCTTCGAAACCAGCCGGCAGTTACGGCGGACGGAAAACGGATTTATCTCTGCGCAAATGTAGGAAACGTAGAGGATATCCGTAATGCCCTTCCCATGATGATCGATGGAATCGGTTTATTCCGCAGCGAGTTCCTTTACATGGAAAATACACATTTCCCTACAGAGGAAGAGCAGTTCGAGGTTTACAGTGAGGCTGCAAAGCTTTGCCCTCAGGAACTGACCATCCGTACTCTGGATATCGGCGGAGACAAAGAGCTTTCTTATTTCCAGTTTGAAAAAGAAGAGAATCCTTTCCTGGGCTGGAGAGCCATCCGTATTTCTCTGGAAATGAAAGATATGTTCAAGGAACAGCTTCGGGCCATTTTAAGAGCAAGCGCCTTTGGCCATGTGAGAATCATGTTCCCGATGATCATTTCCCTTGTGGAATTAAGGGAAGCAAAGGCTGTTGTGGAAGAGTGTAAGGCGGAACTTCGAGCGGAGGGGACGGTTTTTGATGAGAACATAGAGGTGGGCATGATGATCGAGACGCCCGCAAGTGTTCTTCTGGCTGATGAATTTGCCAAAGAAGCAGACTTCTTTAGTATCGGAACCAATGACCTGACCCAGTATCTTCTGGCTGTTGACCGCGGGAACAAGAAAATTTCAGACAGATATGATTTTATGAATCCGGCAGTGTTAAAAGCCATCCGTCAGGTTATCGAGGCCGGACATAAAGAGGGAATCAAGGTAGGAATGTGCGGAGAAATGGCAGGAAGTCAGGAGGCAGTTCCGGTACTTCTGGATATGGGCCTGGATGAATTCAGTATGTCAGCAGGATCGATAGATTATGTCCGCAAGCTGGTTCTGGAAAATTAAAAGCGCTTGATTGAAACAAACAACAGGATATAAATAGAAACGGCATCGGGAATGCAGGAAGCCCCGGTGCCGTTTATTCGTGCTATTGCCTTTTGAAATTCTCTATGATAAAATCCTTTCAGATGCAAGCCGCGCAGTGACCTGCGTTCATGAGTATGTAGCAAAGCGGAATGCGAATGTCCGCTTTACCGCAGATTGCGGGAATGAATTTTCAAATATGTATGTTCGTATTTTGCGGAGAATAAATTTAAAATATTGGGGAGGAAAAAGATGCTGTCATTTGAGTGTGATTATACAGAGGGAGCCCATGAGAGAATTTTGCAGAAGCTTATTGAGACGAATATGGAGCAGCATTCCGGGTATGGGAGCGATATTTACTGCGAAAGTGCAAAGGAGAAAATCAGGAAGGCATGCCAGTGTCCGCAGGCGCAGGTGTTCTTCCTGACCGGCGGAACCCAGACGAATCAGATTGTGATCGATTCCATGTTAAAGCCTTACGAAGGTGTGGCAGCCGCCCAAACGGGCCATGTAAACGTCCATGAAGCAGGCGCGATTGAATTTACGGGCCATAAGGTTATGGAGCTTTTGCAGCATGAAGGAAAGATATACGCCAAAGAACTGGAGGAATTTCTGCAGGGATTCTGGCGGGATGAAAATTATGAGCATATGGTATTTCCGGGAATGGTGTATATTTCCTATCCTACAGAATACGGAACCTTATACAGTGAGCAGGAACTGAGAGAACTCTCTTCTGTCTGTAAGAAATACAGTATTCCTTTGTACATGGACGGAGCAAGGCTGGGATATGGGCTTATGAGTAACGATACGGATGTGACGCTGCCGATGATCGCCAAATATTGCGATGTCTTTTATATTGGAGGAACAAAGGTGGGAGCGCTGTGCGGCGAAGCGGTTGTTTTTACAAAAAATAACATGCCCGCTCATTTTCTTACCATTGTGAAGCAGCATGGGGCACTGCTTGCCAAAGGACGGCTGCTGGGAATCCAGTTTGATACGCTGTTTACAGACAACCTGTATTTTAAAGTCAGCAGACATGCCATTGAAATGGCGGAGAGGCTGAAGAAGGGCTTCAGGGAAAAAGGGTATTCCTTCCTGTTGGATTCTCCTACAAACCAGCAGTTCATTATCTTAGAAAATAAAGAAATGGAAGCCCTAAAAGAAAAGGTTCGGTTCAGCTATTGGGAGAAAGCGGATGAAACACATACGGCAGTGAGGTTTGCAACGAGTTGGGCGACCAGAGAACAGGATATCGATGAATTGATGGAAATACTTGACGAAATGCATATATCAGATGTGGGATGACTCCCGCCTCTATAGGCGGTGCGTGACGAATTTGTATCAGTGGCGGGATTCAATCCCCCATCTGATATACGCTCCGCGATGATGTGCAGGGATTCGGTTTGGAATTATGTCAGCGTAGCTGACCCGAATCCCGCACCAAGACTCGCAAGCGAGTCTTGAATTATAAGGAAAGTTCGCTCGTAAGGAAGGAAAATACAAAAAATGGAGAAAATGACAACATGCTCGGTTGCCGGGAAATGCGGAGGCTGCCAGTATCAGGGGATACCCTATAAGGAACAGCTTAAGAAAAAACAGAAGCAGGCGGAAAAGCTTCTGGGAAAGTTTGGTAAGGTAAAACCGATCATTGGAATGGAACGGCCCTATTATTATAGAAATAAGGTCCACAGTGTTTTTGACCGTGACCGGAAGGGAAACATTATCTCCGGAACTTATCAGGCAGGGACACACAAAGTAGTTGCAGTTGAAGAATGTCTGATCGAAGACAGAAAGTGCCAGGAAATTATCCGTACCATACGCGGAATGCTGAAATCCTTCAAAATCAAGACATATGACGAGGATACAGGGTATGGGCTGCTTCGTCATGTGCTGGTAAGGCGTGGGTTTCAGTCCGGGGAGATTATGGTAATTCTTGTACTCGGTTCTCCGATTCTTCCGTCCAAGAATAATTTTGTAAAAACATTACGAAAGGTACACCCGGAGATTACGACGGTGGTATTGAATGTAAATGACAAAAAGACAAGCATGGTACTTGGGGATCAGGAGAAGGCCATTTACGGAAAAGGCTATATCAGGGACAAGCTGTGCGGCTGTACCTTTCGGATCTCTCCGAAGTCCTTCTACCAGGTAAATCCGGTGCAGACGGAAATATTATACCAGACGGCTGTCCGCCTGGCGGACTTAAAGGGAAAGGAAAGCGTTATTGATGCTTATTGCGGAATTGGAACGATCAGTCTGACTGCTGCCAGACATGCGGGAAAGGTGATCGGCGTGGAATTAAACAGGGATGCTGTCCGTGACGCAAGAATCAACGCCCGGGAAAATCAGATGAAAAATGTGGAATTTTTTCAGGGCGATGCAGGAGAATTTATGACCGCAATGGCAGATAATAAACAGGGGGCTGATGTGGTCTTTATGGATCCGCCCCGCGCCGGAAGCGATGAAAAATTCCTGTCTTCGATAGTGAAGCTTCAGCCTGAAAAGGTAGTATATATTTCCTGTAATCCGGTAACTCTTGCCAGAGATCTGAAATACCTTACCAAAAACGGATATGAGGCAAAGGTCATACAGCCCGTTGAGATGTTCCCGTTCACGGAACATATGGAATGTATCGTAAAATTAGTGCGGAAATGTTTGCTGACATAGAGCATTTTACTCTAAACAGATTTTTGAACAATATTGCCCCGCCAATTTTTTATTATCATGTAAAACAGCTTCGCAGGAAAGAGAGTGTTTGTAATGGCCTACGGGAAATCAATAGAGCTGTTCCTTGTTAATGGAACGGCAGACAGTCTTATCATAGCAGAATTATCTAATTGGAACGGAAAAGCTATCAAAATACCTCGTATTGAGGTTGCTTCTTGCAATCGTGATGATATAACGCAGGCAGGAGTATACTTCCTTTTCTGTAAAGAGGATGATGGTTCAGACTCAGTCTATATTGGTGAGGCTGAGAATGTAAAAGAAAGGCTGGTACAGCATTTACGTGACTACCAGTCAGAAAAAGAAAAATACTATTGGAGTACTGCAGTTATCTTTGTTGGAAGAGATTTAAATAAAGCTCTTATTAGATATCTTGAGAATCGTTTCGTAGAAATTGCCAGAAGCAGCAAGAGATATACTGTTCTAACCAAGAATACATACCGGAATACAGTAATGAAGGAATCACAGGTAGCCGTGATGGAGGAATTCGTTGATAATGTAAAAATACTAATTAATGCTCTGGGATATAAAGTTTTGGAACCATTTGCGCAGATAGAGTCTGCTTCAACAACGATGGATGATGAGATTCTTTCGTTATCAACTGGTTCTGCAAGTGCTACAGGAAAAGTCACAATAGAAGGTTTTGTTGTTTTTGAGGGAGCTATCGTAAATGAGAAAACATCAGTAAAGTCTTTGAGTGCAGGCATGCAAAAAATGCGTCATAAGCTATTTGATTCTGGAAAAGTCAAAGATTTAACTACAACTGAAGATATTCTGTTTTCAAGTTCATCAGCCGCGGCGGATTTTATCCTTGGATATAGTGTTAGTGGTCCTCAAACTTGGAAAGCAAAAGACGGTCGTACATTGAAAGAAATCGAAAATAGTCAGACAGATTAATTATGTTTAAGTGATTGGAGAGAAGAAACAAAAAGGAGGCCTCCTATTGAAAAAGAAAAAAGATGAAATAACCATCCGTTCCAGCGCTGCGGAATATTTAACCTATGTTGCATCTGTTGGCGATCAGCAGGACAGCATTGAGATGCGCTATGAGGATGAGAATATATGGCTGACGCAGAAGATGATGGCCACATTATATGACGTGGATGTTCGTACAATCAACGAGCATATTAAGAAGATTTATTCTGATTCAGAGCTTGAGGAAGATTCAACTATCCGGAATTTCCGGATAGTTCAAACTGAAGGTTCACGTCAGGTGACTCGTGATATGAAACATTATAATCTTCAAATGATTATTTCTGTTGGATTCAAGGTGAACAATGAACGGGCGGTACAGTTTCGTAAGTGGGCCAATGGTATCGTGAAGGATTACACCATAAAAGGCTGGGTGATGGATGACGAGCGTTTGAAAAATGGTGGTTCCGTGCTCACAACAGAATACTTTGACCGCCTGTTGGAGCAGATTCGTGAGATCCGTTTGTCTGAGCGTAGGTTTTATCAGAAGATAACAGATATCTATGCTACAGCTCTCGATTATGACCGCACAGCAAAAACGACAAAGCAGTTCTTTGCCAAGGTGCAGAACAAGATGCATTATGCAGTTCATGGTCATACGGCGGCAGAGTTAATTTATGAGCGAGCAGATGCAGACAAGCCACATATGGGACTGACCACTTGGGCGGCAGCACCGGAAGGTAAGATTGTAAAAAGCGATGTGAGTATTGCGAAGAATTATCTTTCAGAGAAGGAAATGCGTTCATTAGAGCGTATTGTTTCAGCGTATTTGGACCTGGCAGAGGACCGTGCAGAGCGTCACATTCCAATGACGATGGAGGACTGGGCAAAGCGACTGGATCTATTTTTGATGGCAGATGACAGAGAGGTTCTTCAGGATGCAGGCAAAATTACTGCAGAGATTGCCAAGGCAAAAGCTGAGACTGAATTTGAAAAGTATCGTGTAATACAGGATAGATTATTCATGTCCGACTTTGATAAGTACATGCTGGAATTGGAAGAAAATACGAAGAAGTAGCAGAAAGATGCACAATAACAAAGCAGTGAAGAAAACATTAACGATACCTGAATGGCTGAATGAATCAGCAACAGCAATGGGATTGAATTTTTCCCAGGTATTGCAGGAAGCTCTGATGGAAAAAGTTGCCGGGAAATAGAAAATGCTATTGAAGGAATGAGGCAGGATTAACTGTCTCTTTTCTTTTACCTGTAAAGCAACGAAAAGGAAGGTGAGGTGAGTGCCACGGAAACCAGACGAACGAAATGAGGGCAAGTGATGTAAGACTTGACTTATAAATCTTACTGATGTAATATTTATATAAGTCCAGCAGGATTGAGGATGAAATTTTTTTAACACAAAATCTTACAAATGTAATAAAAAAGAGGAATATGAAGCGCAAATGCCCAGTAAAGAGAAATTTTTTGTTTAAAAATCTTACGGATGTAGTATTTTTGAAAGATAGCGTACTATTGAAAATAGCACATGGTCATATCAACAAAAAATGAATGGAGGTCAATATGAAGAAAGGAAAAAACAGAAACGAGCGAAGGAAAACAGGAAGCAGGCTCCTATGGATTGTGATTTCTGTTATAGGGATAGCCACAGTAACTGCGGCAGTATGTGTGGCAGGAATGTTTGCAGCAAAGGAAAGTATGTGGAAGACACCGGAAGAACTTCTGGTGGAGTACATGGACCATATTTCCAAACAGGAGTATGAAGAAATGTATGCGATGCTGCATATTGAGGCGTCCGGAAATGTCAGTCAGGAGGATTTTGTAACCCGGAATTCAGCTATTTATGAAGGCATAGAAGTCCGGAATATAGCTGTCCGGATTCTTGCATATGACAAGGCGCGATTGACGGTAAACTATCAAACTTCTTTTGATACAGTTGCAGGAACTATCAGCTTTGAGAATGAAGCGCTCTTCCTGAAGGGCGAAGAAGGATATAAGCTGGTTTGGGATGATTCCATGATTTTTCCGAATCTGACTTCTGAAGACAAAGTAAGAGTTTCTATTACACAGGCAGAACGAGGAGAAATTCTGGATAGAAACGGACGTGTTCTGGCAGGAAAAGGTATGGCCTCTTCGGTTGGAATCGTTCCGGGTAAATTGGAAAACAGTGAGGAAGCAATCGCACAGATTGCGGAATTGTTGGAAACCACGCCAGAAACAATAGAAAAGAAACTGTCAGCACAGTGGGTAAAGGATGATTCTTTTGTTCCCATTAAAACGATTCCGGGAGTGGAAGAAACTGAATTAATGTCTGTCAGCCCGGATGAAGAAGTTCTGAAGGAGAAGGAAAGACAGGAAAAGCTGCTGGAAATTCCCGGGGTGATGATATCTGATGTTGAAGTGCGTGAATACCCGTTAGGGGAAGCGGCTGCACATTTGGTCGGGTATGTTCAAAGCGTTACTGCGGAAGATTTAGAGGAACATGCAGGAGAAGGCTATACAGCCAATAGTGTAATCGGCAGAAGCGGAATGGAGGGATTGTTCGAAAGTGAACTGAAAGGTCAGAACGGCGGCAGGATTTACATCGTAAATCCGGAAGGCAAAGAGAAGGAGGAACTGGCGTATATTCCGGTACAGAATGGACAGGATATCCAGCTTACGATAGACGCCGATTTACAGGTTTCCCTGTACGAACAATTTAAGGAGGATAAAAGCTGTTCAGTGGCCATGAATCCTTATACCGGAGAGGTATTGGCTTTAGTCAGCACTCCATCCTATGACAATAATGATTTTATTATGGGATTGTCCGGTGAACAGTGGAATGCGCTGAATGAGGATGAAGATAAACCCATGTATAATCGTTTCCGGCAAGTATGGTGTCCGGGGTCTACATTCAAGCCGATTACTGCTGCGATTGGTTTGCAATCAGGAGCAATCGATCCAACAGAAGATTACGGGAACGTAGGCCTGAGCTGGCAAAAGGATGAGTCGTGGGGGTCTTATTATGTAACAACGCTTCATGCGTATGAACCAGTTATTTTAGAGAATGCTCTGATTTATTCCGATAATATCTATTTTGCAAAAGCAGCGTTAAAGATTGGTTCGGATGAGCTGGAAAGTTCTTTGACACGGCTTGGTTTTAATGAGGAACTGCCATTTGAAATCAGGATGGCAGAGTCACAGTATTCCAATACGGAGGGAATTGAAACAGAAATACAGTTAGCCGACAGCGGATACGGACAAGGACAGATTTTGATAAATCCATTACATATGGCTTGTATCTATTCTGCTTTCTGTAATGATGGAAATGTCATAAAGCCGTATTTGGTATATCAGAATGAAGTAATAGCCGGGTATTGGATTCCAGACGCTTTTTCTGACGAGACAGCAAGCCGTGTATTGGAAGGGACGAAGAAGGTTGTAAATGACCCGAACGGAACCGGATATGCAGCCCATCGGGATGACATTGTATTGGCGGGAAAGACAGGAACAGCAGAAATTAAGGTATCGACAGAGGATACCTCCGGTACGGAATTGGGATGGTTTGCTGTTTATACAGCAGAGAAAGATGTAAAACGTCCTATATTGATTATCAGTATGGCAGAAGATGTAAAAGAAAGAGGTGGAAGCGGATATGTTGTAAAAAAAGACAATCTGGTTCTGGAAAAGTGGTTTGGCGGTAATTAGTTTTGTATTGTGAGACTTCGATAATTAACAATTCAAACTATAAATCGGGTAAAAGTCAGTGGGATTGATCTTTACCCGATTCTTTTATATCCGGATATCCATGTCAGATAAGATAGACAGGGTAATTTCTGCCGCGTTACTGCCGGCAGCACCATCATCGGCTCCGATGTTGGCGGCAAAAAAGTATGTATTATCTGTAGTTTCCATATAGCCAACGAACCAGCCGTTCACATCCTGTCCATCTATACGGCCGGTTCCGGTCTTCCCGTAGAATGTACCGGCATCGGAAGAGGAAAGACAGATGGCATCTTTTACTGCAGCGATATTTTCAGAGGCGAAGCCGAAGCTGTTGCTTTGCAGTTTGGTTAAAAGTTCGACCTGTTCTATCGGGGAAATCTTCAAGGATGATCCCATCCAATAAGCGGAGAAATCACCACTCATATTTTCGTTGCCATATCCGATTTCCTGAATATAGCTGTAAACCACAGAGGCTCCAAGCTGTTCATCTATTGACTGGAAATACCAGTTTACGGAAGAAGCCATAGCGGATTGTAAGGTTTGATCTGCGTTCCATGCTTCAAATGGATAGCTTTCTCCATTCCATGCTATCAGGGAATCATCCGGAGTAATGACACCTTCTTCCAAACCAAACAGGGCGTCATATATTTTATAAGTGGAGTTTGGTGAAACCCGTAAAGCTGCATTCTCCCTGTTATGTATACTCCATGCATCATTTTTTAGATCATATAAAACAAAGCAGCCCTCATATTCTCCAAAGTATGAGGAAAGGTCTACATAGGAAACATTCTCTGAAGACGAGTTCCATTGGCAGTAGTCGGCCTCCGCTGCGTATGCAGAAATAAAAGGAGCAAAACCTGACAGGAGAACTGCAGTCAGCACAAATGCCGTCATGCCTTTCAGTCTTTTCGTAAATGTTGGTTTTTCGTAAGATGCAATATTGAGGATTCTCCGCTCCATCTGCTTCATGTTTCCGCCAAGACCGGCAGCAAACGGAAAAGGAATAAGAGAAACCTTTTCTGCAAAGTTAATCAGAGTATTGCCATAATCCTCGTAATCATCCTCTTTAAGCATCTTCAGGACAGAGGTGTCACAGGCAATCTCTCTGTCATTACGCATTTCCCTCAAGGCATACCATACAAGTGGATTGAACCAATATACCACTCCGGCAAGATTCATCAGATAACCGGCAATGGCGTCATGGTGCCTGTAATGCTGCAGTTCGTGTAACAGCATATACCGCATATCGGATTCATTATAATCAGAGATCAGATGAATCGGAAGATAAATACACGGTTTTAAAAATCCCACAATAATCGGGGATTTCAAAAATGCGGTACTGTAGACAGGGATATCTCTGTGAATTTCCATCTCTTCTAAGCAGTGATGATATAGTCTGCGAACTTCCCTGTTCTGAAGGGGAAGGGCAGATTTCTCCAAACTGCGCAGACGGAGAGAAGACTTGCTTACCAATATAATCATGGCAAAAATACCTGCAATCCATATCCCCAATAATATATATCCTGTAACAGATGGAATTTCACTGTTTACCGAAAGAGTAAAGTCATTCATCCAGTCTGCATTTCCGGCTGAAATGATCTCCGCGGCTTCTTCCATATCGGTTCCGGTATTGGAAGACAGAGAACCTCTCAGATTGGCGAGCCACGAGAAGATTTGTGGAAATCCGATGAAACGGAACGGTATAAAGGGAACTGCCAACAACCCAAGTAGCAGGAACCACAGATGATACTGCATCCGGCTGGAAAGGGTGTTTTTGAATATCCGTCTGGCTATCAGAAGGATTCCGATGATACCGCAGATAAACACATTGCATATGAAAAAACGTATCATAAAATCAGCCACGTTAATTACCTCCCTTTTTTGACCTCTTGGAAAGAAGGGAGCGGAGAGCGTCTATTTCTGTTTCGGACAGCCTGTCATTTTCTATGTATGCAGACAGCATGGCAGTGATATCCCCATTATAGTATCGTTCCAGAAAAGAATTGCTTTTCTGACCGATATATTCGCTTTCTTTTACGGCCGGGGTGTAAACAAACACTCTGCCCTGTTTTTCGTAAGTCAGAGCGCCTTTGGTCACAAGGCGTTTGATTAAAGTCTGTATTGTTTTTGGACTCCAGCTTGTGGTCTGTAATAATTTATCAGTTATTTCATTGGTACTGATCGGCGCATGTTTCCATACGATTTTCATAACTTCAAATTCAGCTTCGGAAATCTGTGGTAAATTGCTCATATCAAACCCCTCCTTAAATCTTACAGATGTAATAAAAATATTATATAACCATATCTGCCTCTCTGTCAAATATTTCTGTTTTGATACAGAGATTTAGCTTTTAGCGTTGCATATTTATAAATAGCTATTTCGGCGTGT
>JAUNGB010000002.1 GCA_030524715.1 Eubacteriales bacterium | reverse complement strand
TACTTTCTGGACAGATGGGTATTTTGCCTGTAGTGTAGGGAATGTTTCGGAAGAAGTGCTTCGTAAATATATAGAAGACCAAGGTTAAAAAGGTGGTGACAGCGAATGTTAAAAGCATATAAATACAGGATTTATCCGAATAATGAGCAGAAAACGCAGATTGCGAAAACATTCGGCTGTTGTCGTTTTGTTTATAATCAAGCTTTGGCATATAGGAAAGAGGCTTATGAGCAGGATAAAAAATCTGTCAGTAAAATAGATTGTAACAATTACTGCAACAGGGAATTAAAGAATACATATGAATGGCTGAAGGAAGTGGATAAGTTCGCCCTGACAAATGCAATTTACAACATGGATTCTGCCTATCAAAAATTTTTCAAAGAACATGCAGGCTATCCAAAGTTTAAGAGCAGGCATGAAAGCCATAAATCATACACAACCAATTTTACGAACAGAAATATAGCTGTAGATTTTGAGGATGGGAAAATAAAACTGCCAAAGTTAAAAAAAGTGAAAGCAAAACTGCACAGAGAGTTTAACGGCCAGATAAGATCAGCTACAGTCAGCCAGGTTCCAAGCGGGAAATACTATGTGTCAATACTGGTAGAAACAGGGCATGAAGAATTACCGCACAGGAATCAAAATATAGGATTGGATTTGGGAATCAAAGATTTATGCATAACATCGGATGGGAAGAAGTACGAAAACCCCAAAATAATAAAAAGATATGAGCGAAAACTGGTAAAGCTGCAAAGGCAGCTGACACATAAGAAAAAGGGCAGCAGTAACTATCTCAAGAAGAAAAAAGAGATCGCATTATGTCATGAGAAGATAACAAATACCAGAAAAGATTATCTGCATAAGGTTTCACGTGAGATTATCAGCGAAAACCAAGTGATAGTTTCAGAGGATCTCCAGATAAAGAATATGGAAAAGAATCATCATCTGGCAAAAGCAATATCGGACGTATCATGGTATGAGTTAACGAGACAAATAGAGTATAAGGCTGCATGGAACGGAAGGATATATATCAAAATAGATACTTTTTACGCCAGCAGTCAAATATGCTCATCCTGTGGATACCAGAATGCGGATACAAAAGATTTGTCAGTGAGAGAATGGATGTGCCCTGTATGTGGAACGAAGCATGACAGGGATATCAATGCAGCAAAGAATATTTTAGCGGAAGGGTTACGGCAGACAGCATAAAAAAGCATATATAGGGCAGGGACTGCCCGAATCAACGCCTGTGGAGATAGTAGGTTACGAGGTCGATGAAGCAGGAAGCCCATTGGCTTTAGACAATGGGTAGTTCACATTATCATAATGCTTCTGGTATTCGGCTTTTGCGTGTTTGGGCTGCTTTATATTAGCCCGTTGACCTTTATCAGCGACTATCCGCCGGAGATCCAGGAGGTATACTACCGGACGCAGCATAAAGAAGTGACAAAGAAAAAGCTGACCTTGGCGATGAAGATCAAGAAGCTCGTCGCTTTGATTGCATTTATGTTTCTCTTTGCATGGATGCTGCATCTGGCAGGAGCGGAAACCTTTGTGGAGGAGCTGCTTCTCTCCTATGCGTACATCCTGTGCCTGTTCGCCTGGGACACCTTCTTTCTGGACTGGGTGTTGTTTGCCAATATAAAGCGAATTCGACTCCCCGGCACAGAACACATGGAAAAGGAATACCATCAGAAATGGTTCCATGTGAAGGTGTGCATCCCAATGATTCCGGTTTTCGCGGCGGTCGGAGCGTTCAGTGCGTTGCTTATGAACTGGATTGGGTAGAAATAATAGAACGGAGGAAGAATACAGATGGGACTTTTCAGGAACTATGTAAACCAGACAAGAAAGCCGGAGGGTTTTCTTGGAAAAATGATGATTAAAGGGATGAACTCCGGTCATGCAAAAATGGCAGATTGGGGATTGAAACACTTGAAAACAGTTGTACCGGAAGAAATCGTTGACATTGGCTGCGGAGGCGGAAGAAATGCGGGCGAATTATTGAAGAAATATCCGGAAGCCCGAGTGACAGCCGTCGACTATTCACCTTTGTCTGTAGAACAGGCGGCAGAGTATAACAAGAACGCGGTTGCGGCAGGCAGATGTGTTGTAAAACAACAAGATGTGTCGGTGTTGGAACTTGATGCAGGGAAATACGGTCTTGCCACGGCATTTGAAACAATTTACTTCTGGCCGGAACTTGAAAAATGTTTCGCAGAGGTTGCAAGGGTTCTGAAACCTGGAGGGTACTTTATGATTGTTAATGAATCAGATGGTCTGGATGCCGCAAGCCAGAAGTTTGTGAAAATCGTCGAAGGTATGAAGATATACACAACGGAGCAGATCGAATCCACACTGAAAAATGCAGGTTTCAGTAAAGTGAAAACAGACCGCCACAGGAATAAACCGTGGATTACTGTGCTTGCAAAAAAATAAAAGAGAAGTCCGAAATCACTGTGGAGCTCTGGACGAAAAGATTGGTATCACCGAACATTACTTATACCGAATCGCAAAATTTCGTATGAAAAATGCTTCTTCGGCGTATCTTTCATAGCAGCATGGCATACATTAATACAGAGTTGAATCAGCGTCTTGACTTCTTGTGTCAATTCTGCTATAGTAAACTCAGTGATCGTACTGGAGAAACTTGTGAAGCCTCCGGTCCGGAAGGCTCCTGCGGGGGCCTTTCGTTATTTATAACAGGAAGGGGATGGAAAAATGGCAAAACCATATAAATCATATGAGGATTTACTTGCATTTCTGCAAAATGATTTCGATTAATAATCCATATACCTCTTCCTTTTTTATTTTACTTCCGTCTGCGCTCCATATCCTCTGTAACAGCCATCTGCGGCGCAGGTTTGCCGCTTCGTTTTTCGATCTCTGCCTGTTTTAGATAAATCGTAAATCTGTTTCACATGATCTCTCGTATCCCTGTCAATTCCAAGACAGTAAACCAACGCCTTGTGGTATACATCCTGATACCTGCACTGTGGCAGATACTCCTTATAAAACTTTTCGTGTTCCTTGTTTTTGAAAGTAATTGTGCGAGAATCCTTTTTCTCTGCTCTTGTCGCTGTGTTTGCCATTTGATTTTCCTCCTGAAATTTTTTTTTATAAAAAATAGGGACACTCGCTTTTGACAAGTATCCCTATAATCTATCACCATTTCTGAATCAGGAAAGCTTATGTATAAATAATCCGCTTCTCAGCTTTGGTTCGAACCAGGTCGACTTGGGGGGCATCAGCTTTCCTTCGTCCGCAATGGTCATCAAGTCTTCCATAGAGGTTGGATACATGGCAAATGCCACGCCGCCTGTCTCATCCGCAAGCTCCTGTAATTCAGAAAGCTTATGGCTTCCTCCCACAAAGCGGATCCTCTGATCCGTCCTGGGATCTCCGATTCCGAGGATCGGACCCAGTACCTTATTCTGGAGCAGGGACACATCCAACTGTCCCACAATGTCCTGCTTCTCATAAATATCCGCCCATGCCTTTAAATGGTACCAGTCTCCGCCCACATACATGCCCATACAGTGCTTTTCCACAGGCTTGCAGGGGAAGCCCGGCATCAGCATCAGCTCATAATTAAATTTCAGGCTTCCGATAAACGCCCGCTCTTCAAGGCCGTTCAGATCGCGCACCACCCGGTTATAGGGAAGAATGGTCAAGTGGTCATAGGGGAATACCACGGATAAAAAGTAATTAAACTCTTCTTCCCCCGTATAATCAGGATGCTCCGCCCTGCGCTTCAGTCCCACCTTTACCGCTGAAGCTGCACGGTGATGACCGTCCGCAATATAAATAGAAGAAATCCCCTCAAATTCCTGACGGATTTTCTGAATCTCTTCTTCCCCGTCGATCACCCAGACACGATGTCCGATCTCATCTTCCGCAACAAAATCATAAACAGCCGGATGCTCCTTCTTCCAGTCGTCCATAAGCTTCAAAAGGCTGTCTGTATATCTGCATGCCAGATAGATAGGGCCTGTATTGGCGTCGCACACATCCACATGTCTGATACGGTCCTGCTCCTTATCGGCTCTGGTAAGCTCATGTTTTTTCACCACGCCGTTCATATAATCATCAATGGAGCTGCAGCCTACGATCCCTGTCTGGGTCTTCTGTTTTCTTGTCAGCTCGTAAATATAATAGCATGCCTTTTCATCCTGAATGAGCGTGCCGTCCTTTTCCATATTTAAAAGATTTTCCCTGGCACGCGCATACACGGCGCTGTCATACAAATCTATATCCGGGCTTAAGTCCATCTCTGCACGATCCACATGCAGGAAGGAATCCGGATTCTTCTCTCCGATTTCACGGGCTTCTTCCCTGCCCACCACATCATAGGGAAGGGCTGCCACACGCTCCGCCTTTTCCGGCGTCGGTCTTAACGCCCGGAATGCCTGAAATACTGCCATAATAAAGCTCCTCTCATTTCACATAAAATAGAATCCTGCTCTGCAGGGTCTTCCGCCTGCGTCCTTAACCTTCCGGACACACGCAAGGGCGTATTTATTCTATCATATATTTTGATACATAGCAATGTTCCTAAATATTTTTTGAAAAACCTAAAAATTTTTGTATTTCCCTATTGCAAAATCTGTTTTTTGTGATATGATGTTACTAGAAAAAGAAAAAATTATGAGTCCAAAAGAAAATTTTTAAGGAGGATGTTTTATGATAGAGGGATTAAAATGGAGCGTCAATGAAGTTCCAAAATCCGACGATGCTTATCTGGATCTGATGTCTGTGGAAAATGTGAAGAAAGCCAATGATTTTCATAAGAGCTTCCCGCAGTACACCGTAACTCCCCTTCAGAAGCTCAGTTCGCTTGCTGAATATCTTGGTGTAAAAAACATCTATTGCAAGGATGAGTCCTATCGCTTCGGGCTGAACGCATTTAAGGTGCTTGGAGGCTCTTATGCAATGGCCCGTTACATTGCGAAGGAACTGAACCGTGATATCAGCGAGCTTCCTTACCATGTACTCTCTTCCGATAAACTGCGCGAGGAATTCGGTCAGGCAACCTTTTTTACCGCTACAGACGGAAACCACGGACGAGGCGTTGCATGGGCCGCCAAACGCCTGGGACAGAAAGCGGTTATCCGTATGCCGAAGGGTACCACGAAGACACGGTTTGACAACATTGCCAAAGAAGGCGCCACTGTTACCATTGAAGAAGTCAACTATGACGACTGTGTAAGAATGGCTGCCGCCGAGGCCGCAAAAACAGAACACGGCATCATTATACAGGATACCGCATGGGACGGCTACGAGGAAATCCCGTCCTGGATCATGCAGGGCTACGGGACTATGGTCATGGAGGCTGATGAACAGTTAGAGGAAGACGGCGTTGAACGTCCCACCCATGTATTTGTTCAGGCTGGCGTCGGCTCTCTTGCCGGTGCTGTTGTGGGATATTTCGCACATAAATATAAAGAAAATCCTCCGGTTATGGTTGTCTGCGAGGCAAGCGCGGCCGACTGCCTCTACCGTTCTGCAGAAGCTAAGACCGGAAGCCTCGTAAATGTCACCGGAGATCTGCAGACCATCATGGCCGGGCTTGCCTGCGGCGAAGGAAATACTATCGGCTGGGATATTCTGAAAAACCACGTAACTGTATTTGCTTCCTGCCCTGACTGGATGAGCGCCAAAGCCACCCGTATTTACGCAAACCCACTGGGAAACGACCCGCACATTATTTCCGGTGAATCCGGCTCTGTTCCCCTTGGACTTTGCTACACCGCCCTTCATGATGAAGACGCAAAGGAATTAAAAGAAGCCCTGAAACTGGATGAAAACTCCAATATCCTGGTTATTTCCACAGAGGGCGATACCGATCCGGTCCGTTACCGTGAGATCGTATGGGACGGACTTTATGGAACCCAGGAAACACTCAGTAAATAAAATGCAGAATCTAAGATACATATCATCTCATTATTACAGGAGGAAAACATGATGGATTTCAACAAGATCAAGGAAGCCGCCCAAAATTATCAGGAAGACATGGTCAGATTTTTAAGAGCCATTGTCAAAAACCCGGGCGAAAGCTGCGGCGAAAAAGCGCACATCGATACCATTGCCGCCGAAATGAAAAAAGTCGGCTTTGACGAAGTCACGATCGATCCCCAGGGTAATGTCATCGGCTTCATGGGAACCGGAGACAGGATCCTTGCCTTCGATGCACATATTGACACGGTAGGTATCGGCAACATCGACAACTGGGACTTCGACCCATACGAAGGCTATGAAACAGAAGAAGAGGTCGGAGGCCGCGGCGTATCCGACCAGTGCGGCGGTATCGTATCTGCTATATACGGCGCAAAGATCATGAAGGATATGGATCTGATTCCGGAAGGCTGCAGAATCATGGTAACCGGAACCGTTCAGGAAGAGGACTGCGACGGCCTTTGCTGGCAGTATATCATCAATGAAGATAAAATCCGTCCCGAATTTGTTGTTTCCACAGAGCCTACAGACGGCGGCATTTACAGAGGCCAGCGGGGACGTATGGAAATCCGCGTGGACGTCAAGGGAGTCTCCTGCCATGGATCCGCTCCGGAGCGCGGCGACAACGCCATCTATAAAATGGCTGACATTCTTCAGGATGTACGCGCCCTTAACGAAAACGACGACGCTGACGAAACAGAGATCAAGGGTCTTGTAAAAATGCTGAACCCCAAATACAACCCTGACTGGGAAGAGGCCCGTTTCCTTGGACGCGGCACTGTTACGGTTTCCCAGATCTTCTACACTTCTCCAAGCCGCTGTGCGGTCGCCGACTCCTGCGCGGTTTCTCTTGACCGCCGTATGACCTTCGGAGAAACCTGGGAAAGCTGTCTGGACGAAATCCGCGCTCTGCCAAGCGTAAAAAAATACGGAGATGATGTAACCGTATCCATGTACAACTATGACCGCCCATCCTATACCGGTTGTGTATACGAAATCGAATGCTACTTCCCCACATGGGCGATTCCGAAGGATCACAAGGTAACAAAGGCTCTGGAAGAAGCTTATAAAGGCCTGTACGGCGAAACCCGTCTGGGAAATGCAGAAACAGAAGCAATGAGGAAGGCACGCCCTCTGACAGACAAATGGACCTTCTCTACCAACGGTGTTTCCATCATGGGACGCAACGGCATTCCATGTATCGGTTTCGGGCCGGGAGCAGAAGCCCAGGCTCATGCCCCCAATGAAAAAACCTGGAAAATCGACCTGGTAAGATGCGCCGCTGTATACGCCGCATTACCAACCGCCTACACTAAAACAGATTTTCCGCAGCAAGACTGATGCCACACTGCTTCTAACTTCCTGCCGTCTTAAACAACCCATGGCGGCGGGGGTAAAAAGCGCGAAGGGTGTGCAGAGGATCCGGCGCCACGGACCCTTTGCAAAGAATTTGAAAACAAAAATTTACAAGGAGATCACCATGAAAACATTACAGGATTATATTGATAAATTAAACGCATTAAATTTCAAGGAAATGTACAACAACGACTTCTTCTGGACCTGGGATAAGACAGACGACGAATTGGAGGCTGTCTTCACTGTAGCAGACGCCCTGCGTTTCATGCGGGAGAACAACATCTCTACCAAGGTTTTCGAGAGCGGCCTTGGAATCTCTATCTTCCGGGATAATTCCACACGTACCCGCTTCTCTTTTGCCTCTGCCTGCAACCTTCTCGGTTTAGAGGTTCAGGATCTTGACGAAAAGAAATCCCAGATCGCTCACGGAGAGACTGTCCGCGAAACAGCAAACATGGTTTCCTTTATGGCGGACGTGATCGGTATCCGTGATGATATGTATATCGGCAAGGGCCATGCTTACCAGAAAGAATTTATGGATGCCGTAACAGAAGGAAACAAAGACGGCATTCTGGAGCAGAGACCCACACTGGTAAACCTGCAGTGCGACGTAGACCATCCCACTCAGTGTATGGCTGATATGCTTCACATCATCCACGAATTCGGCGGCGTGGAAAACCTGAAAGGCAAAAAGATTGCCATGACATGGGCCTACTCCCCGTCCTACGGCAAGCCTCTCTCTGTTCCCCAGGGCGTTATCGGTCTGATGACCCGTTTCGGTATGGACGTTGTTCTTGCGCATCCGGAAGGATACGACGTAATGCCGGAGGTTGAGGAAATCGCAAGAAAGAACGCAGAAGCAGCCGGAGGATCCTTCACCAAAACAAACAGCATGGAAGAAGCCTTCAAAGATGCTGATATCGTATATCCAAAAAGCTGGGCTCCTTTCGCCGCAATGGAAAAACGTACCAACCTTTACGGAGAAGGCGACTTCGATGGTATTGACAAATTAGAAAAAGAACTGCTTGCACAGAACGCACAGCACAAAGACTGGGCCTGCATAGAAGAACTGATGAAAACAACAAAGGACGGCAAAGCGCTTTACCTTCATTGTCTCCCTGCAGACATCACAGGCGTAAGCTGCGAAACAGGCGAAGTAGACGCAAGCGTCTTCGACCGTTACAGAATCCCGCTCTACAAAGAAGCCAGCTACAAGCCATATATCATCGCAGCAATGATCATGCTCTCTAAATTTGAAAATATTCAGGATATCCTGCATAAGCTTGAAGTAAAGGCGGCTCCGAGAATCCTGAAATAATATGAGGTTTTTACATGTATAAAAGGAAAAGAATTGTTATCGCCCTCGGCGGAAATGCATTGGGAAATACGCTTCCTGAACAAATGGAAGCTGTAAAGACAACCGCAAAAGCATTATGCGACCTGATCGAAGAAGGCCATCAGGTAGTAGTCGTACATGGAAACGGACCGCAGGTAGGCATGATCAACAATGCTATGGCAGCCCTCTCCCGCGAAGATAAAAACCAGCCAAACACTCCCCTTTCCGTCAGTGTCGCCATGAGTCAGGCATATATCGGCTATGATCTGCAGAACGCCCTTCGTGAAGAGCTTCGTAAACGCGGTTTTATGAGGACTCCTGTGGTTACCGTTGTAACTCAGGTACGTGTAGACCCGGCAGACCCGGCTTTTAAAAACCCAAGTAAGCCTATCGGGCATTTTATGTCAAAAGAAGAAGCACAATATCAGGAGAAGACCTACGGCCATATCATGAAGGAGGACGCCGGACGCGGCTACCGCCGCGTAGTCGCTTCTCCAAAGCCTGTGGAGATCGTTGAACAGGACGCCATCAACAGTCTTGTGGACGCCAATAAAATCGTGATCTGCTGCGGAGGCGGCGGGATTCCGGTGGTATTGAACGGAGATCACCTAAAGGGAGCTTCCGCCGTGATCGATAAAGATTTCGCAAGCAGCCTTCTTGCGCAGCGCCTGGACGCAGATATGCTTATCATTCTCACTGCCGTAGAAAAGGCGGCCATTAACTTCGGCAAAGAGAACGAAAAATGGCTGGACGATCTGACCATCGAAGAAGCCAGACAGTACATTGCCGAAGGTCACTTTGCCGCAGGCTCCATGCTTCCTAAGATACAGGCTGCCGTTGATTTCGCAAGCTCTGCCGCAGGCCGCACCGCCCTTATCACCCTCCTTGAAAAAGCCAGGGACGGCATTCAGGGCAAGACCGGAACCAGAATCCACTTATAATTCTTTTTGATGGCTGCTCAGGTACGCAAAAAACGATAGCGCCTTTATGGGCGCTGTCGTTTTTTGCTTTTCTCTTACACTTCCCTCAATTCCGGCAATACTGTCAGCAGCATGGTAATAAAACAGGCGCAGCCTCCGATCAGGTTTGAGATGGGCTCGGCCCAAAAAACGCCGTCTACGCCCAGATTGGCAATCCTTGGCAAAAGAAGAGTCAGCGGAGTAACGATAACCGCCTTGCGGAAAAGAGAAAAGAAGGTGGCTTTTTTGGCTTTTCCAAGGGCAACAAAAGTACATTGTCCCGTAAATTGCAGCGCCATGAAGCAGAATCCGAAGAAGTAGATGTGAAGCGCGGGGATTCCGGCTTCGATCAGCTTCGGCTCATTGTTGAAAATACGGATAAAAAATTCCGGAAACAGCTTCAGTATCCCCCACGCAAGAAGCGTGTAGCCTACACAAATAACCGTCACAAAACGGATAGCCTGCTTTACACGGTTATATGCCTTTTCGCCGTAATTAAAACTCATAACAGGGGAGGCTCCGTTCGTAATACCCATTACAGGCATAGTAAAAATCTCTCTCACGGAATTTAATACGGTCATGACTCCTACATACAGATCGCCGCCGTAGGCCTGCAGAGTTGCATTGCATACCACCTGAACCAGACTGTTGGTAAAGGCCATAATAAACCCGGATATACCGAGAGCCACGATTCTCTGCACACGTGCCCATTGGATTTTCATGGCCTCTTTCTTCAGGCGCAGGGCGGCTCTCTTTCCTGTAAGGAACTTAAGGACCCAGACCGCGGAACACATCTGCGACAAAATAGTGGCCAGAGCCGCGCCCTGTACGCCCATATGAAGCACAAAGATAAACAGCGGATCCAGCACGATATTCAGCAGCGCGCCTATTAAGACGGTCAGCATTCCCATATTTCCAAATCCCTGGCTGTTGATAAAAGGATTCATCCCCACAGAGATCATCACAAACACCGTTCCAAGCAGGTAAATACGTATGTACTCTCCCGCATAGGGAAAGGTCGTATCACTTGCCCCGAAGGCATACAGCACCGGCTTATAAAACAAAAGCCCCAGCACCATCAATACGACTCCTGTAAGGATCAGCATCGTAAAGGTATTTCCCATCAGCTTTTCCGCCTCGGCCTTATTTCCCCTGCCCCGCTCCATAGAACACAGGGGTGAACCGCCGTTTCCGAATAAATAGGTGAACGCTGTGATCAATGTGATTATAGGAAAGCACAGGCCCACGCCTGTCAGCGCCAGAGTTCCTACCTCCGGGATCCTGCCGATATACATCCGATCCACAATATTGTATAAAAGATTCAATAGCTGCGCAAACGTCATGGGAACCGCTACCTCCAGGATATTCCGGTAAACACTTCCCTTCGAAAAATCAGTCTGATGCACCTTCATTTCCACTCACCTCTGTTTTTAAATATACTCTCGCCCGCGATTATTTTTATCAGCTTTTTTATTATAACATTTCTATCCCCAAAGAAAAACCCTGTATTTTTCTTGAAATCTGACGTTAAACAAGGTATACTGAAAGAAATATATCAGATGTACGGATAACAGAAATCGGGAGGTATTATGGCAGAAAATTATAACGGCATGGCAGTAGGGGTTTTTGAGCTGGATAACCTGGTTGCCTGTTTTGTCGCCCTTGACGCTGCTTCTAAAGCAGCCAACGTAAAAATCCAGAGTGTAGAGCGTAACCGTCTCAAAAGCGGAGCCTGTGTAAAAATAAGGGGAAGTGTCTCTGATGTGACCGCAGCCATGGAGGTTGCTCTGGAAACAGCTAAGCCGTTGGCAAAGATTGTTTCCCATACTATTATTGCCTCTCCCACTTCTGATACGGAAACAGCATTGAAAATGACCATAAACAAATAAAGGGAGGACACTATTATGACATATGGAGCATTCGGATTAGTAGAGGTTCTTGGAAGCAGCAATGCGATCCTGGTGATCGACCAGATGCTGAAGGCCTCGGAAGTATCCTTCCGTACATGGAATACAAAGTGCGGCGGGCATACCACCGTATTCTTAAGCGGTGATGTTGCAGCGGTAACCGCTGCCGTAGACAGCGTTAAGCAGAATCCGCCCTGCGAGGTCATAGCAGCGGCTGTTATCTCCAATCCCTCGGGCGAGACTGTACGCCTTGTGGAAAAAGATGCCGCAAAGCATAAATTTCATTAAAATATTGCTTTAAAAAATAAGGCTTTAAGAGCTGCTTATTGGAGGCTGTCCCATAAGCAGCTTTTTTCGATTCTGTTTCTTTTATATGGAATGCGTAAAATCATACAGCTTTTTAGGCTTTTCTTATTGTCATATGCTGTGTCCTCGTACATCCACATCTGTCAGTTCTCTCCCGTCCGGCACTTCAAGGATCGCCGTGTCGCCGGGATTAGCGGAAATAATACGTTTGCCTCCCACATCTCCGGTAAGCCTGAGCAGCTCAGAAAAGTATCCGGAAGAAAACATACAGGGATTGCCTGTTTTTCCATTGTGGGAAACACAGGCAATTCCTTTGGAGGAATGCATATAACACTCTATCAATCCTAAGATGGTTTCCGCCCGCAGCCAGGGCTGGTCTGAAACTGTAAAAAGGAAGGCGTCCGCATCCTGATTTGCACCAAGGCCGATCTTTATGGAGGATGAGATCCCTTCCTCCGGATGAGGGTTTCGTAATACCCGCATTCCCAGCGACTGCGCCGCCGCCTCGATCTCCTCATATTGGGTTACCACCGTGACAGAAAACGCTGCTTCTGTTTTCTCTTCATAGGATTTCCTGGAGCAGGAATTGTATGGGCAAAGCGACGCCGCTTTCTTTTGCACTTCCAGAAGCTGCTCCAGGATCCTTTGATACATTGGTTTGCCTTCTACCTTGTACATAAGCTTATTGGAGCCGAAACGGCGGCTGTTTCCGGCCGCCAGCATGATCACTGCAATTTTCACACCATGTCCTCCGTCATTGTCAGATTCTCTGCTATTCCCGGAGTTTTCAGGCTTCCGGCGGCAGCGACCGTGTGATTTTCCTTCAGCCCTTTCAGGATTTCCTCTGCCGGCCCTTTGTCCGGTAAAATATCTGACTTATTGAGATAAACCCGGTAAACGCGGTCCTCTACATTCTTAAAAAGCCCGCAGATGGACTCCGCGATTTTTACAATGTCCTCCGGCGTTACCGGAGCGTCCAGGCTTTTCTTGAGAAATTCAGATGTGCGCTCCATACGATGCGCCGTCTGGCGAATGGGCTTGCCGAGACAGTCCAGACCGATCACGCTGATAACAAGATCCGCAATGTCGGGAATCACCGGCTCCCATTCCGCGGGGACCTTCAGAGGAAGCTGTCTGGAACCGTCGGCCTCGATCAGCAGGACATCGCAGCACTCCTTCAGGTCTGCCAGGATTTCCGGAGGAAGGCTTCGAAGCTTCTTTTCTTCCCCCAGAATCTCCGCTGCCATTGTATAACCGTATTTCTCAATATTGTCCCGCACAAGCTTAAAGTCTCTTCCTGAAGCCAGAGGTCTGTGCGGTTCATACGCCATATGCGTTGTTGTAGTAACGATCACCTTTTTTCCCAAGGCGACCAGTTCCTCCATCAGCCGGAAGATCAGGCTGGTCTTTCCTCCCCCGCCCACAACAGCAATGACGGGCGTTTCTTCTACGTTGATCTTTAACAGTTCGAGATAATTTTCAGGACTTTTTATCATGGCAGTACTCCGTTTGCTAATAATATTTCCAGAACGCCTCCGGCAATGCACCGCGCTTTGTCGGATATGGTAAAGCAATTCTTTTTTTCTTCCTTACGGGGATCGATATCCGCAATCTTCATCCCCTCAAAAACATAGTAATCATCCCGGATGATTCCTCTGAGGACTCCTGTAAGGGAGGCATACACAGGGGTATCCTCCACCCTGGCGATCACCTGGCCTTTTTCTACCAGATCGGAAATTTGAGAACAAATATGAATATTTCCGGCAGCGGGGGAATGGATCACCCGTTCCTTCCCATAGCCTCCTATCATACCGGGAATCCCGGTATTGGGATAAGCTCCGCCGTCTGTGATGATCCTTCCCAGATCATGCCCGCGTCTGGTTTCTACCACATAATGCACATCCTCGCCCGCGTCAAAGCCCGGGCCGAGAGCAATGGTCAGAGGCGCCATCTCCATATGCGTTCCAAGATTTCTTTTTGCAAGAATGGCGTCTACCACCACATCCGGCTGCAGCTCCTTCACCGCTTCTGCCTGCGGGTCGGCAAGCAGGGGAATTTCTCCTGCCTCCCAGACAGCTTCACATTCCTTTAGGAAATCAATCCTGCGGCATACCGTATTTTCTACAATGGCCTCTCCGTCATAAACGGCCTCACAGAAGGATACCCTGCGGCGGATAGCGCTGGGCCGCTCGCTTTCCAGTATCAGGACCCGGTAGCCGCAGCCATGGAGCTTATGGATAACGCCGCTTGCCAGATCCCCTCCGCCCCGGACGACAATGATGCTGTTCTGCTTCATATATATTCCTTTCCGTTGCATTTTTGCACACTCTTGTCAGTTTATACAGAATTTCATTTCTCTCGTACAGATCTTTATTTTCTCATACAGATCTTTCACTTTCGTGCAGGTTTTCATTCATGACCTTTTCCACTGCGTTGATGATATTCTGATAGCCTGTACAGCGGCACAGATTTCCTGCCATGTGCTTTCTGATGGCGTCTCTGGAAAGCTTCTCTCCCCGCTCCAAAAGCACGGTAGCGGACATCACAAACCCCGGCGTACAGAAACCGCACTGGATGGCTCCTTCTTCTATGAACGCCTCCTGGATCCTGGTCAGCTCTCCGTTCTTTTCCAGTCCCTCCAGTGTCCGGATATTTTTACCCTCTGCCCAGACTGCCAGATAGATACAGGAGTCGATTGTCTCGCCGTCCACGATCACCGTACAAGCCCCGCATTCTCCTACCTCGCAGCCTTTCTTGACGGACGTCAGCCCCAGACGGTTACGCAGCATATCCAGCAGGGATTCCCGGACGTCCACGTATTCGGCGACTTTCCTTCCGTTTACGGTACACTGTACTAATCTCATCTCTTTTTTCATAGCTGCCCACCTCCCGGCTGTGTTTTTGCCTGAGTAACCGACATCCCCATTCCGGAAGCCTTCTGTGCCTGCTCTACTGTATGGAGCAGCGCGCGTCTGGCAATCTCTCCACCGATCTGCAGGCGGAATTCCCTGGAGGCTCTCCAGGAATCTCTGGGATTGATTTCCAGCCGTACCAATTCCGCGGCTTTCTCATACAGCTCACTGCACAGGGATTTTCCCTTTAAAGCTTCCTCTGTCTGCACGCACCGGAAAGGAACGGGCGCGGCGACTCCAAAGGTGATACGGACGTCCTCAAGTATATTCTCCTGCAGATTCACTTTGCTTACCACGCTGCAGCTTAATGTGGCAATATCCATGGCGTTGCGCATGGAGTATTTTACGTAATGGCCGTGATAGCCCTGATATTCCTTTGCCGGAATGATCACATGGGTCAGCACGTCTCCCTGCTTTAAGTCCACCCTGCCCGGCCCCAGATAAAAGTCACGAACCGGAACTGTCCGTCCGCCCTCCCCATCCTCGATCCGAAGCAGCGCATTCAGGGAAAATACTGTGGGCGCGCTGTCCGCGCTCACTGCTCCGTTGCAGATATTTCCGCCGATGGTTCCGATGTTGCGCACCTGCGGGCCGCCCACCTGGTCTACGGCTTCTCCCAACGCAGGAATGTACCTTTGAATCACCGGGTCATTGGTAATATGGGAAAAGGTCGTTCCGGCGCCGATGGAAATATCCCCCGATTCCAGCCTTTTTACCCCTTTCAGTTGGGGAATATCCCGGATGCATACCAGAGAAGTGCCCGCCATCTTTCCCTCACGTATTTTAATGAGCACATCGCTTCCTCCGGAAATGATCCGCGCGTCAGGATGAGCCTTTAGAAGCGAAACCGCCTCTTCTATGGTTTTTGCGTTATAATAATTCTCAATATCATACATCAGGCAGTCCCCCTTCCTAAATCAAACCGGCATTTTTGAAGCCCTCAATAAGTCTCTGGGGAGTGAGGGGATTTTCGTTAAATGCCACACCCGTTGCGTGAAAAACCGCATTGCGGATAGCCGGCGCACAGGGAATTGCCGGAGGCTCTCCCAACGCCTTATTTCCATATGGACCCATCGGGTCGTCCAGTTCCACAAAGTCTGCCGTAAGGTCCGGAGTATCCATGGTCGTCATCAGCTTATAATCCAGCAGCGTGCCGTTTAACAGCCTGCCTGTTTTTTCATCCAGAAGAAGCTGCTCACTGAGTCCGTATCCCATTCCCATGGACATCCCTCCATGTACCTGCATCCGGGCAAGCTGCGGGTTTAAAAGCTTACCGCTGTCGTGAACATTGATGATATCAAGAATTTTGATCTTGCCCAGCCTGATATCCACCTCCACCTCCGCAAAGCAGCATCCGGTAGCAATGGTATTCCTTTTCACCTGTGTGGAAACCTCGGCCGTAATGGCGGAGGAATTTGTCAGGCTGTAATAGCTTTCCAGGGCAAGCTCTTCCAGAGACAGTACCCTGGTATCCTCCGCGTAAATCCAGCCGTGATCCAGAGAAAGCGTTCGTTTCTCCCGGGGAAGCAGGGTTCTGGCATAATCAAGGATTTTTTCGTACATCAACTGGGCGCACTGCTTCACAGCCGTTCCTGTCACAAAGGACTGGCGGGAACCGTAAGCCCCGGTATCAAAGGGAGATACATCTGTATCCTGTACAGTCTGGATATGAATATCCTCCACATCCATATGTAAGGTTTCCGCCGCCATCTGGCAAAATACCGTGTCCGCCCCCTGACCGATCTCGGTTGCGCCAAGCTGAAGCTGCATACTTCCGTCCTGATTCAGCGCCAGACGGGCTCCTGCAATTTCCAGAGATATGGGCCATACGCCTGTTTTATAGGAAAACAATGCCATTCCCACTCCTTTTCGGATGTCTCCGGTCTGGTTTTCATATTTCTTTCTTTTTTCGTACCAGTGAATATAGTCCGCGCCCTTTTTCAGGCATTCAAAGATTCCGTTGGTGTTTGCCGCGATCGGCTTCAGGAAAGCATCCTCATAGTATCCCTGAATCAGGTTTTTTCTGCGAAATTCCAGCGGATCCATATGGATTTCCGCTGCTATGTCATCCATAAAGCTCTCAATAGCAAAATCCGCCTGGGGAATACCGTACGCCCTCATGGCTCCGGCTACGGGAGTGTTGGTATAAACGGTATAGGCTTCCCCGCGGATATTCGGGCAGGCATACTGCAGCCTCCATGCAGTCAGTCCATTGGCCGCAATGGCATGGCCGTGGGACGCGTAAGCGCCCTGGTTGGAATAGGCCGTCATATCCTTGGCGATCAGGCGGCCTTCCTTGTCAATCCCCGCCGTCAGATCATACTCTATGGCATGGCGGCTTCTTGTATTGCAGAAGGTTTCCTCCCGGCTCACATCCAGTTTTACCGGGCGTCCGCCCACCTGAAGGGTCAGAAACGCATTCAGCGGCTCATAAAGAACATCCTGCTTGTTCCCGAACCCGCCGCCGATGTAAGGCTTGATCACCCGTATCCTGCCCCAGGGAATTCCCAGCGCCTGCCCCACTACCCGTCGTACGATATGGGGAATCTGGGTGGAGGTCACGATTACGATCCTTCCGTTTTCCATATATGCGTAAGAAATAGGGTTTTCAATATGGCAGTGCTGGACAATGGGGGTTTTGTAGCTTCTCTTTATGACAATATCCGAGTCCCTTAAACCCTGGTCTACATTTCCGATAAAATAGTTGGAACGTGCCAGAATGTTGTCCTTCTTGTCCAGATGGATGGGGTGGGCGCTTCCCCGCATGGATTTTCTTGGATGGATTTCTACCGGATATTCTTCATATTCGACCTTGATGAGCCTGAGCGCTCTGCTGGCCGTCACCTCATCCTCTGCCACCACTGCCGCAATATCGTCCCCGTAATAACGGACTCTCCCGGTCAGGATATTTCTGTCCGCCACATCCTGATGGGCCAGCTCCACGGACCAGGGATGTCCCGGCGTGGGGTAACAATGATCCGGTACGTCCTTAAAAGTCACAACCTTTACTACGCCGTCCAAGGCTTCCGCTTCGCTGGTATCAATGGACCTGACGACTCCGTTGCCGATGGTAGCATGATACACCTTTGCTATAAGACACTTATTTAAGATCATGTCATCCGTAAATTTTGCCCTGCCCGTAACCTTATCATAAGCGTCTACTCTTGGAACACTCTTTCCGATCATATGTCTCACCTTCTTTGCTCTGCTTTTCTTAATAATAATAATAATAATAATAAGATAGAAGAAAGCCGGACAAGTCCGAAGGAATCTTGTGTTCCCCTCAGGACTGACGTCCGGCTCCGAACCATGCTGCTTTCTTATGGTATTGTTCATGCTTATCAAACGCTGCTGTTCACTGCGTTTTCAGCAGTTATTAAGTGTTTTGATTATACCATATTCATCAGCAAATTTGCAATATTTTTAATACTTTTCTGTAAGGATTCCCCTCTGGTCGATGATAACGTGGCGGGGGCATTTTACGGCGCACATGCCGCAGCTTAAGCATACAGCTTCCTCGATCACGGCACAGTTGTCCGTTACCTTTATGGCGCCCGCCGTACAGGTTTTTTCGCAGAGTCCGCAGCCGATACAGCTTACGGAACAGACTGCTCTGGCATCCTTGCCTTTCTCCTTATTGGAGCATTTCACCACAATATAATTGGCGCATTCGTGAAGACGGATGACCTTTTGCGGGCATTGTCTGACACATTTGCCGCAGGCGATGCATTTGTCCTCGTCCACCTCTGCTACGCCCAGCTCATTGAGGAATACCGCCCCGAATTTACATGCCTTTACACATTCGCCGCACCCGATACAGCCATATGCACATCCGGGGGTTTTCTTTGCGCGGCAGCCTCCGTTGCAGGCAACCACTGCGGCCCGATAGGGAAACTTTTTCTTTACTGCCATGCTCAGCCCTTCCTTTCATATGGTGTGCCTGTAATGGGCAGACTGTAACGGCGCTTTCCGTCATAGCGGTAATAAGCGTCCGTAATGGCTGGCGCAGTGGGGATCGAAGTGATCTCTCCGATACCGATGGCGCCGCAGGCAACATTCAGCCCCGGCTTATCTACCACGATGGCTTTGATCTCCGGTATTTCGTGGGAGCGGAACAGCCCAAGAGACCCGTATTTCTCGATAGGTTTACAATCAGAATCAATAGGATAATCCTCTCTTAAGGCATATCCCATGGACATAACCACGCCGCCCTCGATCTGTCCCTCGCAGGATAGCGGATTGATCGCCCTGCCCACATCATGGGCAGCGGCAATTTTTTCGATTTTTCCTGTTTTCGGATCGATGACGCACATCTGGGTTGCATATCCGTAGGCAACGTGAGAGACCGGGTTGGGCACATTGGCACCCAGAGGATCTGTCTTTGCCAGATATTCCCCGTAAAATTCCTGTCCCACAAGATCTCCCAGAGTTTTTCCTTCTGTCCTTGCCTCCATAAGCTTTTCACAGGCACGGCGGCAGGCCTCCCCGGTCACCAGAGTCTGTCGGGAACCAGAGGTGGTTCCCGAATCCGGAGCGATCCAGGTATTGCTGCGTTCATAGACGATCTCTTCTCTTTTCAGATCCGTATTGGTGACGACCATCTGCACCAGAACAGTGCCCAGCCCCTGGCCGATACAGGAGGCTCCGGAATAAATATGAAGCTTCTGATCCTCTTCCACGATCAGCTTCACCCGGCCCCAGTCGGGAATCCCTACGCCCACGCCTGCGTTTTTCATGGCACAGGCGATACCCACCGGCTTGCCCTGTGCCATTGCTGTGTCATAGTCCTCTTTCACCGCTTCCAGAGTCTCCACCAGTCCCGTGGAAGCATCTACGATCTGGCCGTTGGGCAGCACCCCTCCCGGCCGGATGGCATTGCGGTACCGGATTTCCCATGGAGTGATCCCGATCTCATCCGCCATCATGTTCAAAAGGGTTTCCGTTGCGAAACAGGTCTGGGTAACCCCGAATCCGCGGAAGGCGCCTGCAGGGGGATTGTTTGTATAATAAGCGGTTCCCTCGATCTCAAAGTTTTCGTAAGCATAAGGGCCGGCGGCATGGGTACAGGCACGCTCCAGCACCGGGCCTCCGAGAGAAGCAAACGCTCCTGTGTCGGAGGCGACCTTTGCTTTTACGCCCATAATCCTCCCGTTTTCGTCGCATCCCATAGTAAAGTCCATAACAAAATGATGGCGTTTTGGATGGATCAGAAGGGACTCTGCCCTTGTAAGCCGGACCTTCACCGGACGGCCTGTGCAGTAAGCAAGCAATGCCGCATGATGCTGCACCGTCATATCCTCCTTGCCGCCGAAGCCGCCGCCCACCAGGGCATTTTCACACTTCACCTTATCCGTTCCCAGAAGCAGGCTGCACTCATGAAGCGTACAGTAAGCCGATTGGTCAGTGGAGATGATCATAACATCCCCGTCACCGTCAATATAAGCCACCGCGCACTCCGGCTCCAGAAAGGCGTGCTCCGTCCACGGTGTCTCAAAATGACGGGAGATCACGTGCTTCGACTGCCTGATGGCCTCAGGAGCATTTCCCCTGCTTACATACTTATGTGCCTGTATGTTGGAGGTTTCCTCATCAAAAACAAGCGGGGCGTCCGGCGCTGCCGCCTCGTCGATATTGTGAACGGCAGGAAGAACCTCATATTCCACCTTAACCAGCTTTTTTGCCTTTTCTACGGTTTCCATATCCACAGCGGCGATCAGGGCGACTGCATCTCCCAGATAATGAGTCAGGCCTCCCACAGGGATCAGGGTATACTGGTCGTGCTTAAGATGGCCGATTTTGTTTTCTCCGGGGATATCCTCCGCAGTCAGGACAGCGATCACGCCGGGCAGCGCCTTTGCTGCTTCTGTATTTATGGAAAGGACTCTGGCTCTTGGATATTTGCTCCGAAGGGCCGACCCATAGCACATACCGTCCATATAAAAATCATCCGGATATTTTCCCGTACCGCGGACCTTTTCCTCCACATCCAGCCGATGGACCCGGGAACCGATCTTCCAGTCGTCCGCTCCTTCGGGCGGGATTGCCCCGTCTCTGAGGATTTTTGCGGAAAGCTTCACTGCGGCAATGATCTTCACATATCCTGTACAGCGGCAGTAATTATTTCTCAGGGCATACTTTATTTCATCCTCCGTAGGATTCAGGGTTTTGTCCAACAGGGCCTTGGTACACATCACCATGCCAGGAATGCAGAAGCCGCACTGGACGGCCCCCGCTTCCCCGTAGGCGTAGGTAAACACGTCGGCTTCCCATTGGCTTAACCCCTCCACTGTCAGGATGTTTTTCCCTTCCAGTCTGTCCGTAGTAGGGACACACGCCTTACAGGGTTCTCCGTTAATAAGCACCGTACAGGCGCCGCAGGCGCCCTGGCTGCAGCCGTCCTTCACAGAGGTCAGGCGCATTTCATCCCGAAGGAAACGCAGAAGCGGCTGCTTCTTCTTTGTTGTGACTGTCTGTCCGTTCACATGAAACGTATACATTTCTCTCCCTCATTATCATCAATGCATTTTTGTATATTAGGAAAGTTCAGTGTTGCACACTTCAGAACAAAATGGAGTACTTTTCTAATATACAAGAAGGTATCCGTAATCGTCAATCACTGCGCAGATCAGTCTGCGTAAGCCCTCGTAGAGCTTATCGGAGGGATCATCCGCCCTGCAGTCTGTAATATTGCCCAGCAGCCGTACTTTACACTCCTTAGTTTCCGGATTCAGCACCACGAATCCGTCGTTGGCGCTGTCCGCCATATCTGCTTCTGTTGCAAACAGGGTAAATTTATCCTTATACGGCGCGCTTGCATACGGACAGAAGGTCCTGCAGTTGCCGCATTCATTACACATGTAATCCACATGGATGATCTGGTTCATTGCCATGCCCGGAACCCTGATGGAAATATTTGCGCGGTTGGGACATACGTCCACACAGTTCTCACATACCTTATTACATGTCAGGCAGCGGCTGCTTTCTGTTTCTGCATCCCTGCTTTCCACAAGAATGCCCTTTTTGGAAAAGCAGGTCTCTTCTTCACCCGGCGCCGGCTGGTCTTTTACGATTTCGGCGCCAAGGATCGCTTTGGATACGATCTGTGCGTCCCGGATCGCCTCAACAATAGTCGCCGCGCCGTTTGCTCCGTCCCCCGCCATATAGACGCCCTCTACGCTTGTTTCCAGAGTCGCCGCGTTTAATCTGGCTTTGCCGCGCTCGTTTATGTTGATTCCGTTTGCCTCATAAAATTCTGTGGGAACCTTTTCTCCTACCGCTACAATAACAGTATCCGCCGGAACCTCTTCTATTTCATCAGTCTCGGTCACTCCCGCACGTCCGGAGGCATCCATTGCCCCCAGCTTCATCTTCTTACAGAGAAGCTTTCCGTTCTCCAGGCTGACAGGCGAAAGAAGCTCTTTAAATTCAATTCCTTCCCCAAGAACCTCCAGAAGCTCATCCTCTGCTGCCGGCATATAGCGTTTGGTCCTTCTGTAAACCAGATACACGTGCTCTACGCCTTCGGTACGTTTCGCCGCCCTTGCGGTATCCATTGCCGTATTTCCACCGCCGATGACAACCACATTTTTACCAAGGTTCACTTTGCCGTCATTTGCCTTAAAATCAGCAAGGAATTTCAGAGCATTAACGGTTTCTCCTTTTTCTAATTTCAAAGTACCCGGTTTGCCTGCGCCTACGGCAACAATCACTGCATCATAGCCCCGGGCCTTGATTTCCCCGATAGAAGCCACTTCTGTATTTGTTCTGATCTCTACGCCCAGCTTCTCAATAAAGGAAATATCCTTGTCAATGGAGGCGTCCGGAATACGGAATCCCGGAATCATATAGCGGATCACTCCGCCAAGCTTTGCCTCTTTTTCGAAGATCGTTACGGCCGCGCCTGCCCTTGCAAGAAAATATGCGGCTGCAATACCTGCCGGGCCTCCGCCGATAACGGCGACCTTTTTGCCATTTCCGGCGCCGGGCTTAATCTCTCCGATCACCTCATCATAGCCGTTTTCTGCCGCAAGGAGCTTGGTTCCCCGGATATCGACAGGCTCTTCATAGAAGTTTCGGGTACATTTATACATACAATTATGTGCACATAAGGTTCCGGTAATAAACGGAAGGGCATTCTTTTCCAGAATGACCCGCAGCGCCTCCGCGTAATCTCCCTCACCGGAAAGCTTCACATAGTTGGTGATATCCTGATGGACGGGACATCCCTCCTGACAGGGCGCAAAGAAGCAGTCCAGAAGCGGAACCTCTTTGTCGTTTTTGCGTTTCGGGAGAGGCTTGATATTTTTCAGATGATGAGGATCCTTCTTAGCGTCTGCTGCCAGAGCTTCCAGAGCCTCTACATCAATGCCCTTCCATTCCGCCACGCCGTCCTTCATGATCTTTTCCGCCATCTGGGTAAATCTCTGGTATCCGCCCGGCTTCAGGATCGTTGTGGCGACTGTCACCGGCCATACGCCGCAGCCTACGATCCGGTCAATATTGTAATAATCCGCTCCCCCGGAATATGCGATCCGAAGCCTGCCGTCAAATTCCCGGGAAAGCATAGCCGCCAGGGAAATGGAAAGCGGGAACAGGGATTTTCCGGACATATACATTTCTTCGCTTGGCAGCTCGTTTCTGGTAACATCTACCGGGAAGGTATTGGTGATCTTCACGCCGAAATCAAGCTTCAGTTCTTCCGCCAGGGACATCAGGCGCCGGAACATAGGAACAGCGTCCTTATACTGCAGGTCGTCAAGGAAATGAAAATCGCCGAACATGATGTAATCATAGCCCATGTCATCCATGGTCTTTCTTGCGAACTCATAGCCCAGAAGGGTCGGATTGCATTTAATAAAGGTATTCAGGTGTTTTTCCTTAAACAGGTGGTTCGCAATGCTCTCGATTTCGTTAGGAGGACATCCGTGCAGGGTAGAGATCGTTGCAGAGTTGCAGATCTCGGATGGGATGGCGTCGATATCTTCCTTTGTTACTTTTGTAAATTTATCAATATTGTCATAAAGCCACTGCTTACATTCCTTAAAAATATCTGTATCCTTTGCATCCTTCATGCTGTCAATAAAGCCGTCGATCTTCGGCTCTTTGATCCCTGCAAGGTCATAGCCAACGGAAATGTTGAACTGGAAGCCGTCTGTGCTGCCAAGCCCGAATTCCTTTGCCATCACGTGGAGAATAAACCATGCTTTGATATATTCGCCCATTGCCTGGGGAACGTACAGTTCTGTGGACCACTCGCAGTTATAGCATTCATCCTCCGCTAAGATACAGGGTCTGCTGATACATGCCGCAAGCTCGTCGCCGTCCACCTTCTGAACAGTCTTCAGCTCAAAAAAACGTGCGCCTGCATAATAAGAGGCGATGATGTTCTGCGCAAGCTGCGTGTTGGGGCCTGCGGCAGGCCCGATGGGAGTTTCCAGGTTTCTTCCAAAAATCCGCATCCCTTTGGAGGGCTCCGCCATATATGGTCTGTGTACGCCGAATACGGTACCTTTTGTTTTCTGTTCGTTAAGGATCCAGGTCATTAACTGTCCGAATGGCATACAGGTCATTCTTTCACTCATGTTCTCTTCCTCCTGATTCTTTCTGTTTTTGCTTCTTTCTGTTTTTTTTCTCTCTGTTTTCTGCTTTTTTATTATCTGCCGTTAATATCAAGGGCAAGCTCTTTCGCGGCCTGACGGCAGTCGGCCATCATCTTTTCTTCATCACAGACAAGCACTTCGCGGTCTTTCATCAGCAACCTGCCGTTACATACGGTGGTCTGTACCATGCTTCCGTTCACGCCGAACATCAGGTGCCCGTTTATATTGTTTTCGTTCATGGGAGTCAGAGGATCATAGTCGATCACAATGACATCCGCCGCCGCGCCTGCCTTTAACACGCCCAGTTCCTTCTTGAAGTAGCGGTTGGCAATCTTTGCATTTCCCTCAAACAGCATCTGAGGAACCTCTCCCCATGCAGCGTTGGGGTCGCAGAGATGATGCTTGTGCAGTACGTTGGCCACCTTCCAGGACTCCATCATATCGTGGGTATAACCGTCTGTTCCAAGTCCGGTCAGCACGCCCTTATGTACCAGAGCCATGGTCGGAGGACATCCGCAGGCGTTGCCCATGTTGGATTCCGGATTATGTACAACCATGGTGTCGGTATCTTTGATCAGTTCCATTTCGTGTTCATTAATATAAATACAGTGTCCCAGGAGCGTCTTCGGCCCCAGGATATTCCAGTCATACAAACGGTCCACGATCCGTTTGCCATGCTCCTTTAAGCACTGATGAAGGTCGTAGATCCCCTCCGCCACATGAATATGATAGCCCACGCCTTCCGGCTTCAGCTCGTTGCACAGAGCCATGGTTTCATCAGAGATGGTAAAAGATGCGTGCATTCCCATCATTCCTGCAAGCATGTCGCTGTCGTCTGCCTGCGCGTGTTTGATAAAGTTTACATTTTCCATTACAGATTCTCTCGCCTTATCCATGCCGTCACGGTCGGATATCTCATAGCAGAGGCAGGTGCGGACTCCCAGATCCCTGGCCGCTTCTTCAATGGCATGTAAGGAACCTGTAATATGCCCGAAGCTTGCATGATGGTCAAACACGGTGGTCACGCCGTTTTTGATGGAATCTATATAGGTTGCATAGGCAGAAAGCTTAGTCTGCTCCAGAGTCAGATGGCGGTCAATGGTCCACCACATACCGTCCAGGATATCCAGAAAGCCTTTGGGATTGTATCCGTTAATGCTCAGGCCTCTTGCGAAGGAGCTGTAGATATGCTCATGGGCATTGATAAATGCAGGCATGATCACTCCGCCCCTGGCATCTACAAATTCAGCGTCAGGATAAGCCTTCTTAACCTCTTCAGTTACCCCCACCATCACTATGGTGTTACCATCCATTGCAACTGCACCGTTCTCGATAAATGCGTTGGATGCGTCCCGTGTAATCATTCTTCCATTACCAATAATCAGCATATAATATCCTCCTTTTGCCTGTTTAAATTCTTTGTAAAGTATGCACAGATTCGGACAGGATTGCGTCCTGTCTTTAGATATTTTATACTATCAATGTACCACACTTGCCTTAGTATTTCAATAGCAAAATACAAAAATATTTTTTTATTCTAAAAAATTTTGTTATTCGCAAGAATTCTTTCTTATTTTCGCGAAGCGCTTTTTGTATATTAGGAAAGTTCAGTGTTGTACACTTCAGAACAAAACGGAGTACTTTCCTAAATATATAGAAAAACGGAGCAGAAATCCTTCTGCTCCGTTGCAAAACTCCTGTAACTCCTATGCTCCTTCTATCATAAAATACTTTATCATAAAACGCTCTGTCATAAAACATCGCACGTTCCTGATCACAGTTCCTGCTTATCCCTCCAAAAAAGCTCTGCATACAACAAGCTGCCGCCTGTCCTTCTGCCAGAGCTTTGGATCCAGCTTTACCTGATAGCCGCCGCCGTTTTTTACATGCCATTCGTAGAAGGGACGGTATGTATCCGCATACTCTTCCATAATGTTCATGATCGTTCCGCCGTGAACCACAACTGCTCCTCTGGAAACGCCCTGACGGATACATCCGGCCACCGCCTTCTGGAAGCCTCTCAGGCTGCGTTTGCGAAATTCCTCCCGGCTCTCCCCTCCCGGAAAGGGAAGGGTTCCGCCGCTGTCGATCCATGCCTGATAATCCGGATTCCCTGAAAGCTCTTTGTAATTCCTGTTTTCGAAATCACCAAAATCGCACTCTGCCAGTTCCTCAATAATGTGTATCCTCTTATCCGGGAACAAAATCTGCGCGGTTTCCATACAGCGTCTCATGGGACTGACATACAATGCCTCCGGCATGGGATAATCCATTTTTTCCAGAAACTGCCGTCCTTCCTCACAGAGCGGCTCGTCCGTTGTACCGATATAACGCCCGAAACGGTTCCCCTCCGTCATTCCGTGACGGATCAGCCAAAGCTCAAGCATCCTTGATCACCGTCCCGATCCCGCAGACCACACGTGTTACACGGCTGCTGTAGGCGGCAAGCTCCGTACAGATACGTCCCACTGCCTCCCTGTATGCCCTGTCAAAAGCATCCACAGGCACAACCCCGTATCCCACCTCATCGGATACAAGAACCACCTCGGGATTCTTTTCTATAAGCTTTTGGGCAAGATCTGCAACGTCATGTCCCGCCTTCATTTCTTTGCGGATATATTCATGAAGGTTCAGGATTCCCTGTGCGGACAGCAATGCGGCTTCCTCCGCCTCTTCTCCTGAAACCCATACTATTTCCGGATATTTTTCTTTTGCACAGGCGCTCTTTCCCTGAAAAGCGCCTCCGATCATCATTTCCATTTATCATTCTCCCTTCTGCCCAAAGGCGTAGCCGCCCGCCGTATTACTACAGACAGGCAAAACAAGCGCTCCCAAATCTGTTCTGGCCAAGTCTTATATGAAGACAGAAACCACTGCCAGCGTTAGCGCCATTCCCACCTCGCAAAGACAGATAAAGCACCCGGATAAATCCCCGGTGGTACCGCCGAAATATTTCAGCGCCATATGGTGATAATATGCGAAGATCAAAAGTGCAGCCGCAAAAGCCGCCCCTCCCCATACAGGCTGTATCCAGAGCATTACTGCCAGAAGAAGCGCCAGATATACCGCCAGTACATTTCGTACAGCGATATCCTCGGATTTTCTGGAAAACTCCGCCACTGTGCCGTCCTCTTTTGCCTTTGGGAAGGTAATTACCCCGATCCCCGCCAGACAGCGGGAAACCATAAATCCGGCTCCCATCACAGAGAGAATGCGAAGCTCACTTCCGATCTGGCTGTACGCTCCGTACCAGCAGAGAAAATATACGCACGCTGTGATTACCGCAAAGGCTCCGGCATTGGAATCCTTGAGGATCTCCAGACGGCGTTTCCGTTCCTGCCAGGAGCTCATGGCGTCTGAGGTATCCAGAAGGCCGTCCACATGGATCCCGCCTGTGACAAGCACAGGGATCAGCACCAGAATGACAGTGACAAATTCTTTTGCGAATCCAAAACGCATTCCCAGATAAGCCGCCAGAACTGTCAGTCCCCCGATCACCGCGCCCACAAAGGGCAGAAAGCAAAACATATATTTCATGTTCTCCTTCGTCCACTCTGCCTGGGGCATGGGAATCTTGGAAAACATGGCAAAGGCGATCTTAAAGCTGTTCCAAAGGCTTTTCATGAACAGATACCTCCTTCTTCACGGGATGCTTCCTCAGGTATCTCTTCCATCGTATGCTTTTTGTGGTATACAGGAATGCCGTACACCACTTCCACCACCTCGTCCGCCATCCGGGCAAGCTCCTGATTGATCTTCCCCAGATATTCCTGATAAGTCCTTGTTTCTCCCTCATAAGGCATGGCTTCGGAAAAAATCTCGTTTGTAACGATCACAAGGTGACGCACCTGAGAGCGGATTTCCCGGACCCCCTCCAGGATTTCCTCTACCGTATGTTCTTTGGCTCCGTTTTCCTGAAACATTTCGTTGGCTGTCAGATTGGACATGCATTCCAGAAGAACGATCCCGTCAGACGGCAGCAAAACTTCGTTAAGCCCGGTGTAGCATTCCACCGTCTCAAATCCCTTTCCCGCACGCATTCTGCGGTGTCGGTCCACCCGCCTTTTACTCTCTTCATCAAAGGGGTACATGGTCGCAATATAAATTCTGCGCCCTTCTCCCAGGGAAAGCACCCTGTCCTCGGCAAAAGCCGATTTTCCACTGCCGCTCCCTCCGGTCACTACGCTCATCATCTTATACAAGCTCCTCGTACTGGTCCATATTGATATCGTTAAAGGTACTCATGGTATTATATAACGTCGCCCCTAATTCCAGGAACGGAAGCAGGGCAATCCCGCCGGTTCCCTCGCCCAGGCACATGTCCGCGTGGAGCACCGGGTCTTTGCCGATATGCTCTAAAATCAGATGTGCGGCAGGTTCTTTGGAGACATGGGACGCGATCATATAGTCTCCTGCCGCCGGACAGATAGATTTGGCGATCAGAGCTGATACACAGGAAATAAATCCGTCCATAATAACAGGGATATGTAAAGCCGCGCCTCCGAGGAATACTCCCGCCATGCCTGCAATATCAAGGCCTCCCACCTTGGCAAGAACGTCAATGGCATCCTCCGGGTCTGGCCGGTTGATTTCGATAGCCTTTTCAATGGCATGTATTTTACGGACCAGGCCCTCGCTGGAAAGTCCTGCCCCGCGTCCGGTCATTGCTTCCACCGGCTGGCGCAGAAGAACCGAGGCTACGGCGCTGCTGGTAGTGGTATTGCCGATTCCCATTTCGCCTGTGGCAAGAATCCGGTAACCTTTTGCTTTTAATTCCTCTGCCATGGCAATCCCGGCTTCTATTCCCTTAATGGCCTCTTCTCTTGTCATTGCAGGACCCTTTGTCATGTTTTTGGTTCCGTATGCAACCTTTAAATCCGTCCGGACCTTGGTATCCACCGCGATCCCCACATCTACCGGGTGGACGTCAACGCCGCACTCCCGGCACATGGCACAGACGGTTGTTGTTCCTGCCAGAAAGCCATCGGCGACCAGAGCAGTAATCTCCTGACCTGTCTGAGTAACGCCCTCCTCTACCACGCCGTTATCGGCACACATGGCCACCAGCGCTCTTTTGCTGATATCTACATTCGGATTCCCGGTAATCCCTACGATCTGCGTGATTAAATCCTCCATCTTCCCAAGGGAATGGAGCGGCTTGGCAATACTGTCCCAGCGCCTGCGGGCCGTCTCCATCATTTCTTCATTTAAGGGCTGTATTTGTGCAATTGTTTCCTCTAAGGTCATCTTCTGCTTCCTCCTGTTCTGTTTACTTCACTGCCGTATTCAGAATGATCTGGTTTTTCTTTTTATCGACAGCAGTGATCACAAACTTGGTTTTCTTTTTCTGTTTCGGAATTTTAACGGTATAAGACCCATCCGCCCTGACGGATGCTGTGCCCAGTGTTTTGCTGCCTGCTTTGACCGTTACCTTCGTAGTACCCCTAGCGGTTCCCGTCACTTTAACAGATGAAGAGGTTACTTTACCTACCGTAGGAACATTCAGGGTCTTTACACCGGATGGCACGGTACTGTTGTTGATGGACACAGCCGTTTTCTTATTACCCGTAAAAACATTCTTTTCAAGACGGGTAATCCTGGAATCCTTTATTAAAAGTCCGAACCCTGAATTAGATTCAGAACGGTTTGAAATAATCTGACAGGATTTTGCATTGTCCACACAAATGCCCCCGATTGCCCGCCTGAATACTTTATTGCCTGCAAGCTTCACACCGTCACTGTTACGCACGGCGATGGAGTATTTCTTTCCTCCTCCAATGGTACAGCTCTGTACTGTGTTGTTATTACTGGCATTGATAATACGGATGCCTTCATTATCATCATAGGTATCATCTATAGTACAGCTCTTGATTACATTTCCGCAGCTTCCGTTATTCAATAACACCGGAAATCCCTTAACAGTTCTCCAGGTACCGGACTTGCTGAAGGAAATTTTGTTACTCACGATCTGGCAGTTGTCAGAATATTCAAGAGAAATTCCACGGCCGCTTCCGGTAATCGTATTATTCTGCACAACCACGCCTGACAATTTATAAATTCCTTTCGGTACGCCGTTAGAATCCTTTTCGATATTTGTTCCCTTCAGGCTGATTCCCATGGGCGCATAGGTTGATTTCTGAATGACCGGCGCCAGACTGATGGTATTGCCCAAAATGCGGATATTTGTATCCGCCTGAAACGGCTCTCCCGGAGTCTGGGGAGCTTTTTCATTATTCAGCGCCTCTACTTCTACCGCACAGCATACATTTTCGAACTTGTTATTTTCGATTACCAGATTTCTGGTATGAGCCATTTTGATGGACTGGAAGCCGATATTGCGGAACGTATTTCCCACAATACTTATATTGTCTGTATAATTGCCAAGCACTGCATTATGCATACCGACTCCGCTTACCAGATCATCAAATGTACAGCCTGTAATACTGACATTTTTGCAGGGCAGGTCATTAAAAGGAGGGTATTCGCTAAATACAGGACTTCTGGCACATTCAATTTCAATTGCCTCCTGTGCGTCATATTTACCTGATGGCGCATATCCCCTGAATACACAATTTTCTACAGTCAGACCATCTACCCCTCCTACTTCCAGAAGATGCGCACCTGCGGCATTTCCAAGAATCGTCATATTTCTTAATGTAATATTGGATGAGTGACCGAATTTAATGGCACTGGAGCCGGTTTTATTATTATCCCAGGTTCCGCCAACAATCTCAATATTCTGAAACAGATCATAGCCTTCTGTCTGATGCTGATCAATATAAGTTGTCGTACCTGCCTTAATCATCTTAGAACCAGATGTTTTCGTAATCACAGCTCCCTCAGCATAAATAGTTGTATTGCTGAACACATGGAGCATACCATTAATGGTATAATTTCCCGGCGGAATCACAACTGTATAATGAACATCTGTGGTCTTTTCCGCACGCTTCAGCGCAGCATCAAGAACTGTCAGAATATTCTGTCCTTCCCGGACATTTAATTCAATCCTTTCTTCTCTCAGACCTGCTCCATATAATGCCTCGTCTGAAAACTCTGTTTCCTCTTCCGAAGTAAACACTTCTGTTTCTTCTCCCGCCCCGAAAATATCTTCTATTTCTGCTTCCTCTGACTCATCTGACAAGATGCCTGAAATCGCTTTCTCTGCTTCGACCTCCTGTCCGATGATTTCCTCATGCTGTGCTTCCGTAAACACCTCAATTTCTTCGCCGGTTTCAGTCTGTGCCCACGCCGCACTCGGCAAAACCATACCAGACATGCACATGCTGAAACTTAAAACGGTCGCCGCCCATGTTTTTCTTCTGATCATTCTTTTCCCCTCCCTGACCTGTCATCATTGTCATAAACGATTTCTTTTCTATCTACTAATTATAGCAAAAAAAGCAGAAATATTAAATGCCCTGTTTCTTATTTTCCGGTCGTAAACACAAAACATTTGCTAAAAACATAATTTAAAATCAATACAATAAACTGTGTAAGGAATTTTCCGATCATGTCATTCATATGCAGCACTTCTACCAGAAGCCACACGCCCCCTACCTCTATGACCATTGTCACCAACCGGGCGCTGATAAACTTACAGAAAGGCCGGATATGATCCTTTAATGTTTCGCAATGATCCTGAAAAACAAACAGGGAATTCACCACATAGGCAAACAGAATTGCCAGCACAATGGAAATTACATTCGCTGCTGTAAGCTGCACGGAAAGCCTGCGCAGAATATAAAAGCTTACCAGATTTACCATGGTGGTACAACCGCCGAAGAACACATAGCGCACCATAGAACTGCCGTAAAGCTTCTTTATCAGATTTTTTATGGAATCCATCCAAAAACCTCCTGCTATTTAATATCGGGATTTACTTCATCGGAAATATCTTTGCTTCCCCGAATGATTTTTGATATAATATATCTTGGACGGCGTTTCACTTCCTCGTAAATCCTCGCAATATAATACCCTATGACACCAAGGCTCATCATAACAGCACTTCCGATCAGCAGAAGGACGATCAGCGTCGTTGTATAGCCCGCAACTGTATGCCCCAGGAAGTACTGGACCAGAGAATAGATCACCAATATCATAGAACAGATGAAGCAGATCGTACCTGCGATGGTCACAAACTGCAGGGGCAGCGTGGTGAATGCCACGATATTGGTAAACGCGTACTTGATCAATGACCAGGTTGACCATTTGGATTCCCCTGCCTCGCGCTCCTGCACCTCAAACTCAACATATGCGGTCCGGTATCCTACCCACGATGAGGTTGCCCGGAAAAACATATTCCGCTCCGGCATCGCCAGAATACTATCCACGGCCTTACGGTCCATCATCTTAAAATCAGAAGCATTCTGCATATCCACCTTCGTTGCCTTTGTCATGATACCATAAAAGAAGCCGGCGCTTTTCTTGTGAAGGAAGCTCTCTTTTCCTCTGCTTTTCTTAACGCCCTCGATAACCTCATAGCCATCTTTCCAGAGACGGTACATCTCAATCAGCGTCTGAGGCGGATGCTGAAGGTCACAGTCCATAACTGCCACTACATCTCCTGTTGCCTGTGCAAGTCCTGCAAATACCGCAGCTTCTTTCCCAAAATTCCGGGAAAAGTGCACTCCGAGAATACGGTGATCCTTCCGTCCGGCTCTGGTAATTTCCTCCCAGGTCTTATCCCGGGAACCATCATCTACCAGAACCAGTTCGTAATCAATCCCTGCTTCACTTAATACCTCGTTCAATACGCGGCAGGTTTTTGCCACTATCAGTTCTTCATTGTAAGCTGGCAAAACTACCGATAACACACTCATACCTGTTTCTCCTTTTTCTTTCCGTTTATAAACAAGAGTCCAATGAATACCAGGATTCCTCCAAAACTCAGGTACATACCTAAACGCAGATACGGCGTTTCATATATGAGTTCAACCTTATGAGTCCCCTTTGAAAGCTCTACCGCCATAAACATGGTATTCGCTTTCTTAAGCTCTGCATCCTCTCCATCTACCTGTACTTTCCATCCATCACTATAGGGCAGAGAAAAAACCACAGCCTTTGGTTCTTCAAGGGTTACAGAAGCAGTTACACTATTGGTTCCTGTTTGCAGTGCCTTCACCTCATCCGTCTGCCTTTGGGAGGTATATTCGCTGAGCTTATCAAGCGGCTGAAAATACACGCTTAAATCATCATAACGATAGCTTCCCTTTTGGTTAAAAGTCAGTTTCACCCGTGTTACAGGAGTATCGTAATATCCCATATGATTCATAAAATTGTGACGGCCATTATAAAAATTATTCTTGTCAGTACACATTTGCAGTGTTCTTTCTATTTCCACTTCCCCTATGCAGATCTGCATATCAATATCAATATCCGTTTCTATTTTTTCATCTTTAATACTGATTGCTCTTCTTGTCTGGAAAGGAAGCGATTTCCACTCTTCGTCAGAATATTTGTGACGGCGGTTCACCTCAAGATACTGCAGATTATCAAACGCAACATACAGTTCACTTTCAGGCACTCCCTGAAATTCAAGGACACAGCTTCCGCCTGCTTTTTTGGCCTTGATCCTGTTTTCAAACAGTTCGCAATCCTCCAAATCAGTAATCGTATAAGGCACCTCAACGGAAGTATCCTCCGCCTCGCAGACAGGCAGACTGCTTTCTTCCAGAACAACTCCCTGAAGCATGGCCTGCTGCTTTTCCATTACACTCATTTCTTCATAATCTTCTCTTGGAATGTAGGAGTCATAAGTATACGCCAGGGGTAATGCCTCCGTATCTTCGTAAATCCCCACAATCCTTTTCGTATTATTCTCCTGAAGCGCCTCGTCCGCCTCTCCAGCATCATCCTCCTGTCCGGCAATATACTCATCACCGCTAACATCCACTTCATCAATTTTTTCATACCCAAAGGGAACATACTGCTCGCTTCCGACAAAATACTTCATAGAAAAGAGCTTCATAAGAAATGTCCTGCCATTAAGATCCTGATAATTCTGCTCCAAAGACTTATTTGAATACATTTCATCAAAAAATTTACTTATATTCCCATTGGCCAGTGAAAAGAAAAACTGACCGCCGTTTAATCCCGTAAGCATAGTGGAATTCTGTGTGATCCCGGCGCCTCCCTGCTCATAACGATAGTCCAAAATATCAGGCAGTTCACTAAGCGCTTCTGTAACGGGGCCGGTATTTTTTTCATAGGCCGTTCCCGCGTCAGCAAATTTCCATACTCCTGAATCACTGTTCCCCGAATCTGTAAAACAAAAATAGATATTTAAATAAGTTCCCCCCATAATTCCTGCCAGCAGAATCAGACTTACCGATGCACGGTGCCTGATAAAATATCCGTAACCAACAAACAGGACTGCCGTTATACCCAGAAGGATACACACTGAGGCAATATTCCAGTTATAGTCAGCATAAGTATCAGCACAAATATAAACAGCAAACAGGATCATCGATGCCAGGATGACAATCCTCCGTCTGCGGCTTAAACCAAAAAGCTCGGGATACATCTTTACAAAAATATAGCAGACCAGCATTACCATTGCCCATACCCAACGGTTTGTCGCATAGGAAAAGCCGTTAAACACATGGGCAGCAAACGGAAACAGTAAAAAAACAATGCACATAAGAAAGCCCAGTTTCAGCTCTCTGTTTCTTTTTCTTGCAGTAAACAGAAGAAACAGCCCCAACGCCCCCATTGCTGAAATTCCGATCACTGTATAGTGAGCCGGAAATTTTCCGATCAGCGCCGGGAGCAGCATATGATAATATTTCGTTTTATATGCGTCCTGAATATAATTATCAGCATTTACCCTGTCCGTACCAAAAAGCGCCATGACAGAAGGCAAAAAGATAATTGCCGATATTAAAACTCCTATTACACAGTATGCTGCAAATCTGCCGATCCATCCAAACAGTTCTCCGAACCTGATCTTTCCAAAGATCATGAAATACCGATATACTGCATAAATCACCATAAAAATTCCAAGCATATAGAAATAATAGAAACTGGACATTGCAGAAACTGCAATCGTCAGAATCAACAAATAGGGCTTTTCTTTTTTGAACACCTTATCAATCCCCATGATAAGCAGAGGATAATAAATACATGGATTTATAAAGAACGGATGCCGGAATCCTGTTACCATCATCCATTGGGCAAACGTATATAAAAGCGCACCCAGCAGTGTGGGAAACCGCCCGTTCTTATGATAAAAACAATACAGGGAAAAGGTTACTCCTGCCAGATACATCCGTACTACTATCAAAAAATCATACAGATATTCCGTATACCTCACAGGGACCAAAACTGAAAGCAGACTCAAAGGATCTCCGATCGTATAATAATGAAGAGTCGTCAGGATATCACTTCCATATCCAATGTGAATATCCCACATCGGAACTTCCAAAGTATGCCTGACAAATAAATTAGTTAAAATTTCCCTGAGATATTTACCATAATAAGCCAGTGACACATAATGCTGTGTCAATCCGTCCGCCATTCTTCCCGAAAAGATAAAGGATTTACCCAATACCGCAAAACCCGCCCAGATTGCCGCAAACATCATAAAAAAGAGCAGCGTAAAGGAAATCCAATATGCCTTTTTGGGATACCTGGTGTTTTTCCACATTTCCTGTATTTTCTTCCCGGCCTCCTCTGTTTTATTTAGGAATTGCATTTCCGTATCCTCCAAACTCAAATAAAAAACAGTCATTATAAAAAATAGACCTATTCCCGCATTTTGTCAATAACCGATTATTGCTCCTGATACCATTTCGCCAATAATTCCGAGAATTTCTCAGCGCCCTTTGCATTAAAATGCTTTTTGTCCTGATAACAGTCGTCCGTAAATATCTCGTAAATCCCCTCATATTGGTTTGCATCAAAAAGATTTGCGTTGTTTTTTTCGGCAAACTCTTCCAGATACTCATGCATATCGTCCAGATCGCCCATTAATCTGGTAAACTCCCAGGTCATGGGCGTCACAAACAGATTCAGTTCCACACCGTTCTCGCTGCACAGATCCGCGATTTTCTGTAAATAGATCTCATTTGTTTCGTAAACCTTTTCCCGCGCCCAGATTGCATCGTCTCCCAGCGATTCATCATCAAAAGAGCCGTCGTATACAGCCTGCGTATTTTCATCGCCCATCCCCATATACTTCATCTTCTGCCCTTCGGGAGGAATATTATTCCGAAAATCATCTGACAGCTTATATTTCACGTACCTCTTTGCTTTTTCCCAGGTCATCACATTTTCCACCCTGGCCGCATAAAACAGATATTGCTCATATTCCTTGGTGTCAGCAGTGCGGAGCAGATATTCCGCTTTCAGGAGCGGTGAGGAAAGCCTGTCAAAAATCCCCTCTTTTAACGCTGTATTCTCATCATAATTATTGATCAGCGAGGTCGCATGGACTCCTAAAAATACACGCTCCAGAGGATTATCCTTAAGCTGCTGTCTCAGGAAATAATAGCTTCCCTCTAAAGGCTGTGCAGATGTGGCAAGATTAAATGTCGTGCTGTCCAGAAGTTCTCCTAAAACGCCTCCGTTCACTCCCCAATGAGCCAGAGAGGTTCCAAGTATCAGCGTTTCAACCTCGCCTTTACTTTCTTTCAGGTCATTTTTCGTATAAATGATATTTTCCCCGGGCGACTGGTAAACAAATCTTACCGCCTTGTCAAACACTATCAGAAATGCTGCCAGAATCACTATTCTCACGAGGATTTTCTTAAAACTGCGCATATTCAAACCCTCCTACCATATTGGAATCGAATACTCCCAGCCCCAAAATTCCGGCGATCAGAATAAAGTATACGCACCAGCGTACCACAAACGGCTTCTTTGCCAGATAATCCCTCGCGCTTGTGTGCCGCGCCTGTATCTGGCTGACGATCAGGAATAAAAGAAGTCCGAACGCAATGTATACCAGCTCATAGATCTGCATTCCCGGCGCCATGGTTTCTCTGGAAAAAACAGGATTAAAGCTGCAGAATACACGTTTTATGATCGCCAGGGATTCTGCCGTGCTTCCTCCTGCCGGGAAAACCTTTAACAGCGCGATCAAAAGAAAGGTTCTGGCCGTGCAGAATGCTTTCCACCACCAGGACTCTTCCTGAATATGCAGTTTCTCCTTTATCCATTTGAACTGCGGTTCCAGAATGATCGCAGAAATAATGACTACGCCGTTGCTGACGCCCCACAAAATATACCTCCAGCTTGCGTCATGCCAGAATCCGGTGCAGAACCAGACAATGGACAATGCGTAAACCACCGGAAACAGCTTGCGGATACGTGCGGAAAATATTTTTTTCCCAAGCTTGCCGAAATTCATGGCGGTGTGGGAAATAGACGCCGGATAGAAGACGTAATCACGGAACCAGGAGCTCAGGGAAATATGCCATCTTCTCCAGTATTCCGAAAGGGATTTGGAGCAAAACGGCCTGTCAAAATTCTCCATCATATGAATACCGTAAATCTGTGACATTCCAAGCACGATATCCGAATATCCGGAAAAATCCGCATACACCTGCAGGGTCATATAAATACAGCCAAGAAACAGCGTAAATCCGCTTGCTGTTCCATAGCTGTCAAAAATAGCCGTTACAAGAGGCTTCAGATGATCCGCGATAACAGCCTTCTTAAAAAGCCCCCACAAAATCCTCTGGCAGCCATAGGAAAGATTGTGGTAGCTGAATTTATGCCCTTCAAAAAGCTGCGGCGCCAGATCCGGATATCTTCCAATGGGGCCCTGGGTCAACTGAGGATAATACGTAACAAAAAGAAGGACCTTAAAGGGATTCTTCTCTGGTTCTACCTTCCCCTTATAGACCTCCAGCGCATAGCCGATCGCCTGCAGCGTATAATAGGAAAGCCCCAGAGGAGCCACTACTCCCAGGCGGTTCACACTTTGTATTCCAAGCTGCTGCAGAACCACATTCACATTATCAATAAAAAAGTTTCCATATTTTAATACCAGGAGGATACCCAGGTTTGTTACCAGTACGCCTCCGATCAGCCATTTTTTCTTTCTGGCCTTTCCCCGGGCCTTCAGTTCTTTCTTTTCCTGCCGGGACAGCGTACTCTTGTTATTTTTCAGTTCCTCCGCCGTTTCTTCATCAATCTTTGCCATCCTCAAAGTAGAAATTACCAATGTCGCTGTTGTGGCAAGGATATAAACAAAATTGTCTACACCCATCCAGTGATAAAATAAAAGACTGGCAGCCAACAGCCCCATCCAGCGGTACTTTTGAGGAATCAGATAATATATAACAACAGATACCGCAAAGCACATTAAAAATGCCAATGAATTAACTGTCATTGAATTTCCCCTTACCTTTCTTCGTTTTTCATACGGCAGCATTCATTATAATACAAACCGCAGAATAAATGAAGAGTTTTTTTATTTTTCTATACCCGCCGCTTAATGCTCTGCGCACTTGAAGCAGGGGAATGCCTATCTGCGTTCAAAATAAACTGCCGGGAGATCAGGCCGTCGCATACAAACCCTGATCTCTTATAAATGTCAATAGCCCTTTGATTTTTTCATCAACCCAAAAATTCACCTTATCCGTATTTTCCTTGCCAAAAGCAACCTCTACTACAGCGCTGTGAAGAGTCCTGCCCATCCCCAGTCCCCGAAATTTGGGGCTTACTACCAGATGCTGTAAAAAGCAAGTCCGACCCTTTTGTATGGACACTGCTACCGCCCCGGCGCTCCCATCGGGAAGCCGCATGCCGACTATCCGTCTGTTTTTGCATTCCGCATCAAACTCATCTTCATTCAGAAACGGAGTGCTGTATCCGTCCAGGCTTCCTTCCCAAAGGGCCAGGACCGCCGGATAATCCTCGGCAGTCATAGGAACCACCGGATATTTTGACTCTTTTTCTCTCTGGTCCTCCGGAGGAATAAAATTTCCCCGGAGGCATTCCATCCGCAAATAGCGCTTATAGGGCCGGAAGCCTGCCTGCTCCCATTTATCGCAGCCTGCCTTTGCAAGCCCGATCTCTTCATTTCCTCTGAATACATAATCCAGAATAACGCACCTGTCCTGCTTTGTGATGGCCGGACGGCAATCACTGCTCAGATAATAGTAAAGACGGTAACACCCGGTTTCTTTTACCTGAAAGTAAAGACCTTTCTCTGATCGCCCAAAGTACAGCGACCCGTTCCGTATCATACTGTCCACTTCTCCGGGCATCAGATAGCAGTTAGACTGCACAGGCTTATATTTTCTTTTAAATTCCTTTACCATATCTCCAAACTGCTTTACCGACTCCACTTTTTCCATTTTAATATTATCCATACCATCACCCTCCAGGCTGTCCTTTCTGGAGCGTATCTGAATTTTCAAACACGCTCTGGCTATACTTCATTCCGGCAGATCTGCCGTACTGCTTATGTATCTGTTATTTGGGATCATGTACCGCAATTCTTTCATAAAAACGTTTTTCCAGTTCCGGATCCACCTCTGTAAACAGTTTTCTGTCGTTCTCCAGAATCCGGGCGGCTTCTTCCTTTGTCAGCTCGCCCTTGCGCACAAGAACCGCCATTTCCCCTGTTCTGACAGGATAACCGCGTTTTACGATACTGAAATTCTCTGCCATGGGATGCGCCCAGCAGTCTGCATGAGGGATTTTACTGTCCGGACGAACCCAGCCGATCTCCCTTTCCAGGAATGCCATGGTCTCTTCCTCTGTAATATCATGATAAGCAAAGTAGGACAGGGAAGTAACCTCAACATCTTCCAGATAATCGACTCTCTTACGTTCTGCCAGCTTCTCAGAAAGCTTTCCGAACATCTGATACTCAAACTCCCTCAGGTTATGGGAAATCTCAAAAGGCTCGATTCCTTTCTCTGCAAGAGCCGTCTGATAAATCTGTCCCTTGGTCCTTCCGTTTACGATCAGCGGTATTCCGTACTTTCCTGCAATCTGGTGGCAGTAATATTGCCCGAAATGAAAGCATACAGAACAAAAATTCTTCAGGACAGATACACATTTTGTATAGAGCTTACGCAATTCCTTTTCATTCAGACGCACAGTCATATAGTCCACATCCAAAAGCTGCAGAACCCTCTCGATATTATTTCTTCCGTATTCCGTATGAAAACCATTCTGGAACGTCACAGCCAGCACACGCAAACCATAGGTTTTCTTCATCTGGTAGATGATATAAGAGCTGTCCTTTCCTCCGCTGAAACCGACTACACAATCATAGGGAGCGTTGGTCTCCGCCGCTTTCTTTTTGGCAATCTCTACCTGTTCGCGGAAAATGCGCTCCCTTTCTTCTGTATTTTCCAATAATTCTCTGTGTGCATCATAAAAATCACAAAAATTACACGTTCCTTCTTTTTCATTTATGCGAATACCCGGATAGGTTTCCGGAAGACCGCACTTCTTACAATACTCCATAACTTCCTCCTAATAGTAATATTTTTGTAATCATTCAGCAACGACTTTCCTAGATCGGACATTCGTATTCCCCTTTGCTGCATACTCATGAACGCAGATCGCTGTACTTATCTGCGTTCAATCCTCGTGTATTATGTCACGGCAATATGTAATCTCTGTGAAATAAATTTGTAAATATTTATATTTTTTAAAATAAACCTTAAAAAACCACGGTGCAATATGCACCGTGGCTTTTGTAAAATAAATATTTTTCAAAACAAAGCTTATTCCTCTCCGTAAAGAGTGATCAGTTTGTTCAGATATTCATATCTTGCCTTAGCTTCTGCTTCGTTCTTAGCAAACAGTCTGGCTGCCTTTTCAGGATTCTGGCGTTTCAGGGAGTTGTAACGAACCTCGCCGTCCAGGAATGCCTGATAGTCTTCCATGTTCGGAGCCTTGGAATCAAGAGTGAACTTGCTTCCTTCTGCTGCCGGGTTGAATCTGAAGTTGTGCCAGTATCCGCACTTAACTGCCAGTTCTTCCTCAGTCTGAGCTTTTGCCATACCTTTCTTGATACCATGGTTGATACATGGAGCGTAAGCGATGATCAGGGATGGTCCCGGATATGCTTCTGCTTCTGCAATAGCCTTAACAGTCTGGTTGAAGTCAGCGCCCATGGAAATCTGAGCAACATATACATAGCCGTAACTCATAGCGATAGAAGCCATATCTTTCTTCTTCACTTCTTTACCGCCTGCAGCGAACTGAGCGATCGCGCCGGTAGGTGTGGATTTAGAAGACTGTCCGCCTGTGTTGGAGTAAACCTCGGTATCGAATACCATAACGTTGATGTCGCGTCCGCTTGCGAGAACGTGGTCAACGCCGCCGAATCCGATATCGTATGCCCATCCGTCGCCGCCGAAGATCCACTGGGATTTCTTAGCCAGGAAATCTTTCTGAGCAAGAACTTCTTTGCACTCGTCGCATCCGCATGCTTCACAGGCTGCTACCAGTTTGTCAGTTGCAGCGCCGTTAGTTGCGCCAACGCTGAAGGTATCCAGCCATTCCTGAGCTGCTGCCTTCACGTCTTCGCCACAGCAATCGCAATCGAGCAGAGCTGCTACTTTTGTCTTCAGGCCGTCACGGATAGCTTTCTGAGCAAGAAGCATACCATAACCAAACTCTGCGTTATCCTCGAACAGGGAGTTAGCCCATGCAGGACCCTGTCCTTTCGCGTTTACAGTGTATGGTGTGGACGGTGAGGAGTTACCCCAGATAGAAGAGCATCCTGTTGCGTTTGCGATGTACATTCTGTCGCCGAACAACTGAGTGATCAGTTTTGCATATGGTGTTTCACCACAGCCTGCACAAGCTCCGGAGAACTCAAGCAGCGGCTGCTTGAACTGGCTTCCCTTAACGGTAGCTTCTTTAAATTTAGCGATAACGTCTGCTTTTTCCGGCAGAGTTACTGCATAGTCGAAGTATTTCTGAGTGCCTGCGTTTGCTTCCAGGTTTTCCATAGCAAGAGCTTTGGCACCTTTCTTGCCCGGGCAGACATTTGCACAGGAACCGCATCCTGTACAGTCAAGAGCGGATACTGTCATGGAGAATTTGTATTCTTTCATGCCTGTCATCGGCAGAGTCTGCATTCCTTCCGGAGCATTGGCAGCTTCTTCCTCTGTCAGAGCTACAGGACGGATAACTGCATGCGGGCAGACATATGAACAACGGTTACACTGGATACAGTTCTCCGGCTGCCATACAGGAATATTAACTGCAATACCACGTTTCTCATATGCGGAAGCGCCTGATGGTGTGGTACCGTCTACATAATCCTTAAATGCGGATACAGGCAGGGAATTACCTTCCTGAGCGTTAACCTTTGACTGGATGTTGTTTACGAAGTCAACAACATCTTTTCTTCCGGTTTCTGCGTGAGCCATGAACAGGCCTTCGTCTGCTGCATCTTTCCAGCTTTCCGGAACATCGATCTTAACAACCTGTTTAGCGCCTTCGTCGATAGCTGCCCAGTTCTTCTGAACAACGTCGTCACCCTTACGTCCGTAAGTAGCTTTTGCGGCAGCCTTCATCAGGTCGATTGCCTGTTCTTCCGGAATGATACCTGTCAGTTTGAAGAATGCGGACTGAAGGATCGTGTTGATACGTGTTGGTCCCATGCCGGTTTCGATACCGATCTTTACGCCGTCGATGGTGTAGAATTTGATATTGTGGTTAGCGATGAATGCTTTTACCTGTCCCGGTAAATGTTTCTCAAGGCCTTCCATATCCCATGAGCAGTTCAGAAGGAAAGTACCGCCGTCAACCAGTTCCTGAACCATGTTGTATTTGTTCACATAAGAAGGATTGTGACATGCAACAAAGTCAGCTTTGTGGATCAGGTAGGTGGATTTGATCGGTTTCTTACCGAAACGCAGGTGAGACATGGTAACACCGCCGGACTTCTTGGAGTCATAGTCAAAGTAAGCCTGAGCGTACATGTCAGTGTTATCGCCGATAATCTTGATGGAGTTCTTATTAGCGCCTACAGTACCGTCAGCGCCAAGACCCCAGAACTTACAGTTGGTGGTTCCTTCCGGAGTTGTAACAAGCGGAGCGCCTGTTTCCAGAGAAAGGTTGGTCACGTCATCCACGATACCGATGGTGAATTTTTCTTTTGCTGTGTTCTCGTATACTGCTACGATCTGAGCCGGAGTAGTATCCTTGGAGCCTAAGCCGTAACGTCCGGAGAATACCGGAACATCTTTGAACTGGCTGTCTTTTAATGCTGCAACAACGTCTAAGTACAGAGGCTCGCCAAGTGCGCCCGGTTCTTTGGTTCTGTCAAGAACAGTAATCTGCTTTGTGGTTGCCGGGAATGCCTCTACCAGTGCCTGTGCGCTGAATGGTCTGTACAGACGAACCTTTACAACGCCGACCTTCTTGCCTGTTGCTACCAGGTAGTCGATGGTCTCTTCGATGGTATCGTTTACAGAACCCATAGCTACGATTACATGCTCAGCATCCTCTGCTCCGTAGTAGTTGAACAATTTGTAATCTGTTCCGATCTTTTCGTTAACTTTGTCCATGTATTCCTGTACAACTGCCGGAAGAGCGTCATAGTATGGATTACATGCTTCTCTTGCCTGGAAGAAGATATCCGGGTTCTGAGCGGAACCTCTCTGGCACGGATGGTTCGGGTTCAGGGCATGATTACGGAATTCTGCGATTGCATCCATATCAGCCATGTCTTTCAGGTCTTCGTAGTCCCATGTTTCAATCTTCTGGATCTCGTGGGATGTACGGAAACCATCAAAGAAGTTGATGAAAGGTACTTTGCCCTTAATTGCTGCCAGATGTGCAACCGGAGTTAAGTCCATAACTTCCTGTACGGAAGATTCACACAGCATAGCGCAGCCTGTCTGACGACATGCCATAACGTCGGAATGGTCACCGAAGATAGAAAGTGCGTGGGATGCAAGTGCACGAGCGGATACGTTGATAACGCCCGGTAACTGCTCACCAGCGATTTTGTAAAGGTTCGGGATCATCAGAAGAAGGCCCTGGGATGCAGTGTAGGTGGTTGTTAAAGCACCTGCTGCCAGAGATCCGTGAACTGCACCTGCAGCACCAGCCTCAGACTGCATTTCAGTTACCTGTACTTCCTGTCCGAAGATGTTCTTTCTTCCCTGGGTAGCCCACTCGTCTGTTGCTTCCGCCATAACAGATGAAGGGGTGATCGGGTAAATTGCAGCTACATCAGAAAAAGCGTAAGATGCATGAGCGGCTGCATGGTTACCATCCATGGTTTTCATCTTTCTTGCCATAGTTCTTTTTCCTCCTTAAAGGTATGATGAAAATTATTTCTAGACCACATACGTGTCTAAAAGTCCGTCTATTATTATAGCATAAAGCGCGCAAGATGTCCAATTTGTTTCCATTTTTTCTTGTATCTATTTACATACAAGCCGAATCGGCCCGAAAAGCGCCGCTGTCCTCTTCGCCTATTCTCTTACCAGCAAAGCCTTCAGCGATTTCCGTTTCAGCATCGACCATAATTCCATCTGAATACTTTCCAGTTCGCTATGTACCAGACAGGGAACCCCGCCCTGACCGTTTCGCACACAATTGTACGCAGGATTCAGGCACTCAATAATGAACATCTCCGGATCGATCGCATAATATACATCAAATAGCGTCAGCTCTTCCAGCTCCCGGTTCATGGAATAGCCGCCGTGTACGCCCCGGTATCCTTTGACAATTTCTGCTTTCTGGAGCTTCTTGAGTATCTTGTAGGCGAAAGGAGCTGTGATTGCCTCTCTCTCACAGATCTCGCTGACACTTAAACGCTCCTCTCCTGCCAATGCCCGGATAACCCTTACTGCATAATCGCATTCTCTTGTAATAACCATGTTTTAAAACCTCTTTCTAGTTCTGTTGTTCTTAAGCTGCTCAATGTTGCATACGTCCTATTCTGAGAGGCATAAAAATCTACGTGGCTAAATTATAACAATTCTCAAAACAAATTTCAATAACTCTATTAAACAAATTTCAGCAAAATCTCAATATTTTCAAACAATACTTATATTTTCAGAGTATTCTCGATTATTTTTCTCCAAAAATCAACAGCAATCCCACTGCCAGGATGATCACGCCCAAAATACGGCGCAGCCACTTGCCTGCCGTCTCATAGCGGGGATTTTCGATCATCTTTTCCACATAGCTGTATCCCACTCCGGAGGCGATCAGAAGGGTGCTGTGCCCAAGGGCATAAAGGATCATCAGAAGGATCCCCCACCAGGCATTTCTTCCAAGCTCCGCCACCAGGGCAAGAAGCGCCACCATAACCGGGATCGCACAATGAGAGGCAAACAGGCCTCCCAGGGCGCCTGTGAGAAAGGCTCCTGCATATCCCTTTTTTGTCATTGTTTCAGAAACATGGACATGGGGTATGATATTGATCACCCCAAATACCTGCAATGCCATAAGGATCATTAAAATTCCCATAAGAATGGTCCACCAGTGCCCTGCCTCGTGCATCTTATGGCCGATCACAGAAGCCACCGAACCAAAAATGCCGAATGTCACTGCCATTCCAAGAGCCATGGTCAGTGAAAGACGCAGCGCCCGCTTCTGATTGGAGGGAGTAGCCCCCACACAGGCAAGCAGCATCGGCACTGTAGCCAGAGAACAGGGCGTAAAAGAAGTAATGATCCCGGCCACGAAGCTCAAAAGCGGCGCAGCCCATACATTATCCGCCATAATCCCTGCCAGTGAAGCTAATAATTCATTCATTGTAATCCCTGCTTTCTATTTTGTTCATGATCTCCCTGCAGATTTCCGATACGCCGCGCCCGTCCGTATCCACGGAAATATCCGCCGCCTCCTCATATTTAGGACGCCGCGCCTCCATAAGGGTCCTGATATATTCTACGTTCATGTTCCCCTCCAGAAGCGGACGGCTATGGGTGTCCTTCACTCTGGCGTACACCGTTTCCGGCGACGCCTTTAAAAGTACGATGATACCGTTCTTTTTCATTTCCTGTACATTGCATTCCCGCATGGCAGTACCGCCTCCGCAGGAAACGATCAGATTATCCTTCAGGCACAGACGTTTCAGAAGCCCTGTCTCCAGGCTCCGGAAATGATTCTCGCCTTTCCGGGCAAAAATCTCCGGAATGGTACATCCTTCTTCTTTTTCGATCTGCTGATCCATCTCCAACTGCTCCATTCCGTATTCTTTGCAGAAGCATCGGGAAACCGTACTCTTGCCGCATCCCATAAAGCCGATCAGATAAATATTATAAGAAATCCCTTTCAGGTCTGTTTTCTGCATCTTCGCTCATTCCTTTCCTGTCCGTGTGGTGGATATTATAGCAGTATCCTTCTTTTTTGTAAAGCGGACATTCGAATTCGCTCTTTACACCACCGTAGAAATCAGCTATACTAGGTTCTGATAATCATTAAATAAGAAATAAAGGAAACCATAATAATTTCCATAGCTGTCCGGTACCTGCAGGTTCCTGTTGTACTGAACAGCCACAAATTTATCAGAAAAAAGAGGTATCTTATGATTTCAGCAAGCAACATCACATTGCGTGTAGGCAAAAAAGCCTTATTTGAAGATGTAAACATCAAATTTACCGAGGGCAACTGCTACGGCCTGATCGGCGCAAACGGAGCCGGCAAATCCACCTTTTTAAAAATTCTCTCCGGGCAGCTGGAACCGACGAAGGGCGACGTCATCATCACTCCCGGACAGCGTCTTTCCTTCCTGCAGCAGGATCATTTCAAATATGACGCATATACTGTTCTGGATACCGTTATCATGGGAAATGCCAGACTGTACGAGATCATGAAAGAGAAGGAAGCCATCTATGCCAAAGAAGACTTTACTGATGAAGACGGCATCCGTGCCAGCGAGCTTGAAGGTGAATTTGCCGAAATGAACGGCTGGGAAGCAGAATCCGATGCCGCTACCCTCTTAAACGGCCTTGGTATCGAGACAGAGCTCCACTATTCACAGATGTCCGACCTGACAGGAAGCCAGAAGGTCAAAGTGCTTCTTGCGCAGGCCTTATTCGGCAACCCGGACATCCTGCTCCTGGACGAGCCTACCAACCATCTGGATCTTCCCGCCATCGAATGGCTGGAGGAATTCCTGATTAATTTTGACAATACTGTGATCGTAGTATCCCATGACCGTTACTTTCTGAACAAGGTCTGCACCCATACTGCAGACATCGACTATGGCAAGATCCAGCTTTATGCCGGAAACTATGACTTCTGGTATGAGTCCAGCCAGCTTCTGATCAAGCAGATGAAGGAAGCCAACAAAAAGAAAGAAGAAAAGATCAAAGAACTGCAGGAATTCATCTCCCGGTTCAGCGCCAACGCTTCCAAATCCAAACAGGCCACCTCAAGGAAACGCGCCCTGGAAAAAATCCAGTTGGACGACATGCGTCCTTCCAGCCGTAAATATCCGTACATTGACTTCCGTCCCAACCGTGAGATCGGCAACGAGGTTCTCATGGTAGAGAACCTTTCCAAGACCATCGACGGAGTAAAGGTTCTGGATAACATCTCCTTTACTCTGGGACATGACGACAAGGTTGCTTTTGTAGGAGCAAACGAGCAGGCGATCACCACCTTCTTTAAAATCCTCATGGGCGAAATGGAGCCTGACGAGGGAAATTATAAATGGGGCGTAACCACCTCACGGGCATATTTCCCCAAGGACAGCACTCAGGAGTTTGACAACGACCTGACCATCACCGACTGGCTCACCCAGTACTCCGAGATCAAGGACGCCACCTACGTCCGCGGCTTCCTGGGACGTATGCTGTTCCCGGGTGAGGACGGCGTGAAGCATGTCCGTGTACTTTCCGGAGGTGAAAAGGTACGCTGCCTGTTATCCAAAATGATGATCTCCGGCGCCAACATCCTTATTCTGGATGAACCTACCAACCATTTGGACATGGAATCCATCACAGCGCTGAACAACGGACTGATCAAGTTCCCGGGAGTAATCCTCTTCACCTCCCATGACCACCAGTTCGTACAGACCACAGCCAACCGGATCATGGAAATCCTGCCGAACGGTACGCTTATTGACAAGATCACCACCTACGACGAATATCTTGCAAGCGATGAAATGGCCAAGAAGCGTCATGTTTATAAGGTAAATGAAGCTGACGCGGAGGATAACTGATAAACGATCGCTCTGTTAAAAATCTTTGTAATAAATATCAAAAACTCCGGTTCCGGGCTTAAATCCCGGAGCCGGAGTTTTCTCACTCCATCGATCAACCATATATCAGCTTCTGCTTCCTACAGCGATCAGCCCCTGTAGTTTTGCCTTTATTGCTTTCTGCCCCTGCAGCTTTCTATCTCTATAGCGATCTGTCTCTATCGTTTTCTGCCCCTATAGTCTTCTACTTCCTATAAACGGCGATGTTCAGATAATCTGACGGATAATAATAGTTTACGGTTCCTGATTTCGTAACAATATACCCGCTTCCCCTGCTGGAAAGCATCACCTGAATATAGCCATAGGATCCAAGCTTCGTATCATATGACTTGTTCAGTGATTTTGACTTTTGCAGGACGCCGTTCTGGTACATACGGTACTGAAGCTTACTGGAAAAGGTATAATTTTCATATTTCGCTCCAAGGGGACGCTGGGCAGCCGCGCCCTTCTGCGCGCCCATGACCAGAGATATTGCAGGGATATTGCTGCTCCTGCTCTCAAAGCAAACTCTCTGTCCCTTTTTCACAGCAACGCCCTTTAAAGGCTGGTGGGAAGAAGCCTGTCTTCTTAAGGACAGCGCTGCATTTCTGTTCGTTGTGGTAACAGCCAGCCGTAAATTAACACTGCCTTTTGTCACCTTGATACATGCCAGCATTCCTGAATTTGCCGCAGAGGAACTTTTGATATAAGTAGCCCTTGCGTTCGAGATCGTCTTTTTTGCAGTAGCATTTTTGTTGCCATACTGTCTGGGATTGCCCTTGGCGTCATATAAAGCATAAACCACATCATAGGTGCTTCCGGTCTTAGGGGTAATCTCAATCACATAGTTGGAAATCTTATTACCGCTGATATTCGTATTCAAAATATGATAGCTCTGTCCCGCGCTGATCGTCTTACCCCAGGACTTGGAGTATCTGGTTGCGGCAGATACCGGAAACGCCATCGCTGTTACCATCGCAATTACCAGCAGACATGCCGCCAGCTTCTTCCATACATGTTTTCCTTTCATAAAAATACCCTCCTTTTTTCCTTTTCAGGGAACATCCCCATACAGTTACTGTTCGCACCTACGATGTAAACGGCAACGAATTCTGTTCGCATCTACGGTGTAAACGGTAACGAATTCATTCGTCTCTTTGTTTGTACATTATACAACATCTGAAATCATTTTCTGTAATATCAAATACGCCCTACTCCATAGTAATATCCGAAAGCTTTCCGCCCGTGACCTTTAAAAGCGCATCAACAGGAACCTTCAGCGTCAGCCCGATACGCCCTCCGCTTATATAAATTTCTGAAAATTTTCCCGCGCTGCTGTCAAATACGGTAGGATACTGCTTTTTCATTCCAATAGGGCTGCAGCCTCCCCGGATATAGCCTGTAATTTTCAGGATATCCTTCACATGAATCATATCTACTGTCTTCTCTCCCACTGCTTTGGCAGCGGCTTTACGGTCCACTTCTTTTTCAATAGGAACCACAAACACATAAAATCCGCCGCTTTTCCCTTCCATGACCAGAGTTTTAAAAGATTGCTCATAAGGCGCGCCTGTTAAATCCGCACAGTGGATCCCGTCGATAAACTCATCACATTCATAGGTCAATGCTTCATAAGCAACCTTCTGGCGGTCAAGCATACGCATTGCATTAGTTTTTGCCTCCTTAGCCATTCTTATTGCCTTCCTTTCTTTTACGTTCATAGATAATGGTCTTGTCAAAATCAACCGCTTCCTCCGGCGTCCTGCGTCTTCTTGCAGATGTACCGTTCTGAGAAACCTCACGCTCACCGGAACTCCTTCGCCGTCTTGACTCATCCTGTCCTTTCAAAGCCCTCCGCTTCTTCGTGCTTCTGGGTTCCTTCATATTATCACGGTTTGCATACTCGTAATCATCCTCGTACTCATCATAAATTCTGTAATCCTCATAGCCCTCCAGGGCTTCATAGTCATCGTAATCCTCCTGATCCTCTTCACTGTCCACAGAATCCACCTCTTCAAAGATACTGTTTGACTGCTGCCTGGGCCTCCGTACCTTTTTGGGTTCCTCCACCACCTTTGTTTTATTTGTGGCGAACTGGATCAGCATTCCTAAAAGTGCAAAGCCGATGCTCATGCCGACTCCATAGGGGATTTCCTCCAGACTTCCGATCCTTGCCAGGGAAATCCCCGCCAGCACGCCCCCCAAAAGGCTGGTTCCCACAATGATGACCTCCCTTGCATAACGCATGGCAAGGGTTCCAAGGCCAACGCCGATCAATATGCAGACAAAAAACACAGACGAGGTTGTGGGATGCAGAAGATAAATACTAAGAACCAGTCCGATCCCCATCCCGATGATAAAGATACCCGCCTTATAGCTGAGAAAAGCGACCACTGCCAGAAGCACGCCAAGGATCAGCATTACAGCCAGATATATGTAATGGGAATCAACGCCCATGGTATAGGCTCCTGCAAGGCCGATCCCCGCGCCCAGGACAAAACCGAAAAGCATCATCCAGAACCGCAGAAGCCGGTATCCCAGCACACAATTCAGGATCCCGAACACCAGCAGGATCCCGAAAATCCCCATGGCAGCCAAAGGAAGCTCTTCCATATTGCGGACACGTTCCGCGATATTCATAATACGTGCCAAAATCTCTATCATATAGTACGTCTCCTCCTTAAAACATAAAATACATAGTCTTGAGATTTTCCAGAATGCCATAATGGTATTCCACCTGATTTAATCCGTAAAGCCCCATATAATACCGGGCGGCGCTCTGTATCTGCGCTTCAGTGATCCATTCCTTATACGCCTGGTCAAAGGCCTCCTGCGTACTGAATTTGAACCGCACCACTGCCGCCCCGTTATCCAGTCTCATACAGCAATAATCATAAATCGTCTGCCAGTCATAGGCGTCAAAGCATCCCTGATTCAAAACATAAAAATTTTTATCTGTCGCGTAACATTTTGGTACCTCAAACTCCGGCGAGGGAGTATAATGTACCTCATATTCCTCCGGAAAAGGGCAAAGATAATCGTAAATGATCGTCTTGTGTTCCGCCATGTCAGCCGCATCCCCTTCCAAAAATTCCGGCTGGTCGCCGTTAGTGGCGTCCACATAATAATACTGCCCGTCCAGCTGTACGATATTCCAGGCGTGGCCCTCGTCATTGTCTTTTACGCTTCCCTCCACATAAATACAGGGAATCCCAAAACGCTCTAAAAGATACTGTACCGCTCCCGCATAGCCTGCGCAGACAGCCTTTTTCTGCCAGAAGATCCCGGCAATGCTCTGATCGTGCTCAGAAATCTCATAATCTGCCGAATCGATCAGGTAAGTGTATACAGTCCGAACGGTCGTATAGTCGTCCGCGTTATCCGGCAGCAGGGACAGGACTTCCTGATAGCCATTTTCCATTGCCTGTTCGATTTCCTGGGATTCCGCCTCCGTATAACTGTATCCGGGAAAAAAGCGGCAATACTGCGCATTAGCATAAGTCGTCTTATAAACCTCCTTACGGTTATGTACCCAGAACAGCTCCGGGTGATCCTTCAATACCGCATGATATACCCTGTCCACTTCCTCATCCGCAGAAATCGTCAGATAAAATTCCTGCTCCCTGTTCCTGATACCGTTCAGCATCTCCCGGTAAGCACGCTTTTCCTCATCACTGAGAAGCTTAAAATAATATTCCTGGTGACCCTCGTCCGTTTCAGGCACCTCTGCCTCGCGGAGCTCCCGAACCTCCTTAGGCTCCCGCGCCAGAAGCTTTCTGGCCGAATCCAGAAAATCCCCAAGCCCGTCCTTATCCTCTTCTTCTGCGGCGCCGTCCGTATATTCCGGCGTATGATCCTGCCTTTCAAGCCGGAGCCGCCCTATACAAATTAAAACGATCACTGCTGACAAAAGCAGACAAAGAATCCACGGAAACCGTCTTTTTTTTCTCTGATTTTTCATCAGATGCTCCTTTCGGATTTTGTCGTTTTTCTTATTATACCCTATCCTGTCAGGATTTGCAAATTCCATTACTGTTCAGCACTACTGGCCGCAAGCCCGGGCAGACAGTGCAAGGCCTGAAAGTGAACAGTAACAATTCTTCTCTTTACAATTCTTCGATCCTCCGGAGAATATCACGGCTTTTTTCCCGGAAAAGAAGCTCCTTGTTATAGCGGTAATACCGTTCACAGTCATATTCCTGTAAAAACGCCACGGCATGATAGCCTGTGTTTAATTCCGTAATAAAGATCACCAGTTCCTGTCCGCCCTTAAATACAGCCTCCATAAAATCAAAGGCATATTCCAACATACGCGCGGAGGCATCGAAGCTTTCCTCATAGGCCGCTTTTCTTTCCCCGAACTGCTTCCGCAGAAAAGCAAACACGGCTTCCCCGTCCTCTTCCCGGCGCTTTTGAAGGGTCAGCAGACAGGAATCCAAAAAATCCAGTATGTTACGGCGTCGGTAATCCTCTTCCCGGGTAAGGAGCTCCGCTCTTTTCTTTCCTGCCGTCTCCAGGGCATAAGCGTCCCGCACTTCCTTAAAATAGACAAGAGGCTGATCCTTCTGCGCTCCGCACAAGGGTTCCTTTGCCTCCGTCAAAACAGAATACAGTTCTTCCAGTTCCTTCTCCATGGCAATGGTTTCCCGAAATGCCGTATTCAGCCTGGAAAGCAGCAGGCCCGTCACACTCAGGCGCTCATCAAAGGAAGCGTGGGCAGCCTTTTTTACCAGATTCTCATCCATATGCCCCTGCAGGATCGCGTCCAACTGATAATCCGTGCGGTATTTATAAAACAGCTCCAGATAATTGGCAAAATCTCTCGCAACCTTGGGATACTGAATATACTGCACCGCCACGTCACGGTCCAGAGGCTTTTTGATTTTTTCGTAAACGGTAAGGATACGGGACAGATCCTCCCATCCTCTTGGGGTCGCAAACATTTTTCCATCCACAGTGCTTTCCATGCGGTAAAAATTCCCCGGCCTTGTATTCAGATAGGACATCACCGCCGGATGGACTCCCGCCTGATACGCATATTCCTTCCACGCCTCAAAATCCGGCTCCACTTCGATTTTTTTCACACGGTCCATAGTTACTACGTCAAATTCGCGCACAGACTTGTTATATTCCGGCGGGTTGCCCGCCGCCACGATCAGCCAGCCTTTGGGAATCTCATGGCTGCCGAAAGTCTTGCACTGCAAAAACTGCAGCATGGCGGGCGCCAGCGTCTCTGAAACGCAGTTAATTTCATCAATGAACAGAATCCCCTCAGAAATTCCGGTCTTCTCTATTTTTTCATAAACGGAAGCAACGATCTCACTCATGGTATATTCCGTGACCGGACGCTCTTCTCCGTCAAATATCTTTTTGGAAATAAAAGGCAGCCCGATGGCGCTCTGGCGGGTATGATGGGTAATGGTGTAGGACACCAGGGCAATGCCGCACTCCCGCGCGATCTGTTCCATAATCTGTGTCTTTCCGATTCCCGGCGCGCCGATCAAAAGAACCGGGCGCTGTGCCGTCACCGGAATTTCATATTCCCCGTAGGAATCCTTTAAAAGATATGCCTGTATCGTATTTTTAATCTCTTCTTTCGCACGCTTGATGTTCATGCTTCTGCCTCCAAAAAATAAAATTTTTTCGTCCTCTTTACCGTGAAATCAGATCCTCTTCTCCGAGGATCAGCTTTATAGCCCAGGGCGGCACGTCAATATCCTGATAGTCTTCCTTCATAAAAATAAACGCCGTTTCATAGGGCGGCATCTTTGCTGGAAAGGTTCCGTAACCGTCTGTAAAATACAAAAGCCCCCGAAGTCTGGAAAACCTTTTCTGCCGCATCAACTCTTCCACATACAGAAACGGCGGGCGGAAATCAGTCCCGCCTTGTCCGATCACCGTGAAATTTTTCATATATTCTCTTAGCTGTCCTGCATTTTCGATCAGTACGTCTGACTGCACCTTTTCGTCGCACTGAATAATATGCACATGGATCCTGCGGAAAAAGCTTTCTGTTTCACTGAGGACCGCATAGGTTTCCTCCAGAAACTTCTGTATCAGCTCGCCTTTGCAGGACATGGAAGTATCGATCACGATCACAAAATCCTCCACTTTCCGCTCTTCCTTTGTTTCCAGAGGTTCGATTAAAGGCATGTTTCCGTACATATCCATACCGTAATGATAATAAATATAGTCAAAGGTATCCATATCCACCTTCATTTCTTCCTTTAAAACCGAAAACTTCCGCAGAAATTCCCGATAATCGTACCGATGGCGGTTCTCTGCCGTAAGCTGCTCCATCAGGCTTTGGCTGTCTTTTGCCGCCTCCTTGGAAAAGGTTTCCATCTCCGTCTGCATCCGGTTCCGGATATCCTCCCAGTTTTTCTTCTGCTGGCGGATCCGGGGATGTGTGGGCGGCGTTTCGTACCATTTTTTATGGTCGTCCACATAAAATTCCCGGCGAAGCTCCTGTATTTTCGCCTCCGGCAGATGCAGTTCCAAAAGCTTCCGGTAAACTCTCTGGGCTGTCATCGTCCTGCCCTCTTCCTTCAGAAGCGCCCATGCCTGACGGCGGACAGAATTGGAGGGACGATGGACACATGTTAAATAAAGGCCGTCGATGATATGCTCCGCCGTTATGTCACAGGCAAGATTCCAGGCCTGCATGTCTGCCTTTTCCTCCGGATAAATATGCAGGAAAAGACAGTGGAACAAGCTGTGAAGATACGCCCTGTTTACGCTCTCCCTGCTTTGGCAAAACATGTGCATCAGTTCCTCCGGCTGATAATAAAGAAAGGTTCCGTCCGCTGCAATGGGATGCACCGACATTTCTCCCTGAAAAGCCAGCGCAGAAAGCGCATTGTCCAGAAAGCGCATATGCAGGTAAAGCTCGTTGCGGGCATTTTTCAGGATATCTGTGCAGATCTGCTCGATCCGGATTTCCCGCTGTTGTTGATCATGGGTTGCGTTCATAAGTCAAAACTCCTTCTTTTTGGCGGAAAATAAGTCCTCCCATACTCCATCAGCATACTTATCATGGATGGAGACCCCTCCTTTAAGGCTATCCCCATAATTTCCTGATACTCTTCCTGTTCTTCCCGTCTGTGAGGATAATGCATAAGAAGCCATTCCAGTGATTCCTCCCGCTTTTCCGTAAGAAACAGCTCCGCCATTTTTCTGCGGTGCTTTATCAAAAATTCCTCATACCGTTTTTTAGCCTTTTCTGTAAGTCCAAAGGGGTGGGACAATCTTCCGTATACAAGTTCCAGTAAAAAGGTTTCCGATTCTTGGGCGCAAGCCATCTCAAACCGGCTGTCATATTCTGTAAACCGGAATTTTTTCCCCTGAAAACAGTTTCTGTAGTAAAGGCCGCTTCCATGGACCTGCGTCATCAGAATTCTGGCGGGAGTATTTTCCACGCCCTCTTCATAATACTCCGGGAACCACAGCACCCCATCCACAATCCCCTGAAGGCGTACGCATAATTCTTCATTCACCTCCGAAAGGATTTCCTTAAGGCCGGTTTCCTCCCGTTCCATGATAACCTGAAGTTCCCTGATGTTATGGCATCCTGTAAAAGCGCCGCTTCCAATATCCGTAAAGGAGTCAGAAAATACAAGCCTGTGAAGCTTATGGCAGTTGTAAAAGCCATAGCGGCCGATTTTATTTACCTGCCCGGGCAGAAGGATCGTTTCACAATCCCTGCCTGCAAAGATATAATCCCCAAGCGCCCTGACAGGAAGCCCGTCCAGATACTCCGGGATCTCCACAACCGGGTCATTTCTTTTATATTCTTCTATAATGACAAAATCCTTTTCCGCACGGTAGCGGAACTCATCGTTTTCTCTCAGCATCATTATTCCCTCATATTTTTCAACTGCGCGGCCGCAGTATCTTTACTGTTCCAACCGCACAGCCGGATATTTTTCTCAGCCTTGCCGCCGCAAAAAAGCAGCAACTGGCTGCCTGCCGTTATTTTTTTATTGTATCAGCCTTTCTCTGATAAGAAAAGAGTTGATATTTTTATCCGTAGGGGTTACACTTGAAAAAGACTTCGGCCGCCTGTCGAATTTTCGTAATTTTTTGGAGGTATAACATGAGTGTGAAGATTCAGATCGAAACGTCTGCCAGACATATCCACGTATCCAGGGAGGATTTTGAAAAATTATTCGGGGAAGGAGCCCAGCTTCATTATGTCAAGGAATTAAGCCAGCCGGGACAATATTTATGCGAAGAAAGGCTGACCGTCCGCGGCCCTAAAGGAGAGTTTGAAAACATGGCCATTCTCGGACCGTTCCGTAAGGAAACCCAGGTAGAGCTTTCCCTCACGGATACGCGCAAACTGGGGATCCCGGGTATCATCCGCCAGTCCGGAGATACGGAAGGGACTCCCGGCTGTACCCTTTGCGGACCATTAGGAGAGCTTGAGATTCCCAAGGGCGTCATTGTAGCCAAACGCCACATCCATATGACGCCGGATGATGCGTTAGCGCTCCGCGTCCGTGATAATGACGAAGTCTTCGTACTTACCAAAAGCTATGGACGCGCCCTGATCTATGCCGACGTTGTGGTCCGCGTAAACCGGGATTTCCGTCTGGCCATGCATGTGGATACGGATGAGGCAAACGCCTTTTCCAGCGACGCGGAACCATACGGCGTCATTGTCCGTCTGTTTGACGATAATTATAATACGGACAAATGGATTGAAGAGGTTCTCTCCGGTATTCACCGGTAGCCTCTACCATTCAAGCAGGGCGGTTCCCCAGGTAAGCCCTGCCCCAAAGCCGGCCAGCATAATAAGGCTGCCTCTCTCCAGGCGTCCCTCGCGATTCAGTTCGTCCAGAAGAATCGGAATGCTGGCCGCAGAAGTATTTCCATGCTCATTGAGATTGATGGGAAATTTCTCTTCTGGCGCTCCCAGGCGTTTGGCGACAGAATGAATAATCCTGCTGTTTGCCTGATGGAGAACAAAAAGATCGATCTCATGGATATTCTTCCCGGTCTTTTCTAAGGTATCCTGTATGCATTCCGGCACCGTTTTCACCGCAAATCGGAACACTGCCTGCCCATCCATAAAAAGAGCCCCTGCCGGATGCGCGCCATCCCCCGGAGTCGCCAGAGTCGCCGCTGTACCGGTAAGTACAGAGCCTCTGGAGCCATCGCTGTACTGGCTGAATCCAAGAATTCCTTTCTCGTCTTTCCCTACCACGCAGGCGCCCGCGCCATCTCCAAACAGAACGCAGGTGCTTCTGTCCTTCCAGTCGATCACTCTGGACATGGTTTCTGTCCCGATCACAAGAATTTTCTGATAAATCCCGCTCTGAACATACGCATGCGCTGTGTGCAGGGCAAATAAAAATCCGGAGCATGCAGCGTTGATATCCATACACACGGCTCCCCTGACGCCTAATTCTGCCTGTATCCGGCAGGCAGCGCTTGGAAAATAACCCTCATCAGAGCAGGTTGCCGCCAGGATCATTTCGATTTCCTCCAACGCTGTACCGCTGTTTTCGATAGCCTTTCTTCCGGCCTCCGCCCCCAGGCTGGCCGCTGATTCCTCCCGAGCCGCGATCTGGCGTCTGATAATTCCGGTTCTGGTACGGATCCATTCGTCACTGGTGTCTATAAAAGCAGAAAGGTCGTCATTTGTCCATGTTGTTTTGGGGAGCGCACTCCCGGTTCCTAAAATACGAGTTGTCATAGCTTTTCATCCTATCATCATTTTATTTTGATTATCAAAGTATATGGCGTTTATACTCATTTGTCAAGCATAAATAGAATTTCCCGTAAGCCACATTCTGCGTGAAGCGCTTTTTGTATATTAAGAAAGTTCAGTGTTGTACACTTCAGAACAAAACGAAGTACTTTCCTACTATACAAAAAAACACCCGTACAAGCCTCAAAAGCCTGTACGGGCATAAAAACTAAAGTATTTACCTGTTCATACGGGTATTTATTGTACCTCCCTTACGGAGCAACAAATACCTCAATATCATTATCATCTACCAATTCCGGACTGGTCAGAAGACTTGATGTCTGGTCGTCGGATGAGAACGTATTCTGTCCTATGATATCCTGGAGAGTATTACCTACAGAAACGTCTGTGACCACAGGCTCTGCATTGCTGGATGCCGCGCCCTGGCTCTCCATCTGCTCAACCTCTGCATCCGTAGGATAGAAGGACGGCTGACGGATATAGCGGAAACCGGCGCTGTATGCTTCTCCTACAGTAACACCGTTCTGGCTGGATGAGCAATGAACGGCGATCCAGTCTCCGGCGTCTGTTCTGCCGCAGATAATTCCTACATGGTTGTCGCTTCCTGACTCCGGACCTCTCTGGAATACAAGATCTCCCGGCTGTGCCTCTTCCTCGCTTACAACATTTGCCTTGCTCCACTGATCGGAGGTTCCGTCGCCGATGCTCGCCTGCATTTCCTGATCCTGATACCCATTGATCACTGCCCAGGTGACAAAACCGCTGCAGTCCAGACCATAAGCACGTAAGGTACCGGTACTGTTGCTGCCGGCAGCCTCCACCTTTGCTGTGGAGCCCCAGGTTGGATCCTCTCCCAATGTATTGGACTTGCCTCCCCAGAAATAGCCGACTTTACCTACAAGGGAATATGCCTCTGCGATAACGTTTACACGTTCCTCGGAAACATCGTCTCCCACACTTTCACGCACGAATCCCTTTGATGCAGTTACGACTGCGCAGAGCAGCTTGCAGTCTGTCTCCACATATTTCTTAAGGATCTTACGGTCTGATTTGGAAACTTTATTTTTCTTAATATAATAGTTAATGTGACGATTTCCATAAGAAACCTTTGTGATATTCTGCTTATCGCGTACCACCGGATTCATTTCCTCAAAGATCTTTGCCAGATCATCCTTGCAGGAAGCGTCCATAGTGAAGGATGTGGCGCCGTTTTTGCTCTGTTCGTATATGTAAACAGCCAGAATATCCTGCCAGTTCCTTACCAGTAAAGTATCCGCAGAGGTGGTCACGCCGTCTGTGCGCAGGTCGCTGGCATCGGAAAGCTTATTCTTCTCTTTATACTCTTTTTCGATTTCATCCATTACATCAGAAAAATCATCAGCAAAGACAAGCTGATAATTATCCTTCAGGCTGTCCAGATAAAAATCCTTGCCCGCATGAAGGTTAGATGCCATATTGGTATAATAGATCGGCGTACCTGAGATTGCCGACGGCAGTGTCCCGTCATCGATAACAGGCTGCGGATCGTCGCTAAAAGGATCATCCGGCTTCTCTGCCGCCTTCAGTTCCACAATTTTCGCTTCAAAGGTAGTAAGGAGCTCGTAATTGCTCACCATATCCTTTTCTTCCTGGGTTAATTTCTCGTACAGCTCACGAAGTTCAACGATCTGCGGCTCCTGCTCCAGGGTGATCTCTACCAGGGCAAGCTCATTAAGCCTGTCCACGATCTCCCTGACATTCTCCGGAAGAAGATCCTCGACCGGAGGAGTCGGGGTCGGCGTGATATCCTCTCCCGGCGTGGGAGTGGGCGTGATATCCTCTCCCGGGGTTGGAGTCGGCTCTTCCGGCGTTGGAGTTGTCTCTCCGGGAGTCGGCGACGGCTGTTCCGGTGTAACAGGCGCTTCCGGTTCCGGAGTTGCAGACGGCTCCGATGTAAAGCCTGAATCATCAGGCTGATCATCAAAAATTCCCTCTGACACAAATGCATCCTGCCCCTCCGCTGCCAAAACAGTCATAGGGCCGGATAATACCATAGCAGACATCAGCGTGATGCACAAATATTTTGTCAGATATTTGTTTTTCATATTTTAAAGATGCTCCCTTCTTTCATGAACATCCCTTTACCCCCTATATAAAGGTCTGTTTCTCAATCAAAATCTCAACTTACATACTACTCGCTCTATTCTAGCACAATCATTTTATAAAATCAACCGCCGGAGAAGCATCTCCGGCGGCATTACAGCAATTTTCACTTTTTTTTCACATTTTAGCAATATTATTTACAGTTCATTTTTAGTAACATTATTTACAGTTCGCACCTGCGGCGCAGACAGTAACGTCATTCTGTCTACATAGCCCAGGCTGCACAGGCGCCTTGTCTTCCGGCGCATAATTGCAGCATTCCCTGTACCACCTGATAGCAGACGGAAAGAATATACTGAATATCATCAGAGATATTACGGATCTTCTCCATATAAACAGCATGCTTCTCCTGCACATATTCAATCAGTTCCGGCAGGCTGCCGAATCTCAGGGTGCTGTTCATGTAGATATGGGCCTCTCCGCTCTGAATATAGGCCTTCAGGTTATTCTTCAGTACCTTCTCATAATGATTATGCTCTCTGAGGGTACCCGTATATGTCCGGTTGTGCGGGAAAGTAAAATAATCCGCAATATAATGCAGCACCTCTCCCAAACGCCTCCAGAAAACCCTTTCGTTAATAACCTCCGGTCCATTCTCCACCAGTTCCCTGATCTTGTCCTGAACCTCATAAAAGGTTCCGAAATATTCATGCCGTTTCGTTATAAAAGAAGGACGTATGTCCGGCAGGACATTCCCAAGACAAAAAGCCTTCCTGTGTGACTGCAGACTCTCAGAAACAAACAGTTCATCTGCAATACAGCGTGCTAACAGTATATGTGATTTTTTACGCAAAGTCTTCCTCTTCTTTCCGCTTCTCCTGACCCCTGCCAGAAAAAAGCACGTAACCCGGATACGGCGCACATGTTCTCATTATGCTGCTCCCGCATCCATCAGTTATTCCCAACAAACTCACTATAACAGAAAAGCATAAAAATAGCAAATACAATTTTTGTTCTTTTTCATGAACATTCATCGAGGAAAATCTGCGTTCACGGTTGCGAAAGCAAAAAAAAAAATATATAATGAAGCAATGGACAAAAAAACAGAAAGCTTTCAAACAATACGGATCAATAAATATTTAAGCGATGCAGGCGTTTGCTCCAGAAGAGAGGCGGACAGGCTTATTGAAGCGGGCAGGATCACTCTGAACGGAAAAACAGCCGCCGCAGGAGACCGGATTTCTCCGGAAACGGAAGTCTGTCTTGACGGAAGGCCTGTTGTAAAAAACGAAAAAAAAGTACTTCTTCTGTTTAACAAGCCACGGGGAATCGTTTGCAGTACCAAACGGCAGCGCCGGGAGGTTACGGTGACTGAGTATCTGAATTATCCTCTGCGTATATATCCGGTAGGGAGGCTGGATAAGGATTCAGAAGGGTTGCTTCTGCTGACAAACGAGGGAGATTTGGTCAACCGTATTATGCGGGCCGGGAACCGGCACGAAAAAGAATATCTGGTCACGGTAGATAAGCCCATAGATAATGAATTTATCAGGAAAATGTCCGAGGGCGTCCCTGTTTTAGATACAGTTACCCGTCCGTGTACGGTAGAAAAGACGGGAAGGCAGAGCTTCCGCATTATCCTCACCCAGGGATTGAACCGTCAGATCCGCAGAATGTGCGCATACTTTGGCTACAGCGTGACATCCTTAAAAAGAATCAGGATCATGAACCTGACTCTGAACGGCATCCCTTTGGGGACATACCGGGAAATCTCCCCGGAGGAATGGGAAATATTACAGAAGGGTATTCAGGACTCTTCCAGCGAAACAGTAAAAGAGGCAGGGAAGAATATGAAAAAAGCCGTCCATGCGGCAGGCGGCAGGAGAATAAAAGAATCAGGAGGGCATCATGGAGACATCCATACAGCAAATGAAAGAACTGGCAGAAAAGCTCAACCGAGCATCCAGGGCATATTATCAGGAAGACCGGGAAATCATGAGCAATCAGGAGTACGACGCTCTGTACGACCGGCTTCTGGAGATGGAAAAGGAAACAGGAACGGTTCTGGCAAACAGCCCCACGATCAACGTAGGGTATGAAGCCCTGGAGTCTCTTCCAAAGGAGGCCCATGAAAGCCCCATGCTTTCCCTTGATAAAACAAAAGAGAGGGAAACCTTACGGGAATTTGTGGGAACACACCCCACTTTGCTTTCGTGGAAGCTGGACGGTTTAACCATCGTCCTGACCTACGAAAACGGAGAACTTCAGAAAGCAGTTACCAGAGGGAACGGCGTGGTCGGAGAGGTGATCACCAACAATGCCCGGGTATTCCGGAATATTCCACTCCGGATCGCCTACAGGGGCAGGCTGGTACTGCGGGGAGAAGCGATCATCACATACTCTGATTTTGAAAAAATCAACGCAACCATTGAGGATGTAGACGCAAAATATAAGAACCCCAGAAATCTCTGCAGCGGTTCTGTACGCCAATTAAATAATGAAATTACAGCAAGGAGAAACGTGCGGTTTTATGCCTTTGCCCTGGTGAGCGCAGAGGGTGTGGATATGCATAATTCCAGAGCCTGTCAGTTCCAATGGCTTAAGGAACAGGGCTTTGATGTGGTAGAACACCGGATGGTAACGGCAGAAACCCTGGACGACGCCATGGATTATTTTGCGAACGCTGTGGGAACCAATGATTTTCCATCAGACGGGCTGGTCGCGCTCTACGATGATATCGCCTACGGAGATTCTCTGGGAAGTACGGCGAAATTCCCAAGAAATTCCCTTGCCTTTAAATGGGCGGACGAAATGCGGGAAACCCATCTTCTGGAAATCGAGTGGAGTCCGTCCAGGACGGGCCTTATCAATCCGGTCGCGGTTTTTGAGCCGGTGGAACTGGAGGGATCGACTGTCAGCCGTGCAAGCGTGCATAACGTGAGCATTGTCAGGGAACTGGAACTTGGGATAGGAGACACGATACAGGTCTATAAAGCCAATATGATCATTCCCCAGATCGCGGAGAATCTTACAAGAAGCGGAAACCTGACAATTCCGGATACCTGTCCTGTATGCGGACACGAGGCGCGGGTCATTAAGGAGAATGAGGTGGAATGCTTATATTGCATGAATCCCGACTGCGTAGCCAAAAAGATCAAAGCGTTTACCCTGTTTGTAAGCCGTGACGCCATGAATATTGACGGACTGTCAGAAGCCACTCTGGAGAAATTCATTGCCAGAGGCTTTATCCATAACTTCGGAGATATATTTGAGATTGGAAAATACCGCGATGAAATCATCACGATGGACGGATTTGGAGAGAAATCCTTTGAAAATCTTCTTGCAAGTCTGGAAAAGGCAAGGGAAACTACTCTTCCCAGGTTGATCTACAGCCTTGGGATCGCCAACATCGGGCTTTCCAATGCCAAAGTAATCTGCAAATATTTTGACTATGATCTGGACAGGATCCGCCATGCGGATGAGGAAGAGGTCAGCTCTATTGACGGTATCGGCCCGGTGATCGCCAAAAATCTGGTGGAATACTTCAGCAAAGAAGAAAACATACAGAAGCTGGAGCATTTGCTCCGTCATGTGCATATCCGGAAGGAGGATGTGAACGGAGAACAGATTTTTGCGGGGATGACTTTTGTAATTACCGGAAGCGTCGCACATTTCGCCAACCGGGGCGAGGCAAAGAGCTTTATCGAATCCCTTGGGGGAAAGGTGACCGGATCCGTGACAAAGAAAACGAACTACCTTATTAATAATGATACAGCCTCTAATTCTTCTAAGAATAAAAAAGCAAAGGAGCTTGGAATCCCGATTTTGTCTGAAGAAGACTTCTTAAAGCTTGCGGGAAGACAGGATGTCTGATAAGACAGATAAATGCCGAATACAGATCATACGGAAAATTCAGAGTTGACGGCTGTGGAAAGTATGGCAGAATAAAGATTGCTGTTCGCGAAGCAGACAGTATTGATACAGAGGATATAAGAAAGGAAGGATAAGATATGCCGATTAAAATACAAAGTGATTTACCAGTAAAGGAAATTCTGGAAAAAGAGAATATATTTGTAATGGACGAGCACCGGGCGCTGCATCAGGATATCCGCCCCATTCAGATACTGATATTAAACCTGATGCCTTTAAAGGAAGAAACAGAGCTGCAGCTTCTGCGTTCCTTATCAAACACCCCGCTTCAGGTAGACGTAACTTTTATGACGGTAGAAAGCCACGAATCCAAGAATACCTCGGTAAGCCATCTGAACAAATTCTATCAGACCTTTTCGGAGCTGAAGGATTCCAGATTTGACGGAATGATCATTACCGGAGCTCCTGTAGAGCAGATGGAGTTTGAAGAGGTGGATTACTGGGAGGAACTGGTACAGATCATGGACTGGACGGAAACAAATGTAACCTCTACTATTTACCTGTGCTGGGCTGCCCAGGCAGGATTATACCATCATTATGGCCTGCAGAAGAAGCCTTTGGACAGAAAGATGTTCGGATTGTTCTGGCATAAGGTACTGAACCGCAAAATCCCTCTGGTCAGAGGTTTTGACGATATCTTCCTGGCGCCTCATTCCAGACACACGGAGGTTCCCATTGAAGATATTCATGCCTGCGAGGCTCTGACTGTTCTTGCAGAGTCCGAGGAAGCCGGCCTGTTTCTGGCAATGGCGGACGGAGGCCGTAAAATATTCGTGATGGGGCATCCGGAATATGACCGTGTGACTCTGGACGGAGAATATAAGCGCGACCTCGGCAAGGGGCTGCCCATTGATATTCCGAAGAATTATTACCGTGACGATAACCCGGAAAATAAGCCGTACCTTATGTGGAGAGCCCATGCGAACAACTTATATACAAACTGGCTCAACTACTATGTTTACCAGAGTACCCCGTATGACCTGTACGGAACACCCTTTCAGGACTAATCTTACGCGGCTTTGCGGAACACCCTTTCAGGACTGATCTTACGCGGCTTTGCGGGTATTTACTGCCAGATCAGGAAGGAGATGAATACTGTGCCATTACGGCAGAAGGAATATTATAAAACAGAAAAGATAAATGATACCATATACAATATGTCGCCTTCCGGCGGCTTTCGTCACAGCCAGGTAAACGGAAATATATATTTTGCTCTTATGAAACAACTTAAAAACAGCATATGCACCGCATCGGTCGAGAACCTCGATCTGTATTTATCCGATGATGAATATGTCATACCTGATATCATGCTGATCTGTGACAGGAATAAAATAAAAAAAGACAAGTACCGGGGAGTGCCGAGCTTTATTGTGGAAACCTTAAGTCCGGCAACATCTTTTAAGGATAAAACAGTCAAAAAGGAAAAATATGCACAGTTAGGCGTTGCTGAATATTGGATCGTATCACCAGGGGAAAAGTCCGTTGAGGTGTACCATCTTAATAACGGAACGTATGAACTGGTAGCGTCCCATATCCTTGTAGAAGATATTGAGGACGAAAACTATAATGCTGAGACAGTATTAACATTAAAGGCTGTACCGGCAGTCAGCATTGTTCTGAAAGAGGTTTTTGAAAATATTGACTAATCCAGAGGGTGGTTGAATATTTGAAAAATGAAAAATTCTGAATCTTTACAAACGGGAAAAAATGTGTTATAGTATAAAAAGCTTATGGTTCATAAGTTCGCACCTGTAGCTCAGTGGATAGAGCAGTGGTTTCCGGTACCATGTGCGGGGGTTCGATTCCCTTCAGGTGTGCTGCCTGGAACGGGTGGTTCGTTCCGGTGCGTTGTATCATAAGGAGGACAAGAACTTGGATGATTTCAGGGAATGGTTATCAGATAACCTTCGTTATTTTATGCTTGGCGGAGCGATTCTGTTAATCGTGGTTGTCCTGTTCATCGGCATTCGTGCCTGTGTCGGAACTAAGAAGGGTAATTCCGAATCGGATGAGCAGCAGACAGAAATGGACAATAACCAGGGAAATGTTCCTTCTTCTCCGGCAAATGATGGGGAGACTGGCGACGGGAAGAAAGAAGAAGACACCAATCCCATGGAAAAGAATAATGCAGAGGTTACTGCATTGATTGAGAGCTATTATAAGGCTCTTGGGGAGAAAGATATCGCAGCGCTGAAAACTCTGGTAGACGATTTAAATCCGTCTGATGAGTCAAAAATCACCAATGCAAAGGATTATATCGAAGGGTATGAATTAGGTGACGTTTACACGAAGAAGGGTCTGGATGACGATTCTTATGTAGCATACGCCGTCTTTAATTATATTTGCAAGGGAATCGACACTCCTGTGCCTGCATTAAGTCGGTTCTATATATTTAAGGACAGTCAGGGGAATCTGAAAATTGACGGCGGAGCAGATGATGACTCAAGGATTTCTGCTTATACAGACCAGCTTCAGTCTGACGAAGATGTATCAGAATTAATCTCCGACGTCAAAAAACAATACGATGATGCGCAGGAAAATGATTCTGCACTTGCAGAATTTCTGGCAGGTCTTGGTGACGACGCAAGCCTGTCTGCGTCTGGAGACACTACTACTCTTACGGCAACGGATAATTGCAATGTCCGGGCGGAGGCAAGTACCGATGCGGATATTATCGGAGGCCTTTCTACAGGAACGCAGGTGGAAAAGAAAGGCGAAGAGGGCGAATGGGTTCAGATCGACTATGAAGGCCAGACCGGTTATGTTCACAGCAGCTTGTTAGAGTAAACAAAGATCAGAAATTAAATAAGAGTGTACAAAAGAAAGCATTCATTAATATGAATGCTTTCTTTTTTGTATTCTCTAGTTGATTTTGTATTCTCTAATTGATTTCACCGTATGTGGTTCCCGTTTGAAGTGTAACTCCCTTCTTCTCCGCCAGTTCATGAACAGTTACCAGCTCATAGCCTTCCTCGATCAGTCTTGGAATCAGAATTTCCGCCGCATCCACAGACTCCTTGTAAATATCGTGCATCAGGATAATGGATCCGTCCTCAACCTGGGAAAGTACCGTATCGACCGTTTTTTCAGCATCCAGCGTTTCCCAGTCCAGAGTGTCAATAGACCAGAGGATCATCGGAGTTCCCACAGTCGCCACTACCGTATCGTTAACAGAACCGTATGGAGGCCTCAGAACCGTCGCCCCATGTCCTGCCAGTTCCAAAAGAAGCTGATCTGTTTTCCCGATAGCATCGGAAATTCCCGCGGCGTCCAGCTCCGTCAGATCTGTATGGGAATATGTATGATTACCAAGCTCACAGCCAAGCTCTTCCATTCTTTTTACCTCATCCGGAAAATTGACGATTTCTTCGCCAACCATGAAGAAGGTAGCCTTCGCATTATTTTCCTCAAGACAATCCAAAAGGCGGTCGGTAAAAGAACTGGGGCCGTCGTCAAAGGTCAGCGCGATCGTTTTATCCGCCTGTACTTTCTTTTTCTTCTCAGCTTTATTCTCTTTCTTGCTTTCCTTTTGCTCTGAGGCTTCCTTATCTTCTTCTGTTTCCTTGTCTTCTGTAGCTTCCTCTTCCTTCACGGACTCCTTGTCCTCTGAGGCTTCTTCTTCCTTCACGGACTCCTTGTCTTTTGAGGTTTTCTCTTCCTCTTTTGCTTCCCGAGCCGGCGTTGGCGTCGCTTTATCAGAGTCTGCCTTACCGTTCTTCTTCGCTTCCTTTAAGACTCCATCCTCCTGTAACTGATAGGTTTCACCGTCTACTGTTATCTCCCCTGTCTGCATGATCCCGTCCAGATCAAGATAATAGCGGTTTCCGCCATCCTCCAGCCAGCCCGTCTGCATGATTCCCTCTTCATTAAAGAAGTAGCGGTTTCCGTCTGTATCCGAAAGCCAGCCGGTGTAAGGCGTTCCATCCACAAGAAACATCCAGTTGCTTCCGCTTGAAGTCCAAATCCCACGTGCCGCCTCCGGAGAGGCTTCATAGGATTTTTCTTCGTTCTTTTCAGGTACCTCAGTGGGTACAGGCGCCTGGGTGATCTGAGGTTCTTCCTCAGTTTCTTCAGACTGATCTGTAATATTGTCGTCTCCGGTCACAGTGCCATGAGAAGTGAATAAAGAATCATCCACATCCTCAGCCACGAACATATCCGGCATTTCTCCCTGTTCAGCCGGTGACGGATCCGCAGAGGACTGTGTAAAGGTCGCTCCAAAGATCAGACACAGAAGAACTGCGATCAGAACCAGAACCGGGTTTGTCCGCGTTTTTCGACCTGGCATATAAACGATTCCTCCTTTATGTGATTATATGATTTTGTACATTCTCTGTTACTGTCTGCACTGTAGATGCAAACAGTAACCATTCTCTTCCCTTATACCTGTCCTGATATACGGACAAATATTATGATACTATAACCGCCGCGAAATTACAACCCAAAAACCCACTTGAAAAAATTGCCTATAACTATAATATAAATGTTATCATTCCATCTGCTGAACAGTAACCTATCTTTCTCTTAATGTAGAAAACTCATATTTGATGACCAACAGCACGATCAGCATCAGAACGATTCCCACCGGAAGTGCGATCCAGGCAGTCTGGGCAAATCCGGCTACGATATATGTTACAAAGGATACCGCGGCAGCCACCAATGCATACGGAAGCTGTGTGGACACATGGTTTACATGGTCGCACTGCGCGCCCGCCGATGCCATGATCGTCGTATCGGAAATAGGCGAACAATGGTCTCCGCATACAGCGCCTGCCATGCAGGCGGAAATGGAAATGATCATCAGAGTTTCATTTGTATTGGCAAATACTTCAACAACGATCGGGATCAGGATTCCGAAGGTTCCCCAGGAAGTTCCTGTTGCAAACGCAAGGAAACAGCCTACCAGGAAAATAATAGCGGGCAGGAAGTTCATCAGGGTACCTGCCGCAGATTGTACTGCATTAGCCACAAATACAGCGGCGCCGAGGCTGTCCGTCATTGCCTTTAAAGACCATGCGAAAGTCAGGATCAGGATTGCCGGAACCATTGCCTTAAATCCGTCCGGAATACATTCCATGCACTGGCGGAAGGACAATACGCGGCGGATCACATACAGCAGAACCGTGATCACCAGGCCAAAGAAGCTTCCCAATACAAGACCCACGGAAGCATCACTCTGAGAAAACGCCGTAACAAAATCTGTTCCGTCAAAGAACCCGCCTGTATAGATCATTCCAATGACACAGCAGATCACAAGGCTGATAATGGGAATCAGAAGGTCGATTACCTTTCCTCTGGGATTTCCCTCCGAATCATCCTCCGCATTGGCATAAGGACGTCCTTCAGTAGTAAATAGATCGCCTTTTAAAGCGTTTGTCTCATGTACGCCCATGGAACCGAACTCTACCTTCATGAGAACCATTCCCACCATCATGACAATGGTCAGCAGAGCATAGAAATTATACGGAATCGCGCGTACAAAAATAGAAAGTCCATTCTCTCCCTCTACAAAGCCGCTGACAGCAGCAGCCCAGGATGAGATCGGAGCAATAATACAGACCGGAGCCGCGGTAGCGTCGATCAGATACGCCAGCTTCGCTCTGGATACGTTATGCTTATCCGTTACAGGACGCATAACGCTTCCCACGGTCAGGCAGTTAAAATAGTCGTCGATAAAAATCAGAACGCCAAGGGCGATCGTGGCCAACTCCGCACCCACACGTGTTTTAATCCGCTTACTTGCCCAGCGTCCGAATGCGGCAGAGCCTCCCGCCCTGTTCATCAGACATACCATGGTTCCCAGGATCACCAGGAACACCAGAATCCCTACATTGTAGCTGTCAGAAAGCACACTGATGATTCCGCCCTGAAAAATGTGCGTCACTGTTCCCTCAAAACTAAATCCCGAATAGAACAATGCGCCTACCAGAATTCCAATAAACAGGGAGCTGTAAACCTCCTTTGTGATCAATGCCAGTGCGATGGCCACGATCGGCGGCACCAGCGCCCAAAAGGTCGCATATACGGCCGGCTGGGCTGCTTCCTCTTCTGCTGCCAGTACAAGCGCCGGATTTGCCATAACACAGGCAATGATCACGGAAACAAGCACAGACAGCCTTTTTCTCTTGCTTTGCATATCGATTTCCTCCATCCTTTTTTCTGATACAAACGTTAATTCCGGTTCCGCACGAAAAGCCCCGAAAAAAAGCCATGAACGCGGTTCCCTGCGGGAACACATTCATGGCTTAATAACGATCCAGCTCATCTTTGAACCTGCGATAGCGCTCCACTAAAGTGACAGTACGCCGCATCTTCTGCGTCGTCCCAGAATGCCCTCTGTTGGGAGAAAGCACCCTTCGGCAGAATCCCCTTTCTTTCCGGAAGGCCTCCAACGCCCTTCACTCCGGAAATACTGATGAATCCCGCGCCTCTATCTTCAAAACATTTGTATCCGGTTAATCCTTTTTACTGTAACAGCTTTCCTGTAAAATAGCAATACATTTTTGTTATTTTCAGGCAGTATTTTATTGTTATTTTATTGTCAATTTTTATTCTTCTTATTCTTTATTTAATTCCTGATATTTTTTCCAGTCAAACCGATAGACAACATAATTTTCCGTCTGTGCGATGGGTTCACAGCCTGCCTTGCGGATACGGTCATGATTGGTCAGAGTTACCGGAAGCACCAGATAGTCCGTTTTTGTCTTCGTCAGCGAATAACGGAACTTCCGAAGCCGTACCGGCTGTTCATAGTAGACCATGTCCATGATCACACGCTGTCTGCGGTACCAGGAGCTGTCCTCGTTCATCGTTCCCGCTACTGTGCTTCCCGCACGGTACAGCACAGCATCCCGGTGAAGGACAAGCTGAAGGGAAGCGTCGTACTGCCTTGCAAGGGAATTCAATGAATTATCAAACACCACTCTGGGGCTTTCTTCCCCGCTGTCTGCATGGATAATATCGCAGACGGCCCGCAGGTCATTGGGCACCTTATAAATATTTTCCGCAAGAGCGAAATTCTGCACAACTCCCTGCAGGGGAGTTCCGGTCACTGCCATCACTCCTGCCAGCGCAAGGGCGGCCAGAACCTTTCCCCATTTATTTTTAACCGCGAAAACCAGCCGAACCGCATAATAGGCCACCCCCGGAATCACCGGAAGGATCCAGAAAAAGCGGTAATATTCATTCTCAAAATTCACCTTCGGCACAATATATTTCACAAATAACGGATTATATACCGTTAAAAGCAAAAATACCGTATAGCCCAGAAAAACTCTCGCCTCATCCTTCCTGCGGCAAAACAGGCTCCACAGGATCCCTGCCAGGAACAGAACAAGAAACAGACAGGTTCCCCAGTACTTTTCCAGACAGAGCCACACAAACCGTAAACCAGCCTCTTTTATCGATACATCTGCCATTTTTCCGCCTCCTTATGACGCCCACAGTGTCAGCCAGCCGCCTTTTACCGCAAAATATGCGCAGGCATACAAAATTGTCGGCAGCATACACAGAATATAAGAAACCAGCGCTGAAAACTGCTTCCGCTTAAACAATACCGGAAGAATCCCCGCGCTCACCGCCGCCGGCAGGATAATGGACGATCCGGAAAAAGCAACTGCACTTACGGATGTGAGAAAAAGTATCACCCACAGGCTCCTGCTTTTCTGTTCCTGCCAGAACCAGACGGCACAGTACAGCACCACGGGAAAGGTCACATTCGCCAGCAGGGCTTTGCCCTCGTAGGATCTGGTAAAGAAAAAGGTTCCCGGGGTATAGATAGTATAGGAAAACAACTGCATCAGGCACACAAAGCATACCATCAGATCCGCCTGCTTCCTCCCTCCCCTGAAAAGCCGCCTGCCGATCTGGTAGATCACCAGATTGGCGATCAGGACATTGATCACTGACATTACCACCTTGGCCTGTACGATGGGATGGATTCCCAGAAGCTTACACCATACCGCATTGTGCATGGGATACGTGGAAAATACGTATCTGGACTGGAACTTTTTGTAAAGAACGCCTGTATAAGGGCTGTATCTTCCCAGAGTTCCCGTATGCACAGAGGTAGTAACCGTCCCCACATAATATGCGGCGTCCACTGTGGTATCCTCATAGATCACCACGATCATACACTGCAGCAGGATCACGGCAATTACCAGAAAAAGCATGGCGCCGTGAAGCTTCCGGATATCAGGAAGGCCCCCAAGCTGCTTTCTCCACTGCCCTCTTAAAAGAAATACTGCAAGACACACTGTCAAAGCCATCAGTATCCCCCATACAATACACAGGATCTTCAACGGAACCCATGCCAGTACCATAGGAAGCGCAAGCACTTCAAATACTGAAAAATAAAGAAGATATCCAAAAATCAGCGCCAGTGAAGCCTCCGCCTTTATTTTCAGCACATACATCAGCAGGCTTCCCGCGCAGAAAAACACGGCAAGCTCCAAACAAAGCCCTGCGCTCGCTTTTATTAATTCCATCATTCCGCCTCTGCCTCATTCTTCCTCATCCCCATAACGATCTTCTCGGGAGTGATGGGAAGCTCTCGCACTCTCACGCCGGTTGCATTGTAAACAGCATTTGCGATGGCCGGACACGGGGTATCGATCACCAGCTCTCCGATGGATTTTGCCCCGAACGGCCCGCTCTTTTCATAGCTGCTTCTGAAATCCACACGGATATCCCCGATATCCAGACGTGTAGGGATTTTATACTGCATAAAAGAGTTGTTCCGGATCACGCCCTTTTCACTGTACTGCACATCCTCGTAAAGGGCCATGCCGATACCCTGGACGATGCCGCCCTCGGTCTGGACTCTGGCAAGGTTCGGGTTGATAGGGGTCCCGCAGTCCACAACAGCCACATAGTCTATCACCTTTGTGCTTCCTGTCTCCTTGTCAACCTCCACCTCGGCCATACCGACCATAAACGGAGGCGGAGAGATCGGTGATGAGTAGGTCCTTGTAACCTGAAGCTCCTGAGTGTTTCCGCAGGTCCCTTTGACTGCAATATCTGAAAGGCTGACCTTCTTCTCCCCGCAGGAAACATAAGAGCCGTCAAAATCCACCTCGTCCACAGAAGCTCCCAGCATCTCTGCCCCAAGCCTGCATATTCTTGTACGCAGTTCCTCACATGCCTGCATGACCGCCGTTCCTGTGGTGTAAGTAGTCGCTGATGCGTAAGAACCGGAATCATAGGGCGAAATATCCGTATCCACACCAAACACCACGATATTTTCCATGGAGGTCTCCATGCAGTCCGCGGCGATCTGCGCCAGGATCGTATCGCACCCGGTTCCCATATCCGTACAGCCAAGCCCCAGCGTATAGGAGCCGTCCTCGTTCAGCTTCATATCAGCGCCGCCCACATCCACGCCTGCGATGGAAGAACCCTGCATTGCCATGGCAACGCCCACACCCCGGACCTTGCCGTTGCCCATATCTTTGAAGGGGTATTTCTCATCCCAGTTCATCATTTCCTTTGCACGGGCCATACACTGATCCATAGTACAGCTCGGCGCGGTCGGGCAGTCTCCGTACGCCGGAAGAGGTTCCCCTTCCATAGGCATATTCAGCTCGCGGATACGCACCGGGTCCATGCCCATTTTTGCTGCCAGCTCATCAATGGCGGATTCTACCGCGAAGATCCCCTGCGTCGCCCCGTAGCCGCGGTATGCGCCTGCGGCCTGCACGTTGGTATAGACCACGTCATAAGCAAAACGATATGCCTGAAGATGACGGTAAAGAGCAATGGATTTATGTCCGCTTAAGCCTACCGTCGTGGGGCCGTGTTCTCCGTATGCGCCTGTGTTGGACAGAGAATATACATCCAATACCCTGACGATCCCATCTTCGTCCGCCCCTGCGCGCACCCGGATTTCCATCTCATGACGGGGAGATGAGCAGATCTGGGATTCATACCGGGAATACACCATCTTAGACGGCTTTCCTGTTTTCCATGTGACAAACGCCGGATAAACATCTGAAACCGCCGTCTGCTTGGCGCCGAAGCCGCCCCCGATCCTCGGTTTGAGGATCCGGATTTTGGAAGAGGGAATATCCAGGGCATTTCCCAGGATCCTTCTTACATGAAAGGGAATCTGCGTGGAGGAAACCACGTTCAGCCGTCCGAAATGATCCAGATAGCAATAGCTCCTGAAGGTTTCCATCATGGCCTGCTGATTTGGCCTGGTCCGGTAGGTAAAGTCCACGGTATAGCTGCATCCGGAAAGAGCCTCTTCTACATCCCCATGCTCTTCAACGCCTGATGCACAGAGATTTCTTTTATTGTCGGCGCCCACCGGAACCTTTGCCAGCCAGTTGTCCTCCGGATGGACCAGAATGTCCCCGTCCTTTGCCTGATGAATATCCAGCATCGGTTTCTCCACCCGGTATTTGACTTTAATCCGTTTCATTGCTTTATCGACAGCCTCTTCGCTCTCTCCTGCCACAATTGCAACCGCATCTCCCACAAAGCGCAGATGGCGGTCAAGGATCAGCCTGTCGTAGGGGCTTAATTCCGGGTAGGTCTGCCCTGCCAGAGTAAAACGCTTCTGCGGAACATCCTTATAGGTAAACACACAGGCGATTCCCCCCGTCTGCGCGGCAGTTCCTGTCTTGATCTCTTCTATCCATGCATTGGCGTGAGGGCTTCTCAAAACCTTGACGATCAGGCAGTCCTTAGGCGCCAGATCGTCCGTATAAACCGGCTTTCCGGTAACAAGGGCCATGGCGTCGGTTTTGCGCACGGGTTTATTTACGTAATTCATGCTTCTGCCTCCTGCTGTGATTTTTTGTACTCCAAAAATTTCAGTATACTTCTGGTCTGTCCCACAAAGCCGGAACAGCGGCAGAGATTTCCCGCCAGATATTCTTTGATCTCTTCCTCTGTGGGATCCTGAATTTCCTTTAACATGGCGAATACGTTCATAATAAAGCCGGGGTTGCAGAAACCGCACTGCTCTGCCCCCTGATCGGCAAGAAAGCTTCCGAATTCCTCGGCCTCCTTCTGCATTCCCTCCAGGGTGACGATTTTTTTACCCTCGGCACGGAGAGCCAATGTGCTGCAGGACAGGATGGGCTTACCATCCATGAGGACCGTACACAGTCCGCAGTTTGCAGTCTCACAGCCTCTTTTCACGCTGTAGCATCCCTTTTCCCTCAGAAAATCCAGAAGAAGGGTGTCCGGCTTTACCTCCTCGTGCCCATAAACGCCGTTCAGCCAAAAACTAATATTCATTCTTCATTCCTCCTACTGCTTCCCATGCCCTCTTTACAAGAACCTTCACAAGAATTGACCTGTATTCTGCAGATGCCCGCATATTTTTCCCTACGGGAACGGTTTCTGCCGCATATTCGGCGAACGCCTCCACCGCAGCGGCGCGCTGTTTGTTTGTCATCTCTTTAAAGCCTGCAAGGATCTGCTTTTTATCCTCTGCGATCATGGCTCTTCCCGGTCTTGCCCCGATCACAGTCCTTGCTTCATCTCCCAGAAGCGAGACACAGCAGGCAAGTACCGGAAAATCTGTCTCGGTGTTGCGCTGGCTTATATATGCGCAGAACAGCGGTGTTTTTTTAACAATAATGTTCATGAGCACATCCCTGTCCTTTTTCATATGGACAAATTCCGTAAGAGGCACTCTTCCTGCATGGTACAACTCTACCTCCGTATCCAGAGCAAGAAACATGGTCAATACGTCCGAAAAACCGTATCTCCCGTAAATACTGCCTCCCACAGTGGCGCAGTTGCGGAACTGCACCCCCACAATATGCCGCAGGCTCTCCTTCATCGCGCCGTGAGTATAGGCGTCCAGCCTTGGATCCGTTTCCAGATCACGGAGCGTTGTCATACAGCCGATCACGAATTCCTCGTCCCTTTCCTGAATCACGTCCATTCCGAGGCCGGACAGATCGATCGCCGTGGAAATATTCCGGTTTCCCATCTTAAGCCATACCATTCCCCCAAGGATGCAGGCTGTTTTTTTCTGATTCAGCTCATAGGCTTCGGCAACGCTTTTTACTTTTACATAATTTTTGATCTTCAGCATTCCGTTATCCTTTCTGCTTTTGTTGTTATTGGCAGCCGTCCGGCGCATGCGCGGATACAGCCGCTGCTTTCTGTCTGCAAAAACAGACATACCTGTTTTGATTTTATCAGGTATTGAAGAAAAACGCCAGAGGGTCGCGAGGTTTTATACAAAAAATCTTATCAGTAATTCGGCGCTTCGCTGAAGATGAGCTCCAAATGTACCGGATTCGTTACTGTTTGATGTAAAAATATCACAAATATCAGTTTTACAGATCGCCGTTTTCCGTATATAATAGATATATCAGATAATATTTCAGCGTACGGAAATACTAATTACTGTTCGCGCCTGCGGTGTAAACAGTAACAAATAATTATAATAAGCAGGGAGGGATACCGCTATGAAAAAAAAGAAAGTCTTTTTATTATTTGCTTCCATAATATTAGCCGGCAATCTGGGCGCGGCAGTTGTTCAGGCTCAGGATAAGCCAACCTACACGGTGGGAATCTGCCAGTTTATGCAGCACCAGGCTCTGGATGCTTCCACGAAGGGCTTTAAAGACGCGCTTACAGAAAAGTTCGGAGAACAGGTCGTTTTTGAGGAACAGAATGCCCAGGGAGATTACGCCACCTGTACCACAGTCGTAAACGACTTGGTAGCAAAGGATGTGGATCTGATCCTGGCAAACGCTACGGCGGCTTTACAGGCAGCGGCGACAGCCACCTCCGAAATCCCCATTCTGGGAACCTCCGTTACAGAGTACGGCGCTGCCCTTCAGCTAAAGGATTTTGACGGCACGGTAGGCGGAAACATCTCCGGCACCTCAGACCTTGCCCCCCTGGACGAGCAGGCCGCTGTGGTAAAAGAACTTTTTCCGGACGCGGAAAAGGTCGGCCTCCTTTACTGTTCCGGCGAACCTAATTCCCAGTATCAGATCGAGGTCGTACAGAAAGAGCTGGAAGCCCTTGGTTATACCTGTGAACCGTATACCTTTGCGGATTCCAACGATATCTCTTCTGTCACTATGAAGGCGGCCTCCCAAAGCGACGTTATATATATCCCCACGGATAATACGGCAGCCTCCAATGCGGAACTGATCGCAAATATCTGTATCCCCGACAAAGTGCCGGTGGTCGCAGGGGACGAACACACCTGCCAGCTCTGCGGAGTTGCATCTTTTTCTGTGGATTACTATGATCTTGGATATACTACAGGAGAAATGGCAGCGCGCATTCTTGCGGACGGCGAAGATATCTCGTCCATGCCTATTGAATATGCTTCTGATTTCACCCGGCGGTATCAGGCGGAGAACTGCGAAAAACTGGGAATCAGCGTACCGGAGAGTTATGTTGCTTTAGACACAGAATAATGCTGTTTCAGGCGCTGAATAATGTTGTTTCAGGCGCTGAACCACAGTTCTTTTACTGTGAACATAAAGGACAGTAACGAATTTTATTTTAATTTTTCAGATATTTAAAATTTATTTCTGGATTTTTCCAGATAATAATGATATAATATCCTTAAAATTATCGCTATATCAGATGGGGGATGACTCCCGCCTCTATAGGCGGTGAGTAACAAATTTATATCAGTGGCGGGATTCAATCCCCCATCTGATATACGCTCCGCGAGGATGTGCAGGGATTCGGTTTGGAATTATGTCAGCGTAGCTGACCCGAATCCCGCACCAAGACTCGCGAGCGAGTCTTGAATAAAACCAGCGCTATATCAAAATCATCACTATATACAGAAGGGAGGCATGTCTATGAGTAAACGTGTTATTACTATCAACCGTATGTTCGGAAGCAACGGACGTGTGATCGGAAAGGCCCTTGCAGAAGAACTGGGAATCAATTTTTATGACAAAGAACTTATTGAAATGGCAAGCAAGGAGCGGCAGGTTCCCTTTGACGTCTTTGCCAAGGTCGATGAGAAAAAGGCCAGCCAGTGGCGCTATACTGTTGACCATGAGATTCAGATCGATCCCGAACTTCATTTTATTCCCATGAACGACGTGCTGTATGATACCCAGCGCAAGCTCATTGTCGATCTCGCGGCCAGCGAAGACTGTGTCATTGTAGGCAGGTGCGCCAATCACATCCTGCTTGACAAGACTTTAAGTATTTTTATCTACGCGCCCTTTGACTACAGGGTAGCCACTGTGATCGAACGGACCGGACGGGAAGAAAAAAGCGCGCGCAAACTTGTCAAAAAAATGGACAAGGAACGCCGCGCCTACTATGAATACTTCACAGATTCCAAGTGGACGGATCTGAACCAATACAATCTGTGCATTGACAGCAGCCGTTTCACCAATGAGCAAATTGTGACAATGATTAAGAGCTGCTTATAGCGGAATAAGCCAGGCGCGTTCCAGAGCGTGTTTGAAAATTGCTTTCTGCAAGATGTATTCCACAATTTGTGGGATATTTGGTTCAAATAAGGGAGGCGTAGCGGGCTACGCTGACCGAATTTGGGACAAATAGACCGCAAAGTGGGGGATGCAGATTGCGGGAATGAATTTTCAAACATGCTCTAGGCTGCCTGACTCTGTTTTACAGGAAACGTCGAAATATTTTTGGCGTTTCCTGCAAATAATATGTGATACAAGGAGACCCCATATGACCAATGAAACTCAGGACGAGAGATATCATGTAGCTGACGAAGCTATCTACGACGCTTTTTTTCTGATCCTGAAGGAAAAGGAGTTAGATAAAATAACCGTATCCGATGTGATCAAGAGAGCCGGCATCGTGCGGAGCACCTTTTACAATCACTACGAAAATATTCCGGCGCTTGTAACCGCTATCGAGGATAAGACGATTCATGATATTTTCTCCATCATGGAAACCTTCCATCCGAAAAACGACCGGGATCTGTGCAAATCGTATTTTCTGACGATCTGCAACTATACCAAGACCAACCCTTTTTTGGCCAATCTTCTCAGAAATCCGAGAGGGGATACCTTTTTTGAAAAAACTTTGACCATGTTCCACCGTTATGTAACAACGGTCACGGAAAATACCTCGCCATCCCATCACACCGCAGAGGAATTTTCCTATATGATCGCCTGCACTATCGGCAGCACCATCGGTGTCCTGCACAAATGGAGCAAGGAAAACTTTCAGACTCCCGCAGAGGTTGTGTCTGATATTCTGACGCAGGCTTTTATCGCAGGCATGCTCCCTTTTATGCAATAGGGAGCATAGCCTGGTACATCCTTGCCCTTATCCTCTCAAATCTCAAGCTTAGAGCATGTTTAAAAATTCATTCCCGCAATCTGCAAACACGCTTTAGAGCGATACTCTAATCGATCAGGGCTTCCTGCCTCTTGATCTTCTTTGTCGCGCTTCTGATAAACGGATTTTTCCTTACAACCAGTCCCGTGATCTGACGGTAGGTCGGCTGATTTTTATTGTATTCATCCAGAAATGCCTGAAGCTGCGCATGGACAGTCTCCGCATCCAATCCTTTCGCCGCAGCTACTTCCTGATCCGGATAAATCCTTGCGGTCAGTCCGTTATTCTCTCCGGTTACGATCACCTCGCCTACCAGTTCGCCAAGAGCTAACTTATTCTCAATTTCCTCGGGAGAAATATTCTCTCCGTTAGAAAGGATGATCAGATTTTTCACACGGCCGTTGATATACAGAAAGCCGTCGTCGTCAAGATATCCCTTATCACCCGTATGGAGCCAGCCGTCCTTAAGAGTTTCCGCCGTCTCCTCCGGCATGTGATAATATCCCTTCATGACGCTGCTGCCCTTTACCAGGATCTCTCCGTTCTCAAATGCGATCTCAGCATTGGAAAGCGGTCTTCCCACAGAGCCGGCCTTGTGATCCTCCGGCAGATTGGAGCTGATGACCGGCGAGCATTCCGACATACCGTATCCCTCAAGAACATCCACTCCGTATTCGGCAAACCTGTCGATATAGTACGGGTCAAGGTGAGCGCCGCCGGTAAAGATGATCTCAAGGTTTCCGCCGAATACCTTTTCAGCCAGAACCTTTTTGGGAATTGCCGGGTCTGCGGCGGCAAGCCTCTTGTAAATGGTTTCAACCATCAAAGGAACCATCAGCATCACATCCGGCTTAAAGATGCTCATGTTTCTCACCATATGTAACAGAGAATCATTGATGCATACAGTCGTTCCCAGAGAAAATCCCTTAAGCCAGTCCATAACAAGGCAGAAGGCATGATGAATAGGAAGTACGCTGAGCAGTACGCTTCCGGGTTCTTTTGTATAAGCAACCGCCCGCACATTTGTGGCCAGGTTCTTCTGCGTCAGCATAACGCCCTTGCTTTTTCCGGTTGTCCCGGATGTAAAGATAATGGTGGCCACATCCTCCGGAGCCGGCCTGTCCCCTTCATCTGTACTGTTTTTGGAAGCGGCCTTAACCTCTGCAAGTGAAGCGACCTTTGGGGAAACAGCTTTTTGTGAAGCATCCGGTTCTTCCTCCTGAAGCAGCCAGATTTTCTTAAGGTTGGGACATCCTGCTAAAATCCCGTCCAAAAGCGCCAGATTCTTTGGGCTTAAAAACAGCCCTTCTGAATCGGAACGGTTGATCAGATCGATCAGGTCCTCGCCGGGAAGCCCCGCGTCAAGAGGTACCGCCACCGTATTTCCAGTAATGATACCCAGGTAGCTCTCAATCCACTCCACAGAACTGGTTCCTATAAGGGCAATGTGCTTTCCCTTGAATCCCTCTGCAAACAGCCCTTTTCTTATTGCCGCAGTATTTTCCAGCAGCTCACGGTAGCTTCTCTCAAGAATTTCCTTTTTCTTCAGCCACTTTACCGCCTTGATATCTGAATATTTTTTACCGCTTTCTTCTAATATATCACGAATGAGAATTTCCATAATTATACACCTTCTTTTATAATCTTTCCAATAATGCAAGAGCCTCTCCGATGGTAAGAACCTGTAATGCGTCCTGTTCCTCAAGCTCTACGTCAAAGGTATCCTCCAGTTCGCCCAGAAATGACATGAAATCAAGGGAACTGAAGCCCAGATCTTCCCTGAATCTCATTTCATCTTTCATCTCTTCCGGCTTTACCTGGCAATACTGAGCTACAATTGTCTTAAACTGCATTTCCTGTGTCATTATTTTTCCCTCCGTAAATTTGTACAGCGGACATTCGCATCCCGCTTTTCTATATACTCATGAACGCAACTCGCTGCGCTTATCTCCTGTTTGTTTCCAAGCATAATCCCCCGACGCCGTTATATGCCCATACACGCTCTGCGCTTATCTGCGTTCAAATAATCAATTTGTATCCTCTTTACAATTACCTCTCACACCTGCTTCATGATCTCCCCGATGCTCATATCCGGCTCCGCGATTCCCTTGAAAAGGATCCGCATCATATAGTAATACAAAAGCTCCATATCATGCTCCTTTAAATGGGCCGTCTGATAATGGTAGGAGAAATTCATTCCCCCGTCCTCCGTATGGGATACGGTTAAATACATCTTCTTGGTAGCCGCGCCGTTGGCAAACCATTTGGAATGCTGCGGAATATTTACAAGATGCGGGTTCCCCATTTTGACGGGCATTGGCTGATAGGTGAGATAACAGCTTTCATAGGTGGTATTTTCCGGCGTATGATAACGTTTTCTCATTTCCTCCTGGATCAGCGCCGGATCATAATTACTGTGCATATAGATCCTGTTCTGCACATTCTGGATCTCATAGGCAGCCGCGATAAATTCTGTTTCTGCGGGAATCACGGTTCTGCAGGGGAACATGATCGTCCTGCTTCCGCCCGAGGTCCACTCATCATGGGTGGAGCGTCTCGAAATAAAGTTTTCTATGGTAATATCTTCCTGTCCGTTATTGACCTTTGATAAATAGGTTCTGATCCCAAGCAGCAGAAGATTCGTCATGGAAAGCTGATGGTTCATACAGAAATCGATCAGGTTCTTCGTGGGTTCAGGCTCCAGATAATAATCCTTCACCTCCACAAACAGATTGTCCAGTTCGATATCCGCAGCCCTTAACTGCGGATTCCCATGCCGCTTTCTCGCCTCTTCAAGAACGGAAGGCCCCTGAATGTCGGAATACAACGGCTCGCCCAAAGCGTCAATCTGGTCGTCCCAGAACTTCTTATCTTTGGCAAAACGCTTCTCATTGCCCGCTTTTTTCAGATCCTTTATAAGAACCGTTTCAAAGTCCGCCAGATCGTCAGGATATTCCGACTGAAATCTGTAATGGGTATAAAGCTGCATCAGGTCATTGATCATCACCACCAGGCCGCAGGAATCGATCAGTCTGTGATCCATATGGAGAAAAAATCCGTTATACCCCTCCGGGAGCTTTACCATAGTCACATCACATAAGGGGATATCATCCCCGTCAAAGGTTTCATAGGCCCACTGCTGCATCAGGTCGTCCGCCTCAGCCAGGCTCATGCCGGATAAATCCTTAAGCGGAATATCTCTGGTATCTTGTTTCACGATATATTGTTTAACGTCCCCGTTTTTATCAGGTTTTGTAAAACGGATCCTCATGCATCCGTAACGTTCAATCTCCAACTGTATACATTTCTTTAAAAGGCCGAAATCCAGGGCTGATTTCAAAGCTGCCACAACACTGACTCCTGACACCTGCTGTGTTTTGTATTTCCTGATCCAGTCATAGTGCATTTTCTGTGCTGCTGTTAAAGGATAATATTCTTTCATATGTAACCTCCTGTTTTCCTGTTTCATTCCTTCTTCAGAGAAGTTACCACATTTTATTTTTAATTTCTACCCCCTTGGGAACTTAACAAACAGTTTACACAAAATTGACCAAGACTTTTCATACCAAAAAAGGACTGCCCCACTAAGCGATCAGTAAGGCAGCCCTCCGGCTGGTTTAATCATATTTTGCCAAAAAATCCAGAAGCTTTTTTCTGTACAGCTCCGGCGCTTCATATGCGCTGCAAAGATGCCTTGCGCCGGGTATCAGGACAAGCTCCCTGGGCGCCCGGCACAGCGAATAGTTGTACACCGTATTCTCCGGAAGCACATAAGTATCCTCTAAACCATGGAAAAACAACACCGGTATTTTGTTCCTCCCCATGGCGTCCGTGGTATCCGCCCCTTTCATGGAAAATCCCGCCAAAAACCTGCAGAACAGATCCACCCGGAGCAGCAGAAGCTCCACCCAATGCAGATGGAACCAATTGGCGGCGATATCCCGAAGCTGGCTCTTCATTGACCAGAAACCACAGTCTGCGATCAGCCCCTTTACCTCCTGGGGTAATTTATGTCCCGAAGCCATCAGCACCGCAGCCGCCCCCATGGATTCCCCGTAAAGGTATATCGGAAGCTTCTTTTTATTCTTTTCGGCAAGATAGCAGGCCCAACTCTGCACATCATACTGTTCCTTTGCCCCAAAGGTAATAAACTCTCCCTCGCTGGCTCCGCAGCATCTCTGGTCTATAAAAAGCAGATCGCACCGGTTTTCATGGAGAAATTCGGCAATATATGCAAAATCCCCGAAGCCGCTGCCCTTATAGCCGTGGCTCAAAAGAACGGCCCGCTCTGCGTTCTCCGCGGGAAAATAATATGCGTGGAGCATCAGGCCGTCCGCACTTCGGATATAGCAGTCCTCCATATCCTGATTTCTGCACCATGCCTTCCCCGCTTCATATTCTTTCTCAAATTTATATCTGGGATGGTTTATTTTCGTATGCGAGAGTCCCATCCATTTCTTTTTGGTCAGCTTTTTATTCTTTTTACAGCGGATCATCAATTCAAAAAAAGGCCATCCAAACGCCGTAAACAGGCCTGTCCCCACAGCGGCGACGGCCGATAGCTTTATTATTTTATTTTTCATTTTTGCTCACATATTCCTTTAAAAATTCATAGATCTGGTTCTCTGTAGGAGGGCAGCCCTCCAGATGGCAGGCAAATTTCCTGGTACAGTGACCGACGCCCAATTCCCCGGTTTTGCCCCGGAAGCCCTGCCCGATACAGATTTTTTTGTCCAGCTTTTCAAAAAGGCCGTCCTCCTTCAGCATTTCCAAAGCCGGGATCAGATAGCCGTAGCAGGCGCTGCAGGATTCCACCTCTTCCACCGCGTCCTGAAGCTCCACCACCTTTCTGGATTTGGGGAGTTCCTTCCCTGTTCCCTCGCCGCAGATACGGATATCTGCCTTTGAAAGATCCGCGCAGCCTGCTCCTAATTGCTCAGCCATGACAATATAAGGAACCTCCGTAATGTCATAGTGCATCAGATGGCACACATAGGCGTCTATAAGCACCGGATCCGCACCTGCCAGGATCCGGTTCATCACCACAGGATTTCCCCCGTCCTCAAAATCCAGATCCCCGCAGATATTGTCTACCACAATAAAATCCTGCCGGATTCCCACTCCAAGATGCGCAATGGGCTTATGCAGTCCCATGGAATGGAAGCGCCGTTTCTCAGAGTTGGGAATCAATCCCTTCATATTTTTGAGCGCACAGGTGATCTTCGTCTGGCAATGCCCCTTCAATACGGGAACATTGATCAGGAAATCCAGCTTTTCCACACTCTCACAAAGGTTCAGGCGCATGCCCCCGCAGTCTCTTGAAATACTTTTGTCCTTCTGCATGTCCCAAAAGGGTACGCCGTAATCTTCTGAAAGCTTCCGGTAACCGCAGACCTCATATGCTTCCGAGGTCTTATCTCCCACCCAGGAGCCCTCCAGCATTACAAGCTCATAAAAACCGTTTTCCTGCAGATACTCCAGAATCCCCGCAATGATCTCCGGATGGGTGGTCGCCCCGTAGGATGCTTCTGTGGAGGAAACAAGATTGGGCTTAATGCCGATTCTGCTCTTCCTGTCTGCAATCTTGTCCGCAAGGGCACACTCCCGCAGAAGCTCCTTCGTCATTTCCTTATAATTGGTTCCGCATGTTATATAAATCTGATTATTTTCCATATCTGGCCGCCTTTCTGTAATTCTGTCACGTTAAAACGGACACTTGCATTCCGCTTTGCTGCATGCTCATGAACGCAGGCCGCTGCGCAATTTATCTGCGTTTACTCTGCGAACAGCCTCTTCCTTTATTGAACCACAAAATATCCGGATATGCAAGTGTCCCATATGATTTAACATTACTATAAAAAAGATATGGTTTAAAATTCTTTTTTGCGCACAATGTAAAGGCTGATCCTGTAAGATACCGCCATTCCAAAGGCTGCCATCAGAAAAACTATGGTAAATGCCAGCGGAGGGTTTAACGCCTTCAGGGATTCAATATACGGCGTCATATCAATATGCAGCGTTTCCAGAAGCTTTGCCCCGAGAAAGCCCAGAATCAGGGCCGCCATAATGATTCCCACCAGCACGACTCTTCCGCTTTCTCCCCCGAACTTAAACTGCACGGGAAGCATAACGATCAGCAAAGCCCCCACAATTCCCAGATATGTGATCACCAGAATCATCCATTCTCCCCAGTCTGCTATTCCTCCGCCGATCTCCATACGCAGGGCGGATGCCGCCACAGACACCGCCCATCCGATCACGCCGCTCAGCAGCCCGAAAACATATTTTTCCCGTACGTAGATTTCCCTGTTGATGGGCAAAGTCATCAGAAATGACATTCCATGTTCAAAATCATCGTAAGAAATCGTAGTCAATACCAGAAGCGTCGCAACCAGAGTCACATATGCAATGAAAAAGTTCACTGCGTTCTTCCCCATAAACAAATATACACAAGCAATCAGCATAAGCATCGCATAGGTTTTATAATTTCCTGCCAAAAGCTCCCAGTCTTTTCTCAATAATCCTCTCATAGCTTCTCCCCCTTGATCATCATCATGATCACTTCATCAACAGATCCTTTCTCAATTACCAGATCAGGATAATTTTCCAGATAGAAGTTCTTTTCGTTTGTCAGGCAGCTATAACCGAAATGCTCCCTGCGAATCCGCAGGATATATCTTTTGTCAAGCTTTTCATATGCGGTTTCATCTGCTTTGATCAGTCCGTAGCTTCCCAGAAGTACATCCGTATCTTCATGCATGACGATCCTTCCGTGGTCGATCATATACAGATCGTCGCAAAGTCCCTCCAGATCAGAGGAAATGTGCGAGCTTATGAGGATCGCCCTGTTTTCCTTCTCCATATATTCCCGGAGTATGCCAAGCACATCATCCCTGGCAACCACATCCAGACCGGAGGTAGGTTCATCCAGAAGCAGAAGCCTTGCGCCATAGCTTATAGCAGCCAGAACCTTCAGCTTCGCCTTCATCCCGGTGGAAAATTCCTTGATCTTCTTATCCAGGGGAATAGAAAACCGTTTGCAGTTCTTCTTAAATTCCTTCTCATCAAATCTCTGGTAAAAGCGTTTCATGATCTCAATGATCTGATATACGTTCAGATATCCGCTGAAACAGCTCTCGGACAAGACCACACCGATTTCTTCTTTTTCTGCCAGAGTTATTTCACGGTGATTTTTATTGAAGATCCGGATCTCCCCTTCATCGATGCGAATCAGATCCAAAATGGCTTTAAACGTAGTGCTTTTCCCCGCGCCGTTCGCCCCGATCAGCCCTGTAATACTGCCTTCCTGCAGCTTAAGGGAGCAATCCAGCGTGAATCCTTTATAATTCTTCTTTACGCCGCTTAATTCCAACAACATTTCTGCGCCTCCATCCTGTCATTTCATAGTTTAACATTCCCTGCCCGCCGCTTGGTACTCTGCGCGCCTGAAGCGGGGGATGCTTATCTGCGTTCAATCTCAGCTTTCCAAAATCAATTCAAATAGTTCTCTAAGCTCTTCATCCGTCAGGCCGCTGCTTCGTCCCCTCTGGATCGCCAGCTCCAGATCCGCTTCCACCTCTTTGCGTCGTTCCTCCAAAAGCAGGTTCTGGTTCGCATTGGAAATAAAGCTGCCTTTCCCATGTACGGTAACCACAAAGCCTTCCTCTTCCAGATAGTCGTAGGCCTTTTTCACCGTAAGGGCGCTGATCTTCAGTTCCTTTGACAATGCGCGCACCGAGGGAAGCATTTCCTGGGGCTTCAGTTCGCCGTCTATGACCATCGCCTTAATCTGGGAAACGATCTGCTCATAGATCGGCTGCATGGATGTATGGTTGATTATAATCTTCATCGGTACCTCCTGTTATGTGCTGTTCCTGCACAGTCAGAGCGGAAAAGCCTGATCAGGGCTTCCTTCTCTGTTGCAAACAGTATATAACAGTTTATAACTATTGTCAAGTGTTATATACTGTTTATCCCAAAATATCTTAATTATCTTACAAAAGCCGTTAATAATTCCAAACCGAATCCCTGCACATCTGGTATAAAAAAACAGCAGCACCTGCTTCCATAAGGCAAGGATACTGCTGTCCATCTATTCTGTTTTACAGCTTCTTCCGCATTTCTTCTACGGTTTCTCCTGTCAGCGGGTGGCGCTTCCAGGGCGCAATCTCCGCCATGGGAATCAATACAAAGTCACGAAGATGCATTTCCACATGGGGAATATGAAGATCCGGGGTGTCCAGTACCAGATCATCATACATCAGGATATCCAGATCCAGAGTTCTCGGCCCCCAATGGATTTCACGGACACGGTTTGCCTCCTGCTCGATCTCATGAAGGGCATCCAGCAGTTCCTCCGGTTCCAGCATTGTCCGAAGTTCCAGTGCTCCATTAAGGAAATCGTCCTGCTCCACGCCGCCGTAGGGAGCTGTCACCAGATATTCGGAAACCCTGACCACCTGGCAGTCCGGACGCTCATTCAGTCTTTCCACCGCCATATCAAGATAAGCCTTTTTGTCGCCCATGTTGGAGCCAAGGGCAATATATGCCGTATGCCAGCCCCTGCTGATTTCCACGCTGACTGTTTCCAGCGGAAGCCCAATGGGTGCCCAGGGCTTCTCCACGGTCAGATCCACGCGCTCTATTAACGGAAATTCCAGAAGCAGCGCCTGCGCAAGCTGCTCCACAAGGCTTTCCAGAAGCTTATAGGTATGCTCTTTCGCAAATTTCTGGATAAAATGGCTGACCTCCCCGTAATGAATGGAATACCCCAACTCATCCGTAAGTCCTGCTTTTCTGGTATGTGTGTGCAAAACAGCAGAAAAAACAAATTTTTGTCCGAGGGCGTTCTCTTCGGGAAAAACCCCGTGGTTTGCGAAAACCTCCAGCTTATGTATCTTAATCTTATCCATCTTGTCTCCTATCGGCCCAGAATCGCTTCTGTCATCTGAATGACACGCTTATTTTCTTTAATATCATGAACCCGCACAAAGGCACAGCCCTTCTCTACTCCCATAACAGTCGTCGCCAGTGTTCCCTCCACACGCTGGTCTGCCGGAAGATCCAGGGTCAGTCCGATCACAGATTTCCGTGAGGTTCCCAGAAGGATCGGGAAACCAAGACGGTGCAGGATTTCCACATGATGGATCATTTCCAGATTCATCTGATAATCCTTTCCAAAGCCCACGCCCGGGTCAAGGATGATCTTATCATCCCCTACGCCTGCTTCTCTTGCAATACGCACGCACTCTTCCATATCCTTAACCACGTCTTCCAGAAAATTCTCATAAACAGCCTCGTGGCGGTTGTGCATCAGGCAGCAGGCTGCGCCGTATTGGGCTGTAAGCTCCGCCACTCTTCTGTCATGCTTAAATCCCCAGATATCATTGACAAGATCTGCTCCTGCCTCAAGTGCAGCCTGCGCAACCTTTCCTTTGTAGGTATCAATGGATACCGGAACGTCAAAGCGGCTTTTTACCGCCTCGATCACCGGGACGACACGGGCGATCTCCTCTTCATCCGTAATGACCGTATGTCCCGGACGGGTGGATTCCCCGCCGATATCTACAATGTCCGCTCCCTCTTTTATCATTTCCTCCGCATGGAAAAGTGCAGCGTCAAGACTGTTAAACTTCCCGCCGTCTGAAAAGGAATCAGGAGTCACATTTAAAATCCCCATAATATAGGTTTTATTTTTTACATCAAATTCTTTTCCGCCGATCTGCATAATTATCTCCTTGTTTCAATCCACGCTCGGTAAATTTAACGGAGTGCGACATACAGAAACGTCCGCGTAGATTGATTACTATCGGAATGGGATACCGATTTCTCTCCGCCCATTCCGATATAAGTTTCCCGAACCGCGCATCTAAAGCTACGCGGATTTAATACGTAATAGTTAAATTCTTTTTTTCTTCAGGCCAGTTGCACTCTGCAAGTACAGGGCACGCAAAACAGCTTCGGGATTTTTTATCCGCACGGTAAAGATATGCCGTCAGGACTGACCCGCTGCTGCCGCTTTTCTGGCTTCTGTGTCCCATAATAGCTTCCACCACCGGAAGTATCTCCGCCTCTGTAAATCCGCACTCCTTCAAAATCCCCCCGGCGATCCTTGCTCCGGCGATTTCGTGAGGTGTTCCCGCTGTCGCCTGCTCATATCTTCCGATATCGTGAAGAAGCGCCGCTGCATAAATGACCTCCTTGGAAAAGCCTGCTTTGTCCTCCAGATTGTAAATATACATCAGCCTTGCCACATCCAGAAAATGCTCCATAGTATGTCTGCAGAAAATCCTGTCTTTTTCTGATTTCTCAAGCTTCTCATATAAATCCCGGAATACGGGATGGTTCTGTATTTTATGTACCCGTTCCATGTCCGCCATCTCGCTTTCCCTCCTGTCCTGGGTGTTTTTGTTTATGGTAACAGTAGCGCCTGCATCCCGTCCATACACGTTCAGGGTCTGTTCACCATCTGGAAGAACGTCTGCTGAAGGGAATAGTCCTCTGCAAATGCTCCCTTTACGATCGTTGTAACTGTTTTGCTTCCCGGCTTCTGTACGCCGCGCATGGTCATACACATATGCTCCGCCTCGATCATGACCATCACGCCCTTGGGCTTCAGATGTTCTTCCAGGGCATCTGCGATCTGGGCAGTCATATTTTCCTGAATCTGCGGCCTCCTTGCAAAAACCTCCACCGTACGCGCCAGCTTGCTCAATCCCGCTACCTTTGCATCCGGGATATACGCAACATGCGCTTTCCCGTAAAACGGCAGCAGATGGTGCTCGCAGACAGAATAAAATGTAATATCCTTCTCTAATACGATATTGTTGTTTGTGGCATGAAATTGTTTGCTGAGATGAACCCCGGGATCCTCATACAATCCCCCGTAAATCTGCTCGCACATACGCGCGATACGATCCGGAGTATCAAGAAGCCCCTCTCTGTTAACGTCCTCTCCGATGCCTTCCAGCATCAGACGGACACCCTGCTTTATTTTTTCATGATCCATCATGCCCTGTTCCTCCTTAACATTTATCAATTTCGGGATGCGGGCATTTCGGTTAGCGGAAATGCAGAAAAGCTTAGAAACTTTATACATCAAAAAACATCCCGATGTGAATGAGCATCTGGGATAAATAATAAGTAATTATCCAATCACTGAATAACGCAATTGTACTTATATCCCTTCACAATCGAGATGTCTGTATCATCTGTGTGTTGCAACGGGTGCAGACCCCATATCGTAAGACGAACTTTTCGTTTCTGCGGCAACTCCCCATCCACTGAACACTTGACGCATGGAATCCTATTTTGCATATTATTTATCTGCGGCTATTATAGCACTGTTATATAGGCAATTCAACAATTTCTTTCGGGAAATGATAATTTCTTATACCACCGCTTCTACGATCAATTTATCCCCCAGAACATTAAATATTTTACTCATCCCGTAAATACCTCCTTCCTGCAGCATTCCATTATTTTTAACACTCTTTTATCCGCGCCTGCAATTATGTGCCTTTGTCATTCTGCAGGACCAATGATTTTATCAATTATAACACACTTTACGGCCTTCTAACAACTCCATTCATATCACACCAGGCAAAACAACAATCTGCAGAAAGCCTGCAGATTGTTGTTTTCTTTTATAATCAGACAGATTTATTTAACTTTTACTGTCTTTATATTTGACCACGGACTGAATACCTTTTTATTATCTTCAGAGGTTCTGTTAAATGCGTGAAGTCCTGCATAATACGTTCCCTTTGGAACATTCTTGAATACAGCCGTTACTGTATCTCCCTTAATATTCTTTTTTACCAGCGTTCCGTACTTAACCGGACGTTTCTCACCACTTACTTTTGCAGTAGCTTTTCCGAGAACCACATCATAACCAACTGTATCTGCGGTCTTCTTCCAGGTAACAGTCACTGTTGAGCCTTTTACCTTGACACTGGTGACTACCGGGGTTTCAGGAGTGGTTGCCGTTATCGTAAACTGCCTGATATTAGACCACTGGCTGAATACCTTTTTGCCGTCTACGCGATTCCATGCATGACAATATACATAATAGGTTCCCTTTGGAAGATACTGATAACTTGTTTTAGTAACAGGAATATTTTTGTTAATTCCGTTTTCCAGACGACCATTCTTATAATCAGCCACTGTAGAAATAACATAATCATATCCTGTAGCCCCTTTTACTGTATCTGAAAGAATAACATCTATTTTATTGCCCGAAACATCCACGCGTTTGATCATTGGCTCTGTTCTCTGAATGCTGTAAGCAGCACTGACTTTAATGATTTTCTTCAAGCCACTCTTTAAAGTAATCGTAATTTCCGCTTCTCCGGTTTTATTTTTGACAATAATTTCGCAGGTTCCGTCTTCTTTTCCGTTTACTGCCACAATGTCCTCTGCACTGGATTCCCAGGAAACTACAGAGTCACCGTTTGCCATACCTGTTATCTTATAATCAGTAACTTTCTGTCCCGGTTCCACTTCAAGGGTTTCCGTTGCCCCATCTATGGTCGGATCAAGCTTATCTCCATAGGTTCTTGTAATCGTTGTACCGCATACATAACAGTAGCTTGTCTGTATTGCCGGAGAAAAAACGGTAGCTGCAGTAGTTGTTTTCCACTCACTCCATGAATGACCTGAAGTTCCGGTAGTTTCCGTTTTTGATTTTCCGCATTTACTGCACTCATATGTTACAGAACCAGAAGAAACACAGCTTGATGAGCTGGAACTTATCACTTTATAATCGTGTACACAAACGGTTACCTTAATCCAATGTTCATATTCTCCTGATGGTGTCTTAACAGCAATATATGTCTCCATCGGTGAATCTGCTGCTGTCAAATTACTGCCTTTTACAGTTATTGCATCACCTGCGCCGTTAATTTCTAACAGATTGGTATCCGTCACTCTGTTCGTACTCAAAACAGGTTTTACATCCATTTTGATTCCGTTCGGATTTTTCTTATTATACTTTATCAGCACAGCTTTAATGTCGCTGAGATTAACAGTCGAGCCAGGCTCTGCAATAATGTCATCTACCTGCCATTGCATGTATTCAGATGTAATATTAAAGTAAATAGTATAATCCTGCTTATACTGTTCACCGCCGTCCTTTGATGGAATCTCTAATGTTAAAATAACATATGCCTCTCCCTCTGCATCTTTTGCTGCCTGTACAGTTCCATCGGATCCTACTGTTAACATGTCTTCATTCTCAGTTTTAGGTTTATATGTTATTTTATACTCGCTCGGCGAAAGCTTTTGGGCACCGTCAGTGCCTGCCTCGAATTTATACACCTCAGGCAAAATCCTGACAGACGCACCCGGAAGCATTTCATTTGTCTTTGTATCTAAATCAATTGAAATATCGTAGAACAGTTTTTTTACATTCGCATTAAATGTCTGTTCAAACGTGGTCACGGAACCGTCAGGCTTCGGATAAGACATCTTAACAGTAATATTGGCGGAACCTGGATTTTTTGCAGTAATTATCCAGTCTCCATCTTTCTGTACTGTTTCAAATACTGAAGAATCTGAGCTTGTAATATTCTCGACAGTACATTTCACATCTGCTCCATTTGGATAGTCCTGATTCTCCACCCAAATAGTTTTTCCATCCTTACTGAAAACCAGTTCTTCTTTTGGCAGGAAATTCATATCATCATAAACACCTAAATCATAATATGGATCCCGCACATCAAAGCCGACTCCATAGTTCGCAATTTCACTACCGTTAACCTCTATACGTGCCTGAATCGCCAGCCATTCACCGGATTTAAGTTGATCCTGCACCTCTTTAAGGACTGCTCCATGAAGGGTTACGGAAGAACCATTCACCTCATAGGCTCCGGAGGTTTTTATAGAATCCCACGTTTCTTCATTCTGAATAACAACTTCAATTATCGGCGTAACATCTTGAATACCTTCTAATTCCGTCATATCCAGATTAATAACATAGTCTTCATCGGAATATACCCATGTATAATCCTGCTCACGCAGGTTTTCCATAGAAATATTGTAATCCTTCTGTTTAAAGTTCCATGTTTTTCTGGCAACCTCACACCAATGTTCATCTTCATCTTTCATATTTGCAATCAGAGTTATCTGTTTTCCCCAGCTTTCTTTTCTTCTGATTGTAAATTGCCCGGAATTTATTAGTGCGTTGTCGGTTAAGATATTACCCTCAGAATCTTTTATTTCAAACGCATTACTGTCCCATTCCCAACAGTACCGGATTTCCGTATCCACATTATTTGAATTTCCATCGCTTTTGACAAGCCTAAGAGTCGGGGTAATGTTCACACTATTATTAATCAATAAATCTGAATTTAATTCTTCATCGACAAAAATTTCATAATATTCATTGCTGATATTCAACCAGAATTCCTCTTCAGCGACTGAATTTCCTTCCTGATCAAATACTTGTGCAACAATCTTTACATCTCTTCCACTTGTTTCGTCTTTTGCTGTAACAGTAACTTTACGGGAATCAGAAGAATCAACAGAAAGAGTTACGGCATCACTTTCCTGCTCCGCTTTCCACTCTACCCGAACATTCTCTCCCTCATCAGAAAAATGACGATCCTGCTCTACATCATAATATTCATGCCTGATATCTGCTGTCAATTTGAGGGCAGCGCCCGGAAGCACCTGAGTTGCATTGGTATTTGAAGAAATCGTTACATTGTAAATATCTGTTCCTACCAATATCTCAAAGGAAGTTGTCTCCTTCTTCGACTCATTTTCATATTCATAGCTATATTCAACCGTAATAGTTGCATTTCCGTTTTTGTTAGGTATAATGTTCCAACCGTTCCCATTATCAGGACGAACTGTAACTACGTCTTCATTACTTGAAGAAACATCTTGAATCTGAATTGGACAATTTGTGCCATCCGGATATTCTGAATTTCTTAACCACCCGTCATATTGCTTACGAATATATTGTTCGTATCTCGGGAGAGTTGACATACTTCCGTCTTCCGGAAAATCAAAATCTTTTTCGATAACAACATCACAATATTCTATATCCATCTCATCGCGGCTGACTTCTTCGCCTCCCGCTTCAATCACTGCACGAACTTTAAAGACATCTCCATCACCAAGGATGCCGCTCAGTTTATCTCCCAAAAGAGTGATGCTGTTCTGCTGTTTGCTAATCTCATAACCTTTTTCAAAGCTGTTAATATTACCCTCGTTATCGAATCCAACTTCCCATTTGACCTTGTATTCTCCGCTCAGCCCCTCTGTATTCAATACAATTTCAACATCGCCATCCTCATAAATACGATCCGGTCTCTCTTCACCAAAAGATACGTCATACTCCTGTCCTCTAAGGTTCCATGTGATCGGTTCTGATTCTGTTCCGGATTCACCATCAATTATTGCTGTTAATGTTACATCTTCGTCCCAATTTTTCAACTTGGTGATCTTGAATGGAGCAGTCTTATTACTAATTTCTACAGCCTCGTCATTATACTCCCCCCATCGATATTCAACAGAATCATAATTTTCAATCTCTTTTCCATCGGGGTAATCTTCGTTATAAAACTTAATCTCCGGATTTACAGTCGTTGATTCTCCTACGTACAGATCTGTCTCAGCTATTGAACCTCTGCTGATAACATAATATCCACCATCTGTCACTTCAACCCATATTTCTTCCTCTGATACTGCATTTCCATCGACAACAAACTGTACTGGAATATTATACCCTTTTGACACTTCAGAGGTAATTATAATATCTGTAACATCTAACTGAATATCTAAATCGCTGTCATATTCTCCAAACTCTAAAGAATAATTATCCACATTTCGCTCATTATATTCTTCTGTTTCCGGATTATAGCCTCTCCAGTAAAGAGAAGTATGTATTCTCATGCTACGACCTTTTAGCATCTTATTCGTACCGTTCTCATAGTCATAGCCTGACTCATATTGGTCGTCAGCAACAGTAATGGTATATAGTCTTGTTTCGGTGGTTCCGGGATCTTCGGGATTTTCAAAATATGCTATTAATACTGCTGTTCCCTCACGCAGCATAGTAAAAAGCCATCCCTCGTCCGTTTCTTCATATTCACATGCCCCAACATCCTGTTGTATAGTTACACTCTTGACTTTGACATCTTCGTAAAGATGTCCCTCTGGGTATGTCGAGTTATTTCCCCAACAGGTAACATTTTTACTGATAAAAAAGGTCTGATTGGGAAGAAAGACATTTGTGTCATCTAAGCCAACATGATAACTATACTGACTTTCTTCTTCTCCATCATTGCCTTCATCTCCCGCATCAGAAAAAAGCAGTTCTTCTCCACTTTCCTCAAATGAAGAAAATAGCTCCTGATTTTCGCCCCCCCCGATTCATTTTCCGTTAATTCGGGTGTCTCTGTGTTTTCACCGTCATCGAAAGCATCTGCTTCATATGTACTGACCTCAGACACTTCTGCTTCCGGACTGAAGTCTTCTGCTAAAGCCATCGTTCCTGTTCCGCCAATCTGTCCCATAGCCACTGCTGCGGATAAAAACAACGCAAAACTTCTTCTCTTCATGTCCTATTCCTCCTTTTCCTATATTATTTTTACCTCAATCTTTACGCACATTCCCATAAAAAAAAGAGATATTATACCATTTAGTGTAACATATCCCATTTTTATTAACAAGCAAAAAATCGACCATTCCGGCACAAAATTGTCTCTATTTTATCTAAATTTCCAAACCCTTGCATGCCCACCGGGAAATCCAAAGGATGACAGTATATAAGATCTTGCCATGGAATAGCTGCTGTATTCAGGAAAAAATTGTTCTGACTGAATTTGTACATGCTTAATGGAATGCCCGTTATCGCCAGCATGGCTAATAACGGGCATTTTCTATCATCAGGGGTATTGATGATGGGCAATCGCACTATGAATCGCAACCTTAATCGTAACTTTATTATATTTGAACGCAACTTTTGGTACTACACGAAAATCAGCTATTTTCCTCTGTGCTGGCTACAAGCTTATCGAAGTCACTCTGATATGTCCTGTCCTGCAAGACACGGTATTTCTCAAACTCGCTTTCTGCAAAGGCTTTGGCAATAGCGGCGGTTACTTTGCCCTTGTCATGCAAAATATCTTCTTCATTGAACTGGAGGAAAGCATCCAGACGAATCGCCCAGTCCTGCATGTACATGATGTTTCCCCGCCGTGCCTGACGTTCCGCATAGTCCAGATACATTGTCACGATCTCGTTCAGATTTGTCATTTCTTCTTCATTTAAGTAGTTCTTAGCAATCGAAACATCTGCCTTACGAATGCGGCCTTGCGGAGCGTTTTTCCAAGTGGTCAGACCCATATTCGGTTTTGTGCTGTCGGCCCGCTCATAGATAATTTCTGCCGCCGTATGGTGGGTGACAGCATAATGGAGTTTATTTTGTACTGTTGCAAAAAATTCTTTCGTAATTGGACTGTTCACATCATAGTCAGCGCTACACTGGGAGTAAATGTCCGTGATTTTCTGATAGAACCGGCGCTCGCTGGAACGAATGTCACGAATTCGCTCCAACTGCTCTTCAAAATAGTCCTTACCGAAGAAGTTTTCCGGCTCCCGCAGGCGAGCATCATCCATTACATAACCTTTAATAATGAATTCTTTTAATATGCGGTTTGCCCAAATGCGGAACATGGTTGCTTTTTTAGAATTAACACGGTATCCGACCGCAATTATGGCATCCAGATTATAGTAATTAGTATTATATCGCTTACCATCTGCCGCAGTTGTTTCCATTTTGGAAACAACTGATTTCTCCACTAATTCGCCAGATTCGAAGATGTTTTTTAAATGTTTTGAAATGGCAGCTTTTTGAACTTCAAATAATTCAGCCATTTTTGCCTGTGTCAGCCATAGGTTTTCCTGATATAGAAGAATTTCAACCCGGACATCGCCGTTATCAGTTTTATAAAACAGGATTTCTCTTGTTTCATAGGGCGTCAGTTTGTTTCCTTCGTTCATGACCATTCCCCCTTCTATTCCCCGTTTTTATTCTTTGCCCTGCTCTTATATATTATGCTTGTTTTTGCACTGCTGGCTGCAAAAGCCACGCTCGCCCTGCGCAAACCGAGAGAGGTACAACAGCATCAGCGTTAATTCTCGCATTGCTTCTTCTGCTTTTATGTTACTCATATCTTTCTAACTCCCGCTTATATATGTACCCCAAATAACTCGAAATTATATTAGGATTATACTATTTCTTATTCCCGGAATCAACCGTTTCGCTGCTTTCTGCTAAAAAAGCCTTTTCCAACAAGGTTATTAGCTGCTGCTTGTTCGCCTTTTCTGTAAGGGCGGCAGGCAGCTTTTAAATCTCCCTTGCGTATCTGCTTTTCAAGAACACCATTCAGCATATCCCGAAAAGCCTCTTACATTAACATATCCAGAAACCAGTCGGTGAACGAAAAAGTAAAAAAAATGACTGGACTAACAACTCTGGATGCACTGTATCTATCCCAAAAGGAAGTTGAAAATTTCTTCCAAAACTGTATGCTGCTTGATTCCTGAGTGAATCGTATACCCACGGCGGACAGGAATGAAAAGAAACAGGCCGCTGTATTAAGCGCTGAGCCAATACGGTCTGGTCAGGCAATAACAACGGTTTTAAAGGAGTAAAAGATATATGGGAATGGAAATGAACAGGCAGAATCTCCTGGAACTATATCAGCTTGCTGTAATGTATACCAGGTGTTATGGCTTGGAACTCTGGGAACTGCTGGAAGAAATCAGCGAGAAATATAAAAAAATACAAACGGAGAGGACATCCGTAATTCCCACAATCCAAGATGTGCCGGACGGAAAAGATTATACGCAGAAGATACAGACAAGACGATTCTGGAACTGCGTAACAGTGGAATGACACTAAGAGGGATTGCAGGGACACTACAATGCTCCATAGGTCATGTACAAGATGTATTAAAACGATGGGCAGAATAGTGTTCAAAAGTATAAACGGTGTATGGATATTGATTTCCATACACCGCTTAAAAGTCTCAAAATCATCGACAAAAGAATCCTAACAATCATCCAGTACAATTCTCAGAGTACTAGGTTTTGAGAGAAACGACGGAAGTCAGGTAGCACTGTTATATAGGCAATTCAACAATTTCTTTCGGGAAATGATAAATTCTTATACCACCGCTTCTACGATCAATTTATCTCCCAGAACAATATTCTTTACACCAATCTGCTTCTTCTTATTAAAGTTAAAGCTGAGCATATATCCCTTGTTCAGATGGAAATAATCAAGATAAGCCGAAAGCTGTTCCTCGCCGCGTTCATTATATGCATTGCCTCGCCATATTTTCATTTCAATAATATACTGTTCCCCAAGATAATCGATCACCAGATCCATACGTTCCCGGTTACGAGTCTCCGCTTCTACATAGCAGTTTCCTATTCCATTGATAATAGGTTTTAAAAACAGCATAAAATAGCGTCTTCCATCCTCTTCAAGAAAAGTTTCTCCCTTATCGCCATATAACTCATCAAAACACTCCACAAATTTTTCCAGTATTCTTTTTACATTCAGATAACCATTAATGAAAAATTGATTTTTCTGTCTGGAACTCTCTGCAAAAATACTGCTGTTCTGTTCTTTAAATTTCAAAAGAAAATTGTTGTATAATCTGGTTTCAAATATCCTGTTGGCTATCAAAACTGTAGAATTCTCCACTTTGATAAATCCAAACATCTGTGCCATCTGAACAGCGGGATCATCGGGGTTATACGCAATACTCTGCCCCTGAAACAACAATCTGGAAATTACATGATTCAGTTCCGGAAAGTCATTGAGTTTTCCTATCAGCGATTCAAACAATGGATTCTGATCATTAAGCAGCAGCTTTACAGCCGCCAGAAAACCGTCCTTCGTCCATGCGCTGCTATTATCAGGAAATCCCTCGCTTCCTGCAATATCTTCGTCAAGGCTTTTACAGAGCCAGGAAACAAGGTAAGGATACCCTGACGTATAATCATAGATCAAGCCCGACATATCCTCAATGTTCATTCCTGTTTGGTGTTCATCCTCATACTCCTTCAGCATTCCGGCGATATCCTCCGCTGAAAAGCCCATATCAACACGGAATCGGGCGGCAATATTCCACGGGCTGTTTGTCTTACGTTCCTCTTCCGGACGAAGCTTTCGTTTAATATTTCTAACGTCATAAACTCCTGCCAAAATTACCGAGTGGAACGTAGGCGTTTTTCTCCGCTTAAGATAGTATGCCCGAAGCTGAGCAAGAAAATCAACAAATACCTGATTGCTGGTTGCGGTATCTACCTCATCAATAATAAGAACGATTTTCTTTTCTGATTTTCGGCACAGCTTAATCAGGGATTTAAATAATACGGAAAGTGTCGCCTCCCGAACCTTTCCGGTTGAAAATAATTCCAGTTCGCTTCTGACCTCATCTGATATATTCTCTGAGCAATCTAACACTTCTCTCGAAAATGCGGCGACAAAGTTTTGTTCTGACTCAAAATCCCCGTAACTTATTGTCTGAAAATCCAGACTGAACACCTGATAATCATCCTTCAGTAATTCGCTAAGGGCAGCCAGCGTCGTTGTTTTTCCATATTGTCTGGCTCTGTTTATGGTAAAGTACTTTCCGCTGTCCACCATGGCTTTGATTTCCTGTAAGCGTCCTGATATATCAACCATATAGTGCAGTTCAGGATCACAAGCCCCATCAATATTAAATATTTTACTCATCCCGTAAATACCTCCTTCCTGCAGCACTCCATTATTTTAACACTCTTTTATCCGCGCCTGCAATTATGTGCTTTTGTCATTCTGCAGGACCAATGATTTTACCAATTATAACACACTTTACATCCTTCTAACAATGGGGTGTTATATGTTCTAAGTGGGTTGAATTGCCCCTACATCGGATTATCAGCTTGGTAAATACGGGCGTATGCATATGTCCTGTCCTGTAAATACTATCTGCCGCAGTTGTTTCCATTTTGGAAACAACTGATTTCTCCACTAATCGCCAGATTCGAAAATGTTTTTTAAAAAGTCCTTGACAATTCGTTTCCGGTTAAACAGATCTGTATTTTGGTTGTTATCTTTTATATTTGAAAGCAATCAGCAGGCCTGCAAGCAGGAAAGCGACCGATATTCCCAACAAAAGCATATTGTTATCCGAAGATGCAGCGGCGTCTCCCGTTCTGCCCGGGAAATTATTGTCGGTAAAATTATTGTCAGGCATCTGTCTCTGTTTCTCTGCAAATGCCGGCTCTGAGGCCTTATCTGCTTCCTGCTCTGCTGCCTCACCGGAATTTTCTTCTGATTCCTCAGTTTCGCCGCTTGCTTCCTGCTCTGTTCCTTCGGCTGGCTCTTCTTCTGTTTCACCGCCTGCTTCTGGCTCTGTTTCCCTGGTCGGCTCTTTCTCAGACTCACTGTCTGAATCCTGCTCATCCGATTCGCTCAGTTCTTGTCCTCTCATACCCTGCTCGTTCGCACTCTCGTTTATACCCTGCTCATCCGGGCGTTCTCCCATCTGTCCTCCACGGCCTCCCATGGTATTTCCCATAGACCCCATAGAGGAAATGGAGAGATCTGATGCGTCAACCAGAGATGAGGAATCCTCCTTCTGCCCGTCAGAGGTGGAGGGAATCGTGCCCTCTGCCTGTCCTTTCACACTCTCAGCGCGAAGCAGACAGAATTCCTTTAATGCGGCAGTCCCTTCCTCAAATTCCTCATAGGTGCAGAATTTTGTCGGATCCTTTTCTACATAAGGGGAGAGCAGGGAAATCACAGAATCTATCATTTTCTCAAAAACGCCGCTTTCAAAATATTCCTCAACAAATTCCGTAAAATACTGATGATACAGCTCTGTATATTGTTCATCGGCAAAAATCCAGTCAAGCATCGGGCGGGCTTCCTCAGAGCCTCCGGATACCGGATCATCAATAGGATAATTGACCATTTCCGTGGCGTCAGCCCCGGACTGGAAGCCGCCAAAGGCAAGATTATAGTCCCAGGGAATCATGGACAGTTTGCCGTCTTCTTCATACAGATAATAATTATGGAGCATAGAGCCTGTATAGCTGTCAAAATTGCAGACAAAATTGTGTACGACAAAATAGCGGATAACCTGTTTCGTATCTACCACATCTTCTATATCCGTGCCTTCATTGAGAGTTTTCAATGATGCGATCAAACGATCCTTGTCCTCGTCGGAGGGGTCTGTTTTGGCATTGTCAAATATATTGAAATAGCTGCTGTATTCGTCATCCGTGTAAATAAGCGCAACATCATCGCTGCCCATCATTTGACCCCCGCCGCCTGCACCTCCAAAATCAGGCATGGAACCACTTCCGGGAGCGTTGCCGTTTTCTGTATCTTCATTTCCGCTGGTATTCCCACCATCATCAGCGCCTCCAAAATCAGGCATGGAACCGCTGCCGGGAGCACCGCCGTTTTCAGGCAGTTCCCCATTATCCGGAGCATCCGGGCGCATTCCCGTTTCTCCGTCGTCACTGCCATCTTTTTGGAAAGCATCTTCCATATCCTCCATATTGAAGTTTCCGCCGTTTCCTCTTCCGCCGCCCATGCTCATGCTGTCCGGCTTATAGAGTTCCCCGTAATCGCTTCCGTAATTCCGTTCAAGGAAACTTTCCTCTACACCCTCCACGGCGAGATACAGCCCCCAGTCTTCTCCGTTGACGGTAATGTACACAAAACTGCACAAAGGCGCGGATACTCCGAAGCTTCCCATCATCTGATAAACCAGATAATCCTTCAGATATGTATTGTCCTGAATGATATTATTCAGGCTGAGCTTATCAAGGCCGTAGTAATTTTTCCCGCTGTCATAGTGGTCAAATTCGATTTTAAAGCTGTACCGGTCATTCCCATATGCTGCTACGGAGCTGAGAGAGGTATTTCCCTTGGCGCGGATCGCCACATTTTTATAGGCCTCGTTGTCAATGATCACGGAACATGTTTCGTATTCCTCATCCTCACAGCTTTCCAGAAAGCCGTCCCAGTCATCCATTTCAATATCAATGGTATGTACCGCCGAGGTATCAAACAGCTTCTTCTCATAGCCCATTTCCGCCGCCTGGGTTTGGATACCAAACCTTTCCGCATTCATAAATACAGCAGTAACGATCAGAACCAGCGCCAGGACCGCGCAGCACACCTTATCAAAATGCTTGTGCGTTGACATTCAGACGCCCCCTTATCCCATATACTCGCCATTGTAGCTGACAAGCACCGCGCTGTTTACGCCGCCCATATCAGCAAGGGCATTGATAAAATCCGTATTTTCGTTTTTCATACGGATCTCCAGGTTCAATTCCACACAGCCCTTTTGAGCTGTTTTACTCTTCACCACACATCGTTCCGTCTGCTCTTCCAGAAATTTTCTGGCATTCTGCTCGCTTTCATAGCCGTCGCAGCTAAGAACGACAATATATGGATTTACATGTGATTTTCTGTTGACAAACACCAGAAGGATCAGGCCTATGACCACGCTTCCGATCACAGCAAGAGGGATCATACCTGCCGCCAGGACGATTCCGACGGCGATGGACCAGAAAAGAAACGCAATATCCAGAGGCTCCTTAATAGCTGTACGGAAACGGACGATAGACAGCGCGCCGACCATACCAAGAGACAGCACTACATTAGAGGTTACGGCAAGGATCACCAGGGTCGTGATCATGGTCAGGGCAAGCAGAGTAACCCCGAAGCTTGAGGAATACATCACGCCGGTATATGTTTTTTTGTAAACCATAAAAATGAACAGCCCAAGACCAAAGGCAAGCACCAGCGCCAGTGTCATATCAAGAATGCTGATACTGTTGATGTTCTCCAAAAAGCTTGATTTAAAAATATCATTAAAAGTCATCGTCATTATTCTCCTTTATTTTATATAGGGTCAGCCATAGATCCGGCAGGCTGCATATTTGGAAAAAGCGCTGCAGCGGCGGCTGTTGAGCTGTACGGCGTCTCTGATAACAGAAGGAAGAAATTCATCCCATTTTACCTCCAGAATGATCGGTGCGTCTCCTGCCGGAATGGTCACACAGGAAGGATTCAGAAAATCCGTACAGTAAAGCCCGGTTCTGATATTGTAATCGATGGTCACACGGACATTTCCCGGTGCGTAAACAAACGGCTCCCGAGTATAATCCACAATGGTTTTCGGCCTGAGCCCCTGAGTCTTCATCTTAAAGTAAAGCTCCCGGACAAGCTCGTCGGCGCTGTTCATCATCCAGCCATACTGCCCGTTTACAATGGCCCGGGCTTCTTCTGATGTAAGAACTGCGCTTTGCTTGCCGCACAGCCCGTTATGCTTGCTTTTTTTCTCCAGATGGATCAGAGAAGTATCTCCATTGTAATATCGTATCCTGAATTTTTCCCTGTGGTTTACCCCGTCCAGCTTTTCCCTCAACGCCTTATCCGACGCATTGTCAAAATACAGGCTCCTGATTTCATACCTTCCGTTTACCGTATGGGTATCCGCCCGCGCAACCGTCCGCAGCCTTTGCCGCAGAACGAACATATCGGATACCGTGATCTCATGTTTCCACTCATGCCGGAACTCTGCCATAACACATCACCTCTTTGCAGTTTTTTCTATAAGTATATTGGGATTGTTTGCCGAAATGATGAAAAATTCGTGAAAAAAGAGTGAAATACAAAAAAATAAAATTGCGCACAAAAATACCGTACCTAAGACATCTCTCAGGTACGGCATTCTTCTAATACTTATTCTGTGTTTTGATTCCTTCAAAACTCTCTTCCGGGAATTTCCCCCGGGACTTCAGTCAGCTTTTACCAGCTTCTTTCTCCCCGGGCAGCCAGGCCGAATACTTACTCCGTCAGCCTTCTATGATTTTGCTCCGTTTTCTTCTGCTTCTGTTTCCTCTTTCTCTGGCTCTTCTTCCTCCGCAGCATCCTCCTGATTTTCCTCAGGGGATGCATCTCCGTCTTCTGTCAGATCCGTTTCTTCTTCTCCTGATAATGCAGACTGGAGCGCCTCATCAAGCTGAGCCACCAGAGCCTCGGGAACGCCTGCGGTGCGGGCGTTATCCAGAATCGTTCCGAAATCAAGTTCTTCTGCGTAAGCTTCCATATCAGCCTCGTTTGCCGCGTCATAGATAGTACCGGCCTTTTCTATATCCGGGATTTCCATGCCTTCGCTCAGAGAACCGTTGATCTTCAGGGAGCCCAGGGACACCCCTGCGCTGAGCACGCTCAGCTCGATTTCACTGGTGTCGGACGCTTCGTCAGATATAAGATTCAGCACCAGGCTGAAATTGGCGAGAGGATTATAGGCTGATTCCGATTCTTCGACGTCTCCCTGAGGGAAAGAAACCGTAAAGGATCCGTTGGGATACCCTGCCTTCGCTGTCTCCAGGTCGTAGTCCTCCATGACAACGTTCGCGACAATGACGCCGTCTGACGCAATATCATAGGAGCCGTTCATTTTGCCGTCCTTAGTCTCTCCGCTGCCTCCAAGGGAGAGCACGCCTTCATCGCTGTTCAACTCTATCAGCAGTCCGGACGCATCGTCCTTATGAGGATTCTTCCAGGTAAAAAGCGGCTCGCTGTCAATGCCTTCACATACTGCGAACTCGCGTCCCACAATCTTGCCTTGCTCGCTTACCCATATTTTAGAAGAAATATATTCCGTCTCAGAAAGTTCTTCCTCTGTTTCCAGATCTGCCAGCGCGTCCTCCACAGCCTTCTGGAAATCTCCGTATAAATCCTGTGTGTCCTCCGCAAATTCCTGCCAGGATTCGATCAGCTCTTTTAATTGTTCATCCTCTTTGGCAGCCGTCAGAGCCTCTTTCACAAAATCCACCGCATCCTTCTCGGTCATCTGTCCTTCATAAACGGTGCAGTCCTGCCCGATTCCGGAAACAGAAACCGTTTCCTCCACAGAGGGGCCTTCCTTAAGATAATCCAGAAGCATCGTTACGTAACGGTCAAGGATCTCCTTCATGGTCGCTCCATCCGGCAGGTATGCTTCAGGATCTGACATGATCGCTTCTGTGATCTGAGCAGATTTTTCAAAGGCCTCTTCATCTATCTCCACAGAATCAGAACCGTCGCCGTTTTCCACATCTATCGTATTTTCCTCTAAAAGATCTGCCTTCAGATAGCTTTCGCTGATCTCCGGTATCTGTATGTATTCCACCATAGAGGCCAGATCCAGCAGGATACGCATGGTGCCTACAGTCGTGTCATTTACATAGATCTCAGCGTCTACGGCTTCCACAGCATCTTCAATGGCAACATCCATATCCATGCCGATATTATTCAGCCAGGACAGATCCACCGGTACCATAAGGCCCAGGATAGAACGTCCGGCATCCTCCAGATTCAGAGAAATATCCGCCTTTTCTCCCTGCTTTGCAGTCCCGTACTCATCCAGACTCTTATCCCAGCCCTCGGCCATACTCTCCGTCAATGCGGACAGCGCCTCTTTTTCTGTTTCCTGATAGGACGACGCCGCAAAAACGGCGCTGCTTCCCCCGAGAATAAGCGTTGAAGCCGTTAAAACAGCCGTGGATTTTTTAAGTGTTTGTTTGGTGATTCTTTTTCGATACATGAGATCCCTCCTTTTCATTAGTAATATATGCTCCTTTTCATTGGTAATATATATTGTAACTCTATTGTACCAAACGAACGGCAAAATATCCAGAAAATTCTGGTTTTATTCCGAAAGATTTTGGTTAGTACTTTGATTAGAAAGAATTCCTTCCAGATCAAGTCCGTAACGGCTGGCAATATCACGAGCATAGCTTAAGCCGTCCGGCGTGGTACGGGATATTTTGTAGCTCCGGGTGCCGTCTGTTTTGTTTTCCATCAGCGCCACAAGGTTATCGATCTTTCCCCGGTTGCGCGGATGCCCATTATAGGTATCCACCTGCAGGGGAAGGTCATGGATATGGGTGACAAACAGCCCGCCGCAGCCAATGATTCCGATTCCCGTCAGCACCTCTGAAGCGATATAGCCTGCCTCCAGCCCGCTGGTACTGGAAAAGGATTCGTCCATAAGAAGCATATCCGTGTCCGTAAGCTCCTTCATGATCTCGCTGAGGCGCGCACATTCGCTTTCCAGCCTTCCTTTTCCGTAATTGTCCTCATCGGAAGATGGAAAATGCGTATAAATTCCCGAAACAGGACTCATATACGCCTCCTTTGCCGGAACAAACAGCCCAAGCTGGAACAGTGCCTGCGCCATACCGATGGAATAGGCAAAAATGGATTTTCCCCCGTGGTTCGGCCCTGTTACCAGATAAAAGCGTCCGTTTTCATCCATCTGAAACGAATTTGAGACAATGGTTTCTTCAATATCCCGACTTGCCAGAACCGGATTATATACTTCCTTTAATTCGCACCGCTTTTCCTCCATGGAGGCGATCCGCGGCCGGCACATGGAATATCCCTTTTCCTTCATGGACAATATAAATTTTACTCCCGCAGTCAGAAAACGGATATCGTCCAGAAGGGCCACAAACATTGCGGTATTTACATTATAATAATTCTGTACCAGCGGTTCAAAATTCCGTAAGGATTTAGCGAAAATCTTATGCAGCGCCGTACTTACGGCGCTGTTAAGAGCCTGCTGTTCTTCTCCCCGGAGCCCTTTGGGAAGCGGATACAGCGGCGTCATCAGCGTCTGCGCCTCCCTGTCCTTTTTCTTAAGCAGCCTGTCAATAATACTTCCGGCACGGAACGGTTTATCCTGTATGGAAATAATTCCGGCTTCCTTTGGCTGCAAAGCATCGTCCAGATTGATCCCGATGGTAACGCCTTTTATATATCCGAACCGGACCTCCATCTTTGACAGTTCTGACGACAGATTCCGGTAGTCGCTACTCTCCGTAATGGAAAGAATCTGCTGCCGGAATGCCTTCATCCCTTCCGAACGCGGATGGATATCACGGAAACATGCGGCAAATAATTCCACGATCTCCTGATACATTTCCAGACAGCGGATGGAATTTAAAGAAGACTCCACCGTAAAATCATTCTGCATGACCTTCCGAAGCTCCTGAATATTGGAAATCACAGGGATTGAGCTGCAAAAGCACTCATACAGCCCGGGATTTTCCACAAGATCCTCTACAATAGAAAGCCGGTAGTCCAGAACCTTGGGATCCGTCGAAAAAAATTTGTCCAGAGAAAGGTCGCGGAATCCTCTGTAGCTTTCCTTTACCAATACGACCATATCGTCTATCTGAAGCGATTTTATAAAATCAAAATTCTTCATGGGGATTTCCCGTGAGGAATCATATCCCGGCGGATATAATAACTGAAAATCATCCTGCATATCGTTCCTTCTTCCCTTCTTTACAATTCCCCGCTCTTTTCAGTAACCCTGGATTCAAGACTCGCTCGCGAGTCTTGGTGCGGGATTCGGGTCAGCTACGCTGACATAATTCCAAACCGAATCCCTGCACATCCCCGCAAAGCGTATATCAGATGGGGGATTGAATCCCGCCACTGATACAAATTCGTTACTAACCGCCTATAGAGGCGGGAGCCAGACGGCGCTGTCTTATGCCTCCACACGGATCCGGCTGCCGACGCCGTCCCGGCTCCGTTCCTTTGTAACTACGATTTTTTTCTCGATCCGTTCCTTTAATTCTGCCACATGGGAAATAATTCCCACCATACGGTCGCCCTCGGTCAGTCCGTTCAGGGCTTTTATGGCCTGATTTAAGGATTCCTCGTCAAGAGAACCGAAGCCCTCGTCCACAAACATGGCGTCCAGCCGGATTCCCCCGGCGCAGCGCTGGATCTCGTCGGAAAGGCCAAGAGCCAGAGAAAGAGACGCCTGGAAGGATTCCCCTCCGGACAGGGTCTTCACACTGCGCTCGCTTCCGTTGTAATGATCGATCACATTCAGCTCCAGCCCTGCCTTTTCTTTTTTGTTTCCGCCGTCCTCCTGTCTTTTCAGTTCATACTGGCCGCTGCTCATAGTAAGCAGGCGCAGATTGGCGCGTCTTAAGATTCTGTCAAAATATGTCATCTGAATATAAGTTTCCAGTTCGATCTTACGCTTGCCGCCCAATGTGCCGTTGGCTGTGTCAGACAAGGAGCGTACCCTGACGTAATCCTGCTCTGTCACGATCATGGCTTCCTGCCTGCCGCGGACAGATGTAAAAATGTCTCTGTTTTTCTTATAAGCGGCGTATAATTCCGTACGCTTTCCTACGATATCCTCCCGTTCCCTCAAAAGACTCTGCCTGCGGGCGGCTATCTCATCCTCTTTAAGTTCTTCCGTCTCCTTTATCTGATTTCCGAGGGCTGTAACGGCGGCTTCCAGAGCCGCGAGCTTTGTACGGTATTCCTGGTAAACCTTTTGCGCTTTCTCCTGATTCTCAAGGAGTTCCCTGCGCTGTGTTGTATATGTACGGATCCCGTCCTCCAGTTCTTTCCTGGTTTTGCCCGCAAGAAGAGCTTCCTTCCGGATGATCTGCTCTTCCTGTTTCTCTGCCTCCGTTTGAAAGCGGGACAATTGAAGCTCACATTTCCGGATTTTTTCATCCAGCTTTAGAGCATCGCGCTCCTTTTGGGGAATTTCTTTTTCAAGCAGAGCCTTCCGCTGCAATCTGCTTTGATTTACCGCGATTTCAGCTTTAAGCTCTGCCATTGATTTTTCAAGGGCGGCTTCCGCCTGCCGTGCGGCTTCCGTCAGTTCCTCGTCCGCCAACTGCGCCGCGTCCTTTGTCTGAGCCTCCCATAACATATCCTGCTGCAAAACAAACGCCGCAAGCTGGCCCCTCCTTTCAGAATACCTGTGCTTTAAAACCTCCAGGGAGCTTTGCAGCTTCTGCACATTTCCGGTATTTTTATCCAAACGCTTCTCAAGGGATTCCTGTTCCTTCTGATATTTTTCCCGTTCTGAAATTTCCTCTTTCGCTGTCCTGATCTTTTCAGACAGTTGATCAAGACGTTCCTTCAGGCAGAACTCTGCCTGCTCCATGGACGACTGTCCAATTTCCTGAAGCGCGGCATTTATCTGCTGCTTCGCAGCCTGCAGCCATCCGTCCAGAGAATCGCAGGATTTCTGCAGATCCACTTTCTTCTTCTGAAGCTCTGTAAGCTTCTTCTCCTGCTCTTCTCCCTCCCTGACTGCTGCCTCATACTGCCGTTTCTTTTCTGCGGCCTCCTGCCACAGCGTTTTCATGCTTCCCAATTGCTTTTTCAAAAGCTCTGCCAGCTTCTCCCAGTCTGGCTGCGTATACGGATTCCCGCTCTCTGCCGCAGCCTCCGGCCATTCTTCCCGGGGAAGTTTCTGAAATACCGGCTCGGCGCGGTACATCTCCCTAAGCCCCGAAAGCTCCTTTTCGATCTGCTCCCTGCTGTTTCTCGCATCGGCGCTCAATTGTTCCGCTGCCGCCTCCGCTTTGGAAAGCTCCGCCTTTTTTCTGTCTAACTGCTTTTTGTCGGGAACCTCCCCGGGAAGGACCGCCGGCGCCGGATGGCAGACAGAGCCGCAGACCGGACACGGCTCTCCCTCCTGAAGGCGAAGAGCCAGCATTCCCGCCTGGGCGTCCAGAAACAGCCTTTCCAGATAATTGTACCCTTCCCGCAGAGTATCTCTTTTTTTGGATGCCTTTAAATAAGCCTCCTGCTTTTCAAAAAGCGTACGGTATTGCTCCTCCAGTCTCTGGTAGCGCTCCTGCAGGGCTTTCCCCTGGCTGAGAAGCTCCTGCTCTTCCATCGCCGCGCCCTTCAGCTCTTCCATTCTTGCTTTCCGCTCTGTATTTCTTTGAGTCAGCTCCTGTTCTGTGTTTAAAACCGCCTCCAACTGGTTTTTCTGCTTTTCCAGCCTGTCCGTGTTTTCCTTCAGGCCGTCCCCTTGCTTTTCCAGGTTCTCCTTCTGTCTGCAAAGCCTCTCCCATTCGCCGTTTAGGGAAACAAGAAGGGCGTCGCGACCGCGGAGTTTTTCCGCCCTGCCTGCGAGCTCCCGGATTGCTGCTTCCAGTTCCCCGGATTTTTTTTGCTCTCTCTTCAGGCTTGCCTCCTGCTTCCTCTGCTCTTCCCGTATACTTACGAAATCCCCGGAAAGCTCCGCAAGATCGCATCTTCTTTGCTCCAGCTTTTCCTGCTGGTTTGCCAGCCGTTCCTTCTCTTCTCCCACTGTTTTCATACCTTCCAGAAGCTTCTTTTTTTCCTCAATGGAAGCGGCTGACTGAGTTCTCTTCTCTTCCTGTTCTTCTTTTTCCCTGACAGCGTTTTTGATTTTTACGGTGTTTTCGTTTACGGAGTTCTTCAGGACTTCCAGCTCAAGGCAAACGTTCAGGCTTTGTTCGTTTTCCTGAATCAGAGCCTGCAGCCTTTCACATATCTGTGCTTCTGTTTTTGCCTTTTCCATTTCTTCCTGTGTACGCGCAAGCTCAGGAGCAAGTACGGCCTTCTCCTCCTGCTTACGCTCCCACTCTTCTTTCAGAAGCCTTCCCTGCTTTGCTTTGCCCAGAAGCTGATCCTCCATGGCAATTTTCTCTTCCAGAAGGCCTGCCTGGCCGTCCAGTTCCTTCAGATGCTCCTTTTCCCGCACAAGAAGAATATCCAGGATCTCAAGGCCCCGTTCCACCTTGCCTTCAAACTTTACTTTTTTCAGATCCTCCAGCTCCTGTCCCAAAACGGCATCCTCATCGCAGACAACGCCGGACATATACTGGCTGATGCTTCTTCGGATTTCGTCATACTCCTTCCAGCGTTCCCTGACGGCGTCCTTCAGCCTGTTCTGTATATCCTGATAAATATCCGTATGGAAGATCCGTCGGAAAATCTCCCCTCTCTGAGCGGTTCCTGCCAGAAGCAGCTTCTGGAAATCTCCCTGGGCGATCATGGCGATCTGGGTAAACTGTCTGTAATCCAGGCCGATCAGTTCTGTGACCGCCTTTGTGACCTCTTTTGTTTTCGTGACCGGCTGGCGGCCGTCCGGATAAATAAGAGTGGCGTCTCCCTTCTGGAGGGTCAGTCCGGCGCCTCTTCCCTTTGGCCTCTGGTATTCCGGATTTCTGGTCACTGTATACTGCTTTCCTCTGTACAAAAAAGTAAGCTCCACATAGGTGGGCGTTTCCGGTCTGGCATATTTACTCCGGAACATGCCAGATTCCCGCACGCTTCCGCTGGCTTCCCCGTATAAAGCAAAGGTAATGGCGTCAAAAACCGTTGTTTTTCCCGCCCCTGTATCTCCGGTAATAAGATACAGGCCATTACCGCCTAATTTTTCAAAATCGATCTCTGTTTTCTCCGCATAAGGGCCAAATGCGCTGACCGTCAGTCTGCACGGCTTCATCTCTGCACCTCCTTCAGAGTCCGGATAAGGCTGTCCGCAAAGGCTTCCTGCTCTTTGCTCATAGGCTGGTTATTCTGCATCTCGTAAAATTCCTGAAACAGCTCCAGCTCGGATTTCCGCTCCGTTTCTCCGCCGCCCTCGATCAGGCGGTTTTCCCGGGTTCTCTTGTTGTCATATTCCAACTGCATCAGATTCGGATAAATGATACGGAGCTTCTGCAGTCCGTCCGGGATATCCTCTTCATCCGTCAAAATTATCTGCACATAATCCTCCGTATCTGTATTTTCATAAAAAGAACGGGCGGTCACCTCCATATAGGCGCCGCGGATCTTACGCATATCGTGAAGCGGAGCCAACGGAATTTTGCTGATTTCAACGGCGCCCTTTTCTTTCATATCCACCAGGGTGACGGATTTCTCCTGACCTGCCTCAGAAAAAGAATATTTCAGCGGAGTTCCGCAATAACGCACAGTTTCTCTCCCTATATGCTGGGGGCTGTGGATGTGCCCAAGGGCCGCATAATCAAACCCGTCAAAAACAGAGGCGTCCACATTGTCAAGTCCCCCTACGGAAACCTCCTCGGATTCACAGCGGTCCGCCCCTGTCACAAACTGGTGGGCAACCAGGATATTCCGTTTCTCCGTATCAATATCCATGTGCTCCACGGCTATTTTCAGGGCGTCCTGATAGCTGGCTGCCTCCTGGTCAAAGGCATGGCGCACGAAAGCAGGCTTTATAAAAGGAAGAAGCCAGACGCACAGTTCCCCGTATTCATCACCTAATTCAATTTTTCTGACGTTTCCGTCATACACCGGAGAAAAGTACACTCTTCTCCCGCTCATAAGCTGAGCGCCGAAGGCAAGACGTTCGGCAGAATCATGGTTGCCGCTGATAATAAACACCGGAAGCTTTAGATCGGCAAGCTTCGTGAGAAAGCTGTCAAACACCTGCACAGCCTCCGCGGGAGGTACGGGCTTATCATAAATGTCCCCTGCCAGAAGCACTCCCTCTGCCTTCTCCCGCACCGCAATTTCCAATATCTGCGCCAATATGTATTTCTGATCCTCCAGCATGGAATACTCATTCACACGCTTTCCTATATGGAGATCCGATAAATGCATAAATCTCATAGGCTTTTCCCCTGTTCTTTTTTATTGTCCCGCCAGCGCTCATATGCCCTGCGCATCATTTCCCGTGTAAGGCTTACGCCGTCGTCCATATCTTTGAGCATTTCCATATCTACCCATTTGCCTACCGAAAGCTCGTTGGTATCAATGGTAATCTCCGTATCCCCATCGGCCTCGCAGAAAAAGCCCATCAGCAGACCGCCGGAAAAGCCCCATGGCTGGCTCTTATAATACGTAATGTTCTTAATCTTAAGCCCGACCTCTTCCATGACTTCTCTGGAAACAGTCTCCTCGGCAGTTTCCCCGATCTCCGTAAAACCGGCGATCAAAGCATATTTTTGGTAGGACCTTCCCGCATATTTCGTAAGCAGCACTTTGTCCTTATGAGTTACGCACACAATAACCGCCGGACAGATTTTAGGATAAATCTTATTTCCGCAGTCAGGGCAATACAGCATTCTTTCTTTTGTATCATGTACCAGCCGTGCGGCGCAGCTTCCGCAGAAAACATTGTCCCGGTACCACTGGTTCAGATGGTTACCCACAACGCCCGCGTAAGACATTTCCCGGGGCCGCGCCTCTCTGAGAAGATTCAGAGGCTCATATGTATATTCTTTGTTTTCCTCAACCTTTTCCAGGTACAGGAATAAGTGGTTATCATCTACTGCAAAGGCGTATATCCCTTTCTCCGGATGTGCGCCAAGTTTTTCAAAGGTCGGATAGGAAATTTCCCCGTCCGTATATTTCACAAGCACCCTGCCATTTCTGTATACAAGGCAAAGGTCTGATCTGTCTGCCTGAATATGGTGGTATTCATTTCTGAATCTGTGAGACCCGATATCCTGCAGCATATTCCTTCCCCCTTCCGGCTGTAATTAAGCCGTCTTCCCTGGCGGCTTCCGGAAAATTCCGGTCATTATTTTTTTTGCCGTAAAGCGGACATTGGCGTTCCGCTTTGCTGCATGCTTATCTGCGTTTAAATGCAGTAATATTGTACCACACCTACCGCAAAACGCGCAATAACCGTATACAATGCAAAACGATACAACCGATACAAAAACCGATACAAAACACGCAATAACCGTACACGATTCTTGACAACAGAAAGGCAACCTGCTATTATGAAAGTCAAATGGGGTGCCAAATTATACTAGGGAGGTATATTCATGAAAACCGTAAAGATTTCACTGAATTCCATCGATAAAGTAAAATCCTTTATCAGCGAAATCAGCGATTATGAGTGTGAATTGGATCTTGTTTCCGGAAGATATGTCATTGATGCCAAATCCATCATGGGTATTTTCAGTCTGGATTTATCCAAACCAATCGATCTGAACATTCATGCTTCCGGAGCTGAGCTGGAAGAAATTCTGGGAATTTTAAAAGACTATATCTGTGAATAGTCAAAAAACACAACTGTAAAGATTTCTGACAGTTCAAGACTCGCACGCGAGTCTTGGCGCGGGAGATTGGTTTTTTACGGACCCTCTCCCGCTTTTTCATTGTTTAATAATAATACGCCTATTTCTCTATAACTGCGTAAACCCGGAGTATTTCACCTACGCTCCATGCCTGCGCAAAACATCCTTTGGAAGAAACGGGATTTTTTCCGTCATAAATCTCCGGAAGCTGGCCGATACAGCCTTCCCTCATAGCGCTTTCCATAATCTCCAACTGCTCTTTCACGGTCTCTTTTGCCTCTTTGCTGTAATCATGTACCTTCAAATAGGCCAGATAATAACTTCCCAGAGGAAATACCCAGACGGTTCCCTGATGATAAGCCATATCCCGCTCAAACATACTTCCTTTGTAATATGGATGAAATTCCGGATCGCTTTCTTCCAGTGTCCTCAAGCCATATGGTGTATATAACTTTTCAAATACTGTATCTACAACCTGTTTTTCTTTTTCCCTGTCAAGCATGGTAAACGGCATGGATACCGCCCATATCTGGTTGCATCGTATCTGACTGTCTGCCATCGTACCTGAAACAACATCCTTCAGGCATCCTTTTTCCTCCATCCAGAATTCTTTTTTAAAAGAATCTCTGACTTTTTCCGCCATTTTTCCATATCCCGCACCTTCCTTTTTTATAGCCTTTCCAAGCTCTTCCATAATGCAAAGTGCATTATACCAGTAAGCATTGATCTCTACTGGTTTTCCATGGCGGGGAGTGGGCAGAATTTCACATACCCGGACATCCATCCAGGTCACCTGCCAAAGTCCTTCTCCTGCCAGAATCAATCCGTCTTCATCCATGCAGATTCCAAATTCTGTTCCCTTTATGTACCCCTCTATAATCCGTTTCATCACCGGATACATTTCCCGGACAAAATCCTTGTCTTTTACAGCCCTGTAATACAGATAGACACAGTTAATAAACAGCAGCGCCGCATCTGCTGTGTTGTACATCGGTTCATTGCTGCCTTCCGGGAACAGGTTCGGCATCAGTCCGTTTCTTTCATTCACTGCAAAGGTACGCAGAATTTCTCTGGCACTTTCATACTGTTCCGTGGAAATACACAGCCCCGGGAGGGCGATCATCGTATCTCTTCCCCAGTCTTCAAAGAAAGGAAAGCCCGCCAGAATGGTATCTCCCCCTGTCGTTTCTCTTTTTGCGATAAACTGGTTGGCGCTTTTTGAAAGCATCTTTGCCGCTTCAGAACAGAACCCGGCGCGCACTGCCAATTCCTTTCTATACTGCTTCATTTCTGAAATGATCATTTCAGCCGTTTCTTTGGATTGCTCCATTTCATATACAATTTCTAAAACGCCTGAACTCAGAGGCCCGATCCGTAGGGAAATCTTATGATCTGATTTTGCATGCCCATACTCCCTGCGCCCATCACAGGCATCATAACTGTAAAAATATTTTTCCGTTTTTTCCGGTGTCCCGGATATCCGGCCGTTTGTCCGGAAATACAGATTCAACCCACCGGAAGAAATTTTTCCACCTCTCCTTACAAATTCCTGTGCCTCATCCATATCCGCTCCCTTTGAGACAAACTGAAAAAAAGGCGTAAGAATCAGCCTGCAGGCTTCCTGTCCCCTGTTATGCAGTTGATATCGGATTCCAATTGTATTTGCTCCCTGCTTCATCCCCATTTCTTTACGGATTTCCAATCCCTTTACCTGAAACCTCCAGACTGGTGTATCCTCATATATAAAACCGGAAAGATAGCGAAATCCTTCTTCCCTGTGTCCATCCGCAAATTCCTGACTGGAAATTTGATATTTTTTTCCATCGATCTCCACTGTTTCCGCCAGACGGTGAAGCATATTATAGCGATGATTCGGCGCCTGTGTACATGCCATGAGAAGCGCATGGTCATTACGCGCCGCAGAACCGAGCATTGTCATGGAAGAAAAACCTCCTAAATAATTCGTCATGAGGAAACAATTCTCCTGCCCTCTTTCCATTGTCTTCCAGTCCTGTTTTCCATAAATCCATTTCATAAAATCTGTTTCACTTCCTCCGATTATTTTTTCCGAGAATCAGCACACTGGATGGCGCCACGATCGCCGTATTGGCAATTTCCTGTAATGACCTCCATTTAAAACTGCTTTCTTCATCTGCCAGCACACTCCAGGTTCCTTCCAAAAGCCTGACCTTCAGGCTTTCCGGCCTGCTGTTATAGATAATATAAAGTGTCTCCCATCCCGTATCCGTTCTTTCCTGTCGAATTTCCCGTTCGCTATCCTGCCTGACTTCCTGCATGCTGTCCTGTCTGTTATCTACCGAAAACCCAACTGCAAAAGTCTCTGTCCACATATCTCCGATCCGTTTCCATGCATCCGGAGATTTATCACATAATCCCGGGAGTCGTTTTCGCAATGCGATCAATCCCTTGTAGTATTCCACCAGTTCCCGGTTCTCCCATGCACGTTTCCAGTCGAGACAGTTGAGACTAACAGGCTCTTTGTAAGTATTATCCAGCCCATTCTTTGTCCGGGCGAATTCCTCTCCTGACAGCAGGAAAAGATTTCCCTGACAGGTCATGTACACGGCTGCCGTCATCTTGTTGATTCGCATCCTCATTTTTTTATCCGGAACCGTATCTGTTATTTTATCCCACAATGTCTGGTTATCATGTGCCGATACATAAGTAATAATCTGGGCCGGAGATTTTGCGCCTACTTCCCTGGTTTCCTGCCATGCCCTCACGCTTTTCAGAATATCCTCTTCCAATCCGGCAGCGCCATTTACAAATCCGATTTTATCCACATCAAACACCGAGCCTTTTACTGCATTTCTGGTGTTATCACAAAAGATGCCAATGTTTTCGTCCAACAGTTCAAGATTTTCTTTCAGCGCTCCCTTTGCATTTCCCTCTATAGCGCTTGCACCAGCCGCCCAGGGTTCTCCATACAGAAGCTTTTCACCCTTTCCGTATCTCAGATCCAGTTCCTGCCGTATCCGGTTCATCAATTCCAAATCCAGAAGTCCCATCAGGTCGAACCGGAAACCATCTATATGATACTCTCTTGCCCAATAAAGGACCGAGTCCAGAATATAGTCTGCACACATAGAGCGCTCATTCGCCGTATCATTTCCGCAGGCCGACCCGTCAGATGCTGTTCCATCCTCATTTACCCGGTAATAATACCACGGCACAGTCCTCTGTAACCAGGAGTCCAACGAATAAGTATGATTATAAACCACATCCATGATCACCCGGAAGCCCTGCCGGTGAAGAGACTGCACCATTTCTTTCATTTCACGGATACGCACTTCCCCATCTGCAGCATCTGTGGCATAAGAGCCTTCCGGAACATTATAATTTACCGGGTCATAGCCCCAGTTAAATTCTTCCTCATTTCCCGCCTCATCCACAGAACCGTAATCGTAGACCGGCATAAGCTGCACATGCGTCACACCCAGTTCCTTTAAATATGCACATCCAGTCTTATGAACTCCATCTCCGTAAAGGGTCGTGTCATCGCAGAGAAATGCCCTGTATTTACCGCGGCATTCCTTTGGAAACCCTCCGCTTTCATCCCAGGAAAATTCTTTCACATGCAACTCATAAATAATATTCTCCGTGGGCCGTTTTGGCGCTTTATCCTCATCCCATCCCTCCGGGTTTGTCCTTTCCAGATTCACTGCCATACTCCGATTTCCATTGATTCCGCATGCTCTGGCATATGGATCTGCTGTCCGTCTGGTTTCACCATCTATTGTCACCTCATAGTCGTAATAAATGCCGTGAAGCTCAGTTCCCGTCCAGTATGCCCAGACTCCCTTATCTTCTTTTTGCATTGGAATGCTTTTATAAGCCTGTCCGCTGCTTCCATCTTTATAAAAATAAAGCGTTACAGCTTCTGCACATGGACTCCATAGAAGAAAGGCTGTCCCTTCCGCCGTACAGCGGACACCCAGATCATGCCCATCGTAAATATCATTCTTCTGAAAAGCTGAAGCTGAATATATTTTTTTCCAGTCCTTCGCTGTTTTCATAGCTTTTTGATTCCCTCCGTCGTTTCTTTTTCTTTCTCATCCCGCTTCTTACATGGAATCGGCTTATTCACATTTCATTATCATCCGCCTCTTTACATTCCAGATGATTTGCCCTCTTATTGGTAATTCCAAGTATCCCGCACACCTTTTCAATATCCATTTCCATCTGTATATACGTTGCTTTAATTTCCGCATCAAAATCCGGCGAAAGATTCGAATGTATGTAACAGGTATCTATCCCCGCGCCTGCTGCTCCCGCAATATCTGTTTTTTGATCATTTCCGACCATAATACACTCTTTTGGATCCAACCTGTATTTCTCCAGCAGAATTTCAAAAAATCGGCTGTCCGGTTTTTTGATTCCATAATCAGAGGAAATCAGGATGCCATCAAAATACTGTTCAATATCCAGCATACACAGCTCATATTCTGTAAAAATCCGTTGGGCATTTGTTAAAAGCCAGACCTTTTTTCCCTGGCCTTGCAGCCTTTCCAGCATCCCGACAGTTCCATCATAAAGCCTCAGATATTCTGTCGTCAGCACACGGAAAAACTGCCCTGCATGGAGCACAAGCTTATCATCCGGCTGCACTCCTTTGGCAGTGAATAATTCTCTGAATACCGTTTCTATCTGAATTTCCGGATATGCCTCATGACTGTAATGAAGCTCTTCTTTACAGTCCACCAGATTTTTGTAAGCTTCCTTCAGCTCGCCCGCACTGTACAACGCGCCGTAATAGCCATAAAAAAAGCTCAGTTTTTCCCAGACTTCCGGCTTCTCTTCATCCGTTCGGATATCCACTAATGTTCCATATAAATCAAAAATATAATTTTTGGTGTGTTTCATATAATAATCTATTTAGTTGACACTCTTCAAATCCTTGCATGCCTTCAATTCTAGTGTTTATGCGGGTTTGAAGCAGTTTCCCGAACACATATTTGTCAACTATAATTGAAACACGCCTAATTTTTATACATTATTTATATTCCTCTCCTGAGAATGCGCCAATTCCATATTTTAACGGAATACTGGAAACCGGAAGTAAAATTCCACTTGCTCTTTTCATAAAATTTTGTTCCTTTCCTTTGCTTTTTACCGGCGTAACAAAAGGGATACTGCAGCGTCTCACCGCAATATCCCCGCATTTCCCATTAACCTTTTACTGCTCCTGACATTCCGTCTACATAGTATCTCTGAAGGAACATGAACAGTCCGGCAATCGGAATTGAGATCAGCACAGCACCTGCCGCAAAACAAGTGTACCAACTGTCAATGTACTCTTTCTCCAACATTCTCCATAATCCAATTGCAACGGTATAATAATCTGCATTTGCGCGGCAGATAACCTTCGCAAAAATAAAGTCAACCCACGGTCCGATGAACGCAGTCAGTACCGTATAAACAATCACCGGCTTACTCAGTGGAAGTGTCATTTTTGTAAAGATCTGCCAGCGGGTGCAGCCATCGATCAGCGCCGCTTCGTCAATCGCCGTAGGAATCGTATCAAAAAATCCCTTGGCAATCTGGAATCCCAAACCTGCGCCTCCTGAGTAGCAGAGAATTAATGCCAGACGGATCAGCCCTCCTTCTGAGAGTCCCAGCGCTTTCAGAATAAAGTATACGGCCACCATGGACATAAATCCCGGAAACAGTCCAAGGATCATCGCCATATTCATGTATGGTTTGCGCATCTTAAAACGAAGCCTGGACAGACAATAGGATACGGACAGCACATAAAATGTGGATAAAATGCATGAACAAATCGCAATGAATAATGTATTTCCAAACATTTTCGGGAAATTTAAAAGTGTGGTGTCTGTAAACAGGCGGACATAATTTGCGATCGTATATCCCTGGGGAAGAAATGTGGATACATAAGAACCTTTTTCTGCCCGGAAGCTCGTCAGAACTACCCACGCGATTGGAAATACCCATACTGCTGCCAATATCGCCAACACAATATGGACGATCGTATTATTTATCAACCGTGTACGTTTAGCGGATTTTTGTCTTTTTGCTGCCATCTTTAGAATCCCCCTTCTTCTTTATAGGATTTGCTGTTACGATAGGTAAGCAATGCGCCAACCGCCAGGATAACGAATGTCAGAATACCGATGACCGCACCAACATTATAGTATTGCTTATCGATCGTCAGCTTATAGAGCCAGGTAACCAGTAAATCAGTGCTTCCTGCCGTGGACGCCAGATTTGTTACCGGATCACCGCCGGAAAGCAGATAAATAATATTAAAGTTATTTACATTGCCTGTAAATGTCGCGATCAGATACGGGGTGGTAATATACAGCATATACGGCAGCGTGATCCTGAAAAAAATCTGTACGGCATTGGCGCCGTCCACTCTTGCTGCTTCGTATAATTCTCCCGGAATGTTCTGAAGCACACCAGTCAACTGGAGCAGCGTATAGGGTACACCTACCCAGATATTAATAACAATTACGGTAACCCTTGCCCAGAGCGGATCTGTAAAGAACGGAAGCGCACCGTCCGCCCCCAGAAATCCCAGATTACGGAGCAGAACATTCACCGCACCATTTGGCTGGAGCATGGTTCTCATGATAAGCAGAGATACGAAGGACGGCACTGCACATGATAATACAAAACAGAAACGCCAGAATCCCTTTGCCTTTGTATCTTTTCGATTGATCACCATTGCCAGGATCATACCAAAGATATAGTTTGTAAATGTAGCAAAGAATGCCCAGATCAATGTCCACGCAAGTACAGACCAGAAAGTACTTCCCAAAATACTGCTGGAATCAAAAAGCGTCCGGAAGTTTTCCAGCCCCACCCAGTCAAACAGAACCAGATGGTTGTCGATCTTACTGTAATTGGTAAACGCCATGCAGATCATAAAGACCAGCGGCAGTACAGTCAGGCCGAATATAAAAGCCAGTGAAGGAGTCATCAAAAGCTTATGTACATTTTCATGAAGAAGTGATTTCAGATCCTCCGTAAAAGTCTTCACATGCTTTCCGGCCTTATCCAGACATTCTGCCTGATAAGCGCTTTTTAAAGTCTCTCTCCATAAATAAACCATAAGAAGCGTCAGCATAATGGTGGCGACACCATATAACAAAATCAACACTGAATTGTCGCCCTGCGTATATTCATAAATCTGCAGCGCTTCATTCCAGACTTCCTCCTGCTCCACCCAGCCAAGAGAGGGAAGCATTGCTATACAATGAAATCCACTTGTTATCATAAAAACAAGATATGCCAGCTCAACAGCCAGAAACAGCAGGCCTTTTATCACCTGTTTATGTACGATATTTCCCAACCCCATCACCAGCATAGACAGCTTTGTTTCCATCCCGCCTTCTTTCACTGCTGCGGTTACCGTATAGGGAGTCGGAAAATCATTTATTCTTTTCTTAAATAATCCCATATTCTTTACCTCTTTTATCTTCTTTCATTAGAGTCCGTTGCTGTTCATCGCATCATTCATGCCCTGCGTCTGTTCCTTTGAATTCTCATGGGTAACCGTTTTGTTACGGATTCCCTTACCCATATTTTCTACCGGTGTCCAGCAGTTCGACATCGCACTTACGAACGGCTGAAGAATCGAGGTATTGTCAAAGGTGTCATTCTGTGCTGTTACCAGCATATCTGAGGCAATGCTCTCGTCCTTGAGAAGCTCCGTATTGCATGGAACCACATTCCTCAATTCATAATGAAGCTTCTGTGCCTCTGCCGAGCATAGATAAACCGCAAGCTGAATGGATGCTACCATATGATCAGAAGTTGCATTCACTCCTACCGCCTTGGATCCCGCATAAGCCATCATCTGCTTTTCCTCGCCATTGAGGGTGTAGGTCGGAAGAGAGGTAACTCCCATATTGTCTCCCAAAATCTCCTTGATACTTGCTGCATCCCAGGAACCTGTAAACATAGCGTTAATACTACCATCACGTAAACCTGCCATTCCGGAGCCGTCTGCATCTACCACGAAATTCGGATTATCGATCAGATCAATCAGATAGTCAGTGACTTCCTCGGCTTTTTCGCCTGCAAAATCAACGCCTGCTTCTTCCACTGTACCATCTTCAAACAGAGTACATCCATTTCCCACATAGAAAGAAGGCAAATACCATGAATTTGTAAACGGGAAGGAAACCACTCCCTTTTCCAGCATAGTATCCAGATTTTTAACATCCTCTTCGGAGAAAACGCTCTTGTCATAGTACATATACCAGGTATTTGTTGTAAACGGCACCCCATAAAGGAAACCATCCTCCCTTACAGAATCCGTTACTGTCCGGGAGTTTGTTGCCATAATCTGTTCTTCGTAAATTCCCCCGAATTTTGCCACCGCCTTTGCATCCGTCAATACCGTAAGGTTATCATTTGCAAACATAAAAACATCTGCGCTTGCCTCAGGATCCTGTGCCACCGTATTTGCAGCCGTTGCCTCATCAGCCACACCATACACAAACTGGATATCATACTCCGGATGTTCCGCCGCAAATGCCTTACAGCATGTCTGCAGCCATTCCCCGCTGTCTTTTGACTGATCCTCTGAAGGAGCCCACACCATCAGACGCACGCTCTCTACCCCGCCATCTTCTGACGCAGTCCGGGCCGTATTGCCGCATCCGCCCATCAGAGACATTCCCATAATGCCGACAGTCAAAATTGCTAACCTTTTCTTCATGTTCCTCTCTTTCCTCCCTTTCTTTTGATATAATTGTTTCCTTTAGTTTCCTATTTCAATTATTATTTATACTACTTTTGCGTTTAAGTTTCAAGAATTTATTTTTATATTCTTAAATTTCTTTCATTTTTCACAATTATATTCACTTTATTTTATGCATTATGCCATATTTTTCTTTTTGTTTTTAAGAAACTCCAAGAAACTTTTTTCTCTATTACTGTTTACATTGTAGATGTGAACAGCAACACTCTTTCTTCAGGCTTTTTCTTCTCTTAAACAAAAAAATTTGCTTTTCGATTTAAATTTAGATATAATGTTAATTTAGATATAATAATTTCATTAATTTGTATAAAGTAGGGAAAACGATTCTATGGCCAGAATGCAAGATATTGCTGATAAATTGGGAATTTCCAAGGGTACCGTCTCCAAAGCGCTAAATGGCACCGCCAATATCAGTGAAGAATTACAGAAAAAAATATTAGAAACAGCAGTAGAACTGGGGTACACAAAAAAACTCCGCCGCCAGAAGGATACAGAAAAAAAATTATGTATCCTGATAGATAATATGGAATATAAAGAAACACATCATTTTGCCTATGACATTATACTGGGGTTCCGCCAGTTGGCCGAACCGGCTGGTTATACCGTTGATGTTGTACAAGTGACAGATAAATTACAGAAGGATACGCCTTATGATGTGTTTATGATTCAAAATAATTACATAGGGGCATTTGTAATGGGATTCAATTTCGCCACTCCCTGGATGAAAGATTTTCATACCAGCAAGATTCCTGCCGTCTTGTATGACAATTATGTCTTTGACAACCCCACGGTTGCCTACGTTGGGGTTGATAATAATGAGGGAATGACTCTTGCAGTTTCCCATCTGAAACAGCAAGGCCATAAGAGTATCGGCTACTTAAGCGCCGCTCTCGGTTCCCATATCATGCAGGCACGGCATAAAGCCTTTTTCCATGCACTGCGCCAAGCCGGATTAAATGCCGACCGCACCCGCGCCAGAAGTACCTACATGATTGCGGAATGTGTAGAAAAATATCTCCCGAAATTGCTGGAAATGGGTGTTACTGCAATCATATGCAGCCATGACCAACTTGCCAACGCAGCAATGCTTCAGTGCCAGCAGCTTGGATATCATGTACCGGAAGACATCAGTATTATCGGGTTTGACGACCTTCCCTTCTGCGCCTATACCGCCCCTCCTCTGACCACCATCAGGCAAAACCGGATCCAGATTGGCAAAAGCGGATTCCATGTATTAGAAAGCCTGATAAACCAGATTTCTATCGGGACTTTGCTTCTTCATGCACAGCTCATTATAAGGAGCTCAACCGGAGAGGCCAAGACTGAAAAATAGCAATAAATATCCGGGAACCATGAAAGCAAGGGCTCCCGGATATTCTTTGATTATGTTAAAAATTTCAGCATTCAATCACTTTTATTTGTCAAGATTCTCCGGACCGAAGCCATAGGGCAGCAATTCCTTAAGCGTAAACTCCAGTTGCTTATCCTTTCCATCCGCCAAAATAATCCTGAAGGTTTCCGGATCACAGAATTCCATCATTACCTGGCGGCAGACGCCGCATGGCGCGCATGTGTCGTCACCGTCTGTCCCTTCTAATCCGCCCACGATCGCAATTTTCGCAAATTCTCTTTCGCCGTCGTAAACGGCCTTGAAAAACGCTGTTCTTTCCGCGCAGTTGGTCGGCCCGTACGCAGCGTTCTCAATATTGCATCCGTGATAGATTTTTCCGCTTTTTGTAACAAGGGCGGCGCCTACCTTATGCTTTGAATATGGTGCATATGCATGTTCTCTTGCTTTCTTTGCTTCTGAAATCAATTCTGCGTTTGTCATTTTTTCCTTCCCCCTGCGGTATTCAGCTACAGTGCATCCTTTGGGCAATTTTTCACACACTCAAAACAAAGAATACATTCTGTACCGTTCTTTCGTTTCCGGGAATTATCTGTAACATCTACTTCCATCGGGCACACAGTTTTACATTTGCCGCAGGAAATACATTTGCTTTTATCACATTTGATCCTCAGCAGTGAAAAATAGCTCATCGGCTTCAAAAATACCGTAACAGGACATATGTATTTGCAAAACGCACGATTATCCTTAAAAACAAATGCCACTATTATTCCAACGGCATAGTATATGACATTCCCTATAATAAACGCCCAAAACATAATTTTCTCAAGATTGCCAATATGAAAAAGAAACAAGGCTGAAACAAATATAAAGGAAATTGCAAATGTAATATACCTGATCCACCCGATCTTTTTTCCCGGTGTTTCGGGAATCCTGTATGGGAGAAAATCAAGCGCCATTGCCGTCCAGCAGGCGTACCCGCACCAGCCTCTGCCAAAAATCAACGGCCCGAAAATCTTGGCGACTGCATAATGAATGGTCGCCGCTTCAAATACTCCCATAAAAAGATAATACCAAAATCCCTCGATCTGCATATTCTCGCCGCTGATAATCCCCAGGTATACCAGCATATAAAGCCCTACAAGGAGCTGCGTAACACGCCTTGCGTTTTTGTATTTTTTAATAAACAGGAAAATGCCTAACGCTATGGAAATTCCTATGTAGCTGAAGTTAAACAGGTAAAACAGGTTATCCATTGTCAGCCAAAGAGTAACCGCTACTGTTTCAAAGATTGCCAACATAATGATCGGCAGCAAATATTTTTTCATAGTTCGTCGCCCTCAGCGGACTCTATCTCTCCCGTTCCGTTCCAGTCCTTATTAACAAATGCCATTTTGTATGCCTCTTTTCATTTTCTGGCTATATTATATCATCCCTTTTAAGACTAATCCAGAAAAATTATTGTCTTCCAGTCGAATGAACAGGCAACCAACATCTCTGTCGGCCATGCAGTTTCGCCAATCCCCGCAGGACCATCTTTATAGAAAGCCGATTTAATCCCTTTTTCCTCCATTGCGGGAGAATTACACTGCGCTATCTTTTGAAGCGCTTACAAAAAGTCGAGGGCTATGGAAAATTTGTATCGTTTCCATAACCCTCGTAAAAAAGTGCTGTTTAACAATTTTAATATTTCTTATCTCGCAACAGATGGCTTTTCAGAGATCCACCGCTGTACTATATTCAAACCGACTTCAAGCAGATCTGCAATTGTAGTGTCGGGATATCCCTTCTTTTTCATCTTTAATGCAGTCTCCCTCTTTGCTTTCATCTCGCCTCTTGCCTCGCCTATTCTCTGCGCTTCCATCATTTCCTCTTGCATTAATGTTTTCATCGCTTCACACATCTCAGGATCCCTCCTTTTCAATTCGTTAGTTCGGCGTAGCCAAATGTTTTAAAAAAATCTCTGGAATAATGGCCTCATCTGTGTTAAAATATTACAAAGCATTTCATTTCTATTGTTCTAAGCGGATTCCCGCATCTGATATCATTTCTGCCGGCTGGCATCAAACAAAGAAATCTCAATGCTTTCATTACACAATATAGCAGAGAGGTTTCAAGGAGATTTTTAGCCTGATTCCTCCTGCTCTCTAAAAGGAGGTATTTACATGAACCAAACAAATGCAACAGGCGAACCCGCGGTAAAACGCACCTACAAATCCCGGATGTTTGAAATGATATTCAGTAGTAAACGGGAGCTTCTGGAATTGTATAATGCAATGCACGGTACGCACTATGATGATCCGGAGCTGTTGGAGATTAATACGCTGGAAAATGCTATTTATATGTCCATGCACAATGACATTTCCTTCCTTATTAATTTGCGTTTGTCTCTCTACGAGCACCAGTCTACCTACAGCCCCAATCTCCCACTGCGTTACCTGATGTACCTTGCAGATTTATATTCTGCCTATACCAAAGATGAAAATTTATATGGTTCGAGGGCTGTAAAGTTGCCGACACCGAATTTTGTGATATTTTATAATGGAGAAAAGGAACTTCCGGATACTATGGAACTGAAGCTGTCGGATTTATTCACGGTACCAGAGGATAAACCGGCTTTGGAACTGACTGCTGTTCTTGTCAATATCAACCGCGGTCATAATCAGGAATTGATGACTGCCTGCAAAACTCTGCGCGATTATGCAGAGTATACAGCGCGGGTAAGAGAATATGCAAAACATATGCCCCTGGAGGATGCCGTAGAAAAAGCTATCACCGAATGTATCCGTGAAAATATCCTGTCGGATTTTCTTACCAAAAACAGAGCGGAGGCGAAAAGCGTGAGTATTTATGAGTATAACGAAGAAAAACATATGCGCCAGACCAGAGAGGAAGGTCTGAATGAAGGTCTGAACGAAGGTATTATAAGAGGTTGTATTGAAACCTTTCAGGAACTTCAGGTGCCGCAGGATACGGTAATTCATAGATTGATGGAGAAATTCAATCTTACGCCTTCTGAAGCGGACGGCTACATGGCAAAATACTGGAAATAGCTTTATTCCAGATTCATTAAAGTATTCACAATGCAGATTTTTACAAATACGTAAAATACCATATCAGGTTATCGGCTT